>DATNEN010000202.1:0-32285 GCA_035552975.1 Steroidobacteraceae bacterium
GGTGGGTGACGTTGTTCTCGAGGTCGCCGGCCAGCCCGTGACGGATCTCGGGGAGTTGTTTCGCAAGGTATGGAGCGTCGGACCTGCAGGGTCTGATATTCCCATCACCCTCGCACGCGGACGCAGCACCTCCCAGGTGCATGTGCGCTCGGCTGACCGCAACGACTATCTGTCAAAGCCTCGAAAGCACTAAGGAGCGTCGCCCTGAGCTAGTTCATGCCCTCGAGCAATTGATCGGCGAAGTAGCCCGCGGGAATCGTCCCCTGCTTCATGAACTCCAGGTGGAAGCGCTTGGCTGAGAAGCGTTCGCCGAGCTTCTGCTCGGCGCGCTTGCGCAGCTCCTGGATCTGCTCCTTGCCGAGCCGATAGGTGATCGCTTGCGTGGGCCAGCGCGAGTAGCGGGTCACGGCGGCGACCGCGGAAGTGCAGCTGGCGCGCTTGGCATCCAGCTTCAAGGCCCTGGCGTCCTGACACGAGCCGGGCAGGAAATCCACGACCTGGGAGAAGAGGCTCACCGCCTCATCGAACGGCATCTGTCCGGTGTGAATGCCCGTGTCGATGCGCACTCGCAAATCCCTCTCGAGCTTGCCGCGCAGCTCGTAGAGATGCTCCTCTGGCGTGTAGAAGCCGTTCGGGGCCGACGCTTGCGGCTCGGCCGGCAGGGCCTCGGAATACAACGCCCAGCCTTCGGCGGCCATCGAGTCCTGCCACATCGAGGAGGAATCTTCGACCGCGCCGGGAGTCAGCCAGCGGATGGGCGAGATTCCGTTCCGGTACTGCGTCATGACCTTGTAGTGCCAGTCGTGACCGGGGAAGCCCTCGTGAGCGGCCAGATCCGCGCGCGCAGCGTCGTTGTGCTCCTCGCGCAGCGCCGCCTGATCGTTGCCGGTCGGAGTGACATAGAAGCGACCGACCCCGGTCTTCTTGAACGGCGGAGCCGGATAGTAGGCGGCGCTCTCGATCGAGGCGCGCAGCGGCGGCGGCGTGACGGTCACATCGAGCTTGTAGTCAGGCGGGACATCGAACAAGCCCGTCATGCGCGCATAAGCGACCAGGCGTTCGCCTGTCTTGCGGTACGCCTCCACCATTTCATCGTCGTTCCTGGGTGCGGCGAGGCTGACTTTCTCGAACACCGTGCGAACCGCACCAGGACCGTCCGCGGGCGCGTGCCACTTGTGACTCCTGGCGATCTCGCGAGCGAGCGTAACCATCTCCGCCTGCGTCTGCTGCACGATCGGCCACGACTGCTCGTACAGCTCCGCAGAGGTCTGCTTGAGTCGCAGGTTGTTGCGGAGCGCCCAGTCGTATTCCTTCGCGCCCAGGGCGTAGCGATCGGCGCGGTACTCAGGCTTCAGATCGGACCGGCCATGCGGGTCGGTCTTCTGGAAGAACGTCCCGACCAGATAATCACGCAGGTGCACGTAAGCCGCCGCCGCTTCGTTGCCTGCCGCCTGCAGCTCCGCAACCTGTTTGTCGCGATTCGGCGAGACGATGTCCGTCGCGGCCAGCTGCGGGAGTGTCTTGGAGAAGTAGTCCGCATCGGCGAGCGTGCTCTGCAGCCCGAACTCGACCAGCACGCGCCAGTCCGGGGTGTTCTTCGATGCCACACCCGCCGCGATCTCCCCTTCCGCCGTCGCGAGGTACGGGCGCACCGCGCGGGTGCGGGCAATCACCTGCTGCCATTCGGCATCGGTGCCGTAGGTCGTGGCGCCGGTCGGCGTCATGCCCTGAATCTGCCAGTCGACGCCGCGGAACGCCGAATCCACGTACGAGTCCAGCGCCCGCTCCTGATGACGCAACACCTCGTGCTGGTGCAGGAGAAATTCGATCTCGGCGAGGGCGACCAGGCGGTCGACGCGGTGGCGCGGCGCCAGTTGGGTCGGATCGAGCGCCCTGAAGCGATCGCGGAATTCAGCCAGCTGGACATCCTCGATGTTGAGCGCGGCAAAGGAGTCGTTGCGCAGCTTGCCGTCGATGTCCGTCAACTGCGCATCGAATGCCGATCCGCCGAGGTAGGTCGCGACGACCGGAAACTGCTGCATGAAGTACACGACATACTCGTGCTCGGCCGCAGCAAACTGAGCGTTGGCGTCCGGCGGGGGTGCAGGGGCCGGTTTGCCGCCGCCGCAGGCTGTGAGCGCGGCGCAACTGAGCGCGCAAAGCAGGCTTCGCAAACGCATGGCGACTTACTTGGCCCCGGGCGCGTGCGCGGCCGCCGCAGGCGGGGCTACGGGGCGCGTCTGTTGAAACGAGGGCCGTCGCTCCACGCGTTCATACCAGTCCTTGACGAGCGGAAAGCGTGACCTCCAGGCGCGCTCGGGCATGCGGAAATCGATGTACCCGAGGAGGCTTCCGAGGGCGAGGTGCGCGATGTTGATCGGATCGGACAGCTCTGCGCTGTTATGGGTGAACCACTGCAGGCCCGACTCGATGCGGTCCCACTGATCGTCCATCCAGACCTGCCAGCGGCGCTCCTCGGGTCGCACCGCCGTCTCGTAGCGGATCAAAATGCAGGCCTCGGTCATGCCCTGCGCGAGAGTGTGGTTGGTCATGACGCGCCAGCGATGCGGGGCGTCCTGCCGGGGCACGATCCGACCGCCTCCGGCAAGGCTATCGAGATACTCGCAAATGAGCGTGGAGTCGTAGACGGTCGTGCTGTCGTCGCACAGCAGCGCCGGAATCTTGCGCAATGGGTTGTACGCCTGTGCGTAGGCGCGGTTCGGTTTTCCCGGAGCGGTGTCGATGGTCTCCAGCTCCAGGCGGTCCGACAGACCGAGCTCGATCGCGGCCGCGCGCACTTTGCGGGCAAAGGGCGACGCCGGCGAATAGAACAGCTTCATGACCGCATGACCTCAAGCACACGAGGAAGCGCGAATTGTGGCAGCAAATCCGCATGGGCGCCCAGGAGCGTGATGGCATCCGCAGCAGCTTGCCCGCAGGCGCCGTCACTCGAACGGTCCCACGTCGCCCCCGGGAGCGCGCCGTAGCCGAAGCGCGCCCTACGTCGTGGGCCGGATCAAAGCGGGATCGTCGTACTTCAGGTAGTTGACGCGCGGACTGACGGGGTGACTGAGCATGCGCGAGGAGGGATACGTCCGGAGTAAGCCGCGCGCTTCGTCCGGCGATGCGCTGAGCCAGCCCTGGTAGCTCTCGCGAGTGAGAATGGCGGGCATGCGCCTGCCGACATTGTCGATCTCGGCCATGAGGCGATTGGCGGCGACCATCACCAGCGCGCAACTCTCGATGACATCGTCGTCGAGCGTGACCGCGCGCGACCACACGGCCGCGACGCCGAACACCCTGCGATTGACCGCCCGTACATAGTACGGACGGCGAAAGCCCTGCGGAGCCCGCTGCCACACGTAGAAACCCGCCACGGGAACGATGCAGCGCTGGCCGTGCAGCCACGCTTTCCCGAAGTCCTTGGAGCTCTCCAGAACCCTGCTGTTGATGCGCGCGGCGCCCAGCTTGGTGACCGCCTCCTTCACCGGCGAAGGCACGAATCCCCAGCGCATCATGACCGCCTCGGACTGGCCCTCGTGCAGGCGAACGATAGGCACGCTCTGAGCCGGAGCGACGTTGAAACGCGCGGCAAACGTCCACCACCGGTGCGCGGCAGGAATCTCCTCCTCCGCCAGTTCCTGGTCCGGAATGACGAGCCGCTCATACATCGCGTACGCAAGCGTACGACGTCGCCGCCGCGGCGGACATGTCCTCAGGGAGAGACAGCGCTGCGGCCACCGGTGCCCCGCCCGCCGCCGCTCGGCAGGCGCGGCGGCCGAGCTACCTGGCGAAGATCATTGCTTCGTCGGCGAATGCCTTCAGCTCCAGCGCATTGCCGGACGGATCCAGGAAGAAGCAGGTCGCCTGCTCCCCCGGCTGGCCCACGAAGCGGATTTGCGGCTCGATGATAAATGACGTGCCGGCGGCCTTGAGCTTGGCGGTCACGCGCTGCCAGTCGGGAATGCTCAGGATGAGCCCGAAGTGCCGCACCGGCACGTTCTCTCCATCCACTTCGCTCGAGCCCACCGCGCCCTGCTCCCGGCACAGGTGCGCGACGATCTGATGCCCGTGGAAATCGAAGTCCACCCACTGCGGCGAGGAGCGCCCTTCCGGGCATCCCAGGAGCCCGCCGTAGAAACGGCGCGCCTCCTCGAGGTCGCGCACCGGAAATGCGAGATGAAAACGCGGTCTACTCATCGTGATGGTCCTCAGCCCAGAGCGTCCCAGGCCTGCTCCATCCGACGCCGCAGGGCGGCGTCCGGAAGCCGGCCACGACCGCCCGCAAGATTGTCCTCGAGGTGCGCCACCTGGGTCGTGCCTGGAACCGCGCACGTCACGGCCGGGTGCGAGAGCGCGTATTTCAACATCACCTGTGCCCAGCTGGTGGCGTCGATCTCTGCTGCCCAGTCCGGCAGAGGATGGGCGCTGGCCTTGCGCAGCAGGTTTGCACGCCCGAACGGGATGTTCAGCATCACCGCGATGCCCTTGTCCAGCGCCAGCGGCAGGATGTCGCCCGCCGCCGCCCGGTTGCCGATCGAATAGTCGATCTGGATGAAGTCCACCGGATGCGCCTGCATCGCCGCCAGCATCTGGGCATGCTGGCCCGTGAACGAGGTAGTCATGCCGACGTAGCGGATGCGGCCCTGATGCTTCAGGTCCTGCAGCAGCGGGATCATGGCGTCCATGAAGGCCAGGTTATGGACGTGGAACAGGTCGATCTTCGGGGTCTGCAGGTTCTTGAAGGACGCCTCGATCTGCATCTTGCCCTGCTCCACCCCGCCCCCACGCACCCAGACCTTGGTGGACAGGAACAGCTTGTCGCGTAGGTGCAGCTCGGTCATGTCCTTGCCGATCACTTGCTCCGATTGGCCGTAGATCGCCGCCGTATCGACGACGGAGCCACCCAATTCGGGCAACTTCTGCAGCACTGCGCGGCGCGCCGCGCGCTCCTCGGGCGAGGCGGCTGTGAAGTTGTTCGTGCCGACGCCCACTACCGGGAGCATCTCCTTGGTCGAAGGGATCGGCTTGCGGATGAGGGGCAGGGAGCGCGGATTCGGTGCGTCCGCCGCCCCTGCCAGGGCCCATGCCGCGCCGGCGGCGACTCCCGCGACAAGGGCAGCGCGACGTGACAGCGTGGGAGCTGGATAGCGAGGAGACCTCACCGGGGTGACCTCCATTTGACGTGGACGGGTCGGGGCTGCCCGCCCACTTGGGGGATGGCGGACTCGCTGAAGGGCACTGAGGGTACCCGGTGCACCAGCCGCCAGCGGAAAAAGTGGCTTCACCGCCCGGTACGTGGTGCACAATTCATACCCGGGATTCGCAACAAAAGAGGTGCGCATGAGTTCCGGGCGGGCGACCCTGCGCAAGAGCGGCAGGGGGGTGAAACGCGGCACGACGATTCACGACGTGGCCAAGCGGGCCGGCGTATCGCCCATGACGGTGTCGCGCGTCGTGAACGGCGAACCGAACGTACGTGAAGCGACGCGCGCGGCGGTGCTCGCCGCCGTGAAAGATCTGCGTTACGCACCCAATCCGGCCGCAAGAAGCCTCGCCGGAGCGCAGAGTGCGCGCATCGGACTGCTGTACAGCAACCCCAGTGCCGCCTACTTGAGCGAGTTCCTGCTCGGCGCACTGGATGAGGGAAGCCGCAAGAGCGCACACCTGCTGTTGGAGAAGTGCGAAGTCAGCTCCGCGGCCGCGGAGCGCGCCGCGGTGCGCCGGCTGATCGATGGCTCGGTCGCCGGCGTCATCCTGCCGCCCCCGGTGTGTGAATCGCACGTCATCCTCTCCGAGCTGAAGAAAGCCGAGATCCCCACGGTAGCGGTCGCCACCGGCCGCTTCCGCGCCGACGCTTCCTGCGTGCGGATCAACGACTTCAAGGCCGCGTACGAGATGACTCGCTACCTGCTGTCGATGGGCCATCGCCGCATTGGCTTCATCAAGGGGCATCCGAACCAGACCGCCAGCGGCGAGCGCTGGCTCGGATTCGAGACCGCCCTGCGCGAGGCGGACTGCAAGCCGCACGCGCCCATCATGGAGCAGGGATTCTTCAGCTACCGCTCCGGACTCGACGCGGCGGAGAAGCTCATTGCGACCGCGCCGCGCCCCACCGCCATCTTCGCCAGCAACGACGACATGGCCGCCGCGGTAGTCTCGGTAGCGCACCGTCGCGGCTTGGACGTGCCGCGCGATCTGTCGGTGGTTGGATTCGACGACACGGCAATCGCCACCACGGTGTGGCCCGAGCTGACGACGATTCGCCAGCCGATCGCCTCGATGGCCGAGGCTGCGCTCGATCTGCTGATCCTGGACATTCGCCGGCGCCGCGACGGCGAATCGAGCACCCCGGTCGATCACCTCGTCGCCCACGAGCTCATCGTGCGCGAATCCGCGGCCGCACCGCGTTCCCCATCCGAGTCTTGATGCACCATAGGAACCTCGACGCACCCCTAGGAACCTTGACGAGGCTTCGGGATTCTATTCTTCAATGAAGCTCTACCCTCTTCTGCTGGCGGTGGTCGCCTCGACCGCAGCCGCCATTCCCGCCGACGAGCTGCATCATCGGGTGAAGATCGAGGGTGCCGGGCCGAAAACCGTCGTGCTCGAGGCCGGAGCGGGCGACACTCTGGACGTCTGGAAGAGCATCCAGCCGGAAATTGCGAGCGGCTGCGCTCGCACGGTGTCCTATAACCGGGCAGGGTACGATGGCAGCGACCCGGCGCTCGGCCCGCGCGATGCCGCAACGATCGTCGGGGAGCTGCGCTCTGAGCTCAAGCGGCGCAACCTGCTTCCTCCCTACATCCTGGTCGGGCATTCCCTCGGCGGGTTGTACATGCAGTACTTCGCACGCAACTTTCCCAACGAGGTCGCGGGTCTGGTCTTGATAGATTCCACGCACTGGGATCAGGGGCTGCGCGTGGACAACTCTGCCAACACGCCGTACGCGGGGCGCACGGCGGTGACTTTGTTCATGCCCTGGATCATGCGGCGCGAGCTCAACGACAGCACGGCCGCCGGTGAGCAGGTGCATGCCAGCCCGGCGCCCGGCCCCGTACCGACCATCGTCCTCTCGAGCACCCTGGCGCTGCAGGGAGAGACACCCCCGGCGCGCGCCAATGAGGCGCGCATGCAGGATGAGATCGCGGCCGACTTCCCGCACTCGCAGCACGTGCGCGTCGAGGACAGCGGCCACTACATCCAGCGCGACCGTCCGCAGGTGGTCGTCGATGCCATCCGCGAGCTGGCCGGCTGCAGCACCGTCGATTCCACGCGGGCCCGTTAGACACGAGCGCTTGTCTTGAGCTCACTACTCCTGATGTTGCTGGGTGCGACATCGCACGTTCCTGCCGTGCCGGCCGTACCCGACACACAGACCGCGCCGCCGGCTGCGGTTACCGTACCTCTCGCCGACTTTCCGAAATTCGACTCCACGACCTCGCTGCTGGTCGTCGCACCTCATCCGGACGATGAGACGCTGTGCTGCGCCGGTGTGATCCAGCGGGTGAACGCGGCCGGCGGCAAGGTGGGAGTCGTGTGGATCACCAGCGGCGATGCCTCCGAAATGGATCTGCTGGTGATCGAAAAGAGCCTCTTCCGCCAGCCCCTGAAGCTGCGCGACCTGGCCGCGCGGCGCATGCTGGAAGCGCACGCCGCCGCCGCCGTGCTCGACATTCCGCTCGAGCGGCAGATCTTCCTGGGCTATCCGGATCGTGGCGTCCTGTCGCTGCTCACCGATCACTACGCGACGCCGTTGTATTCGAAGTTCAACGGCTCGAGCGTGGTTCCCTACGACAACGCGTTGTCGCCCGGCCAGCCCTACACCGGCAGGAGCCTGGAGCACGACTTCGACAGCGTGCTGCAACGCCTGAAGCCAACGCTCGTGCTGGCTCCAAGCCCGCGCGATGCGCACTCGGACCACGAGGCGGCCGGAGTTCTCGCCATGCGAGCGATGAGCGAACGTGGCGAGCTGAGCAGGCTGCGCTACTGGATCGTGCATGGCGGTGAGACGTGGCCGTTGCCGCGCGGCTATCACCCAACCCGCCAGGCATATCCGTCACCGCGCGCGAAGGGATTGGCCTCAGGGGCCTTCGAGCTCACCTCCCAGGAAGAGGAGCGCAAGCTGCAGGCCCTGCAGGCGTATCAGACGCAGATGAAAGTCATGTCGTCCTACCTGCTCGCCTACGTACGCCTCAGCGAGCTGTACTCCGTGACGCCGATGCCGCCGCCGGGCCCAGCTCAGGAGCTGCCGCCGGAGCGGGATGCGCCAGCGACGGTACCCGCGCCCTAACGCACTCGCGGACGTCGCCATTTGTCGAGCCAGCGATCCAGTGCGCCGGCGATGCGCTCACGCACGCGATGAAGCCGGGCACGCCTGGACCAGCGCCGTGGGCTGAGCTCCTCGGACTGGCGGCAGTCGTTCTCGAATACCTCCGCCGCGTCATCGGCAAAGGCGGCATCGACGATCTCCTGGTTGGCTTCGAGGTTCCACTTGAAGCTCCAGCGGTCGAGGTTGCTCGAGCCGACCGACACCCAGTCGTCGCAGATGGTCATCTTTCCGTGCAGCACGCGTGGCTGGTACTCGAAGATGCGCACCCGGTTGCGCAACAACTTCCCATAGAAGCGGCGCGCAGCGTCGCGAACCCAGGGATGGTCGGTGCGAGGACCCGGCACCAACACCCGCACGTCTACACCGCGGCGTGCCGTTCGCCGCAGCGCCTTGCGAAAGCGCCTCGACGGGACGAAGTAGGCGCTCATGACCCAGGCGCGCTCGCGCGCCAGGGCTATGCGGTGAACCACGTCGTTCGCGAGGACTGACCGGGCGGCGGCTTCGCTCAGCACCACACGGCCCCCGGCTCCCGACTCGCTGGCGGTGTCTGCGGGCGCAGGATCGGGCAGGCTCAGCGAGCCACCGCAGCGCCGCCAGGTTCGCGCAAAAGCGCGCTGCCAATCGATCAACACGGGACCGGCGATCTCGACCATCTGATCGCGCCACGGCGGACCCTTACCTCGCAGGCCTGCGAATTCATCCGTCAGGCCGGCGCCACCGACGAATGCGCGCTGCCCGTCGACGACCAGCAGCTTACGGTGATCGCGCAGAAAGTTGCGCAGCTTCTTGTGCCAGCTGAGCGCGTTATAGAAGCGAAGCTCCACGCCAGCGCCTGTCAGCCGCGCTCGATCCGCCGTCGCCAGGCCCAGGGAGCCGAAGCCATCCAGCACCACGCAGACCTTCAGCCCCCGGCGCGCAGCTGTGCTCAGAGCAGCGACGAACTTGTCAGTCAGATCTCCTGACTCGACCAGGTACATCTCCAGGAGCACATACTCGCAGGCACCCTCGATCGCTTCGAGCATGCGCTGGAAAAACACCTCGCTCACGGCGATGAGATGGAACCGGTTCCCCGTCCGCCACGGGCCGCCGTCGGCAAATTCTCGAGGGGGTCTGCGGCGCTTCAACATGCCGCAACGATGACCGAAGCAGGCCGCGCGAGTCTATAGACGCCTGATGAAGTAGGATGTGCGGCATGCCGGGCGGGGTGCGGGGGGCAATGGGGGCTGTGAGTCGGCTGGGATGGCAGGTGCGGGCTTGATCCCGCTGATTCTCATTGCGCTGCTGCTGGCCGCGGTGCCGGTGAGTGCGTTTGCCGATCCTGCCGCGAGCTTGATGGCTGTCAGACATCGCGGGTGTGCGGACCGGCCGGGTGTGGCTACGCCACTGCACCGGAACAGGAAGCTCGACAAGGTGGCCCGGCTGCTCGCGGACGGCAAGACACTGCGCGCGGCGAGCATGGAGACAGGATACCGCGTGAAATCCGTCGCCACCCTGCAGATCCCGGGTGCCGAGGATTCACTCATTGAGCACGCCGCGAGCCGGCAGCTCTGCGCGCAGGTCACCGACCCGGAGTACACGGAAATCGGAACATACCGGCACGGGGCTGTCGTGTGGGCCGTCCTCGCGCTGCCGCTGTCGCCGCCCGGACCTCGCGATGTGGAGAGAATCGAGCGCCGCGTGCTGCAGCTCACCAACGCGGCGCGTGCTGAGGGCCGCCAATGCGGCCGCGAGCCCTTCGGCCCCGCGCCGCCCCTGAAGGCATCCCCAGTGCTGTCGCGCGTGGCGCTGGAGCATTCCAGGGATATGGCGGCGCACGACCTGTTCGATCACGCCGGAAGCGATGGAAGCTCCCCGGGCGAGCGCATGACGCGCGCCGGCTACAAGTGGCGCATGGCGGGAGAGAACATCGCCAGCGGCGTCACGACGGCGGAGGCCGTCGTCGAAGGTTGGCTCAAGAGCCCGCACCACTGCGAGAACATCATGGGGCCGCGGTTCACGCAGATGGGCATTGCCTTCTTCTACGACCCCAAAAGCGCCGACGGCATCTATTGGACGCAGGAGTTCGGTACGCCGGCGAAATGAAGCGCGCAGGGATCTCAACCCCAGCGGGCAGCTTCCGCTCCGGGCACGAACGCCTCCTGCGGCCTGCCCGTGCGGCTCAAGGCCAACGCGGCCTGCACTGCGGGACGCTCGCGCATTCTTTCCAGGAACTGCAGCGTATGTGGCGTGTCGCCCCGGTTGAGGACATCCGCAGCAAGCCCCGGCAGGGAGTTGAGCAGTGAGAAAGCATCGATGTCGGCGATGGAATACTCCGCCCCCGCCAGCCATGGCGTGGCCGCAAGAGTGGACTCGATGCGCTTCACCGGGCCCTTGAGCCTCGCGCGCACGCCGGCGAGCGCCGCCTCGCCATAGGTTCCATCGGTCACTGCAGCCCAGGCTTGCCGCCGCTCCAGGGGCTCGATGCTCTGCAGCCGCGCCGCGAGCGTCGCGGGCTCCATCCGGCGCAGCACGGGAGCCAGGTACCTGGCGCACCCCAATGCGGTGACTCCGGTCCCCACTGCCATCAACACCTGGCCCCACGCGCGCTCGCGATATTGCTCGTAGGCTGCCCCGGGACACAGATTGACGCCCGGCAAAGCGTCGTTGAGGTACTCGAGCATGAAAAAGCTGCTGCTGACGATCGCACCGTCGTGCACCAGCAGCGGACCCTCGCGCTCCAGCTGCAGCGCGCTCTCGGTGTTGCCGGGCCAGCCGGGCGCGAACTGCTCGAACGCCGTCGGATCGAACCACCGGCTGGTGAACGCCGCACGCTTCTCGTACAGCGCGATCAGCGGCTTCAGGAAGTAGATGTTGGGTTCCCAGTGATACAGCTCGAGCATGGCCTACCTCCGCTCGAGCAGCTTGACGCGCTCGCCCATCTGCGTCCGCGCCTTGGCCCAGGTGGCGCGCGCCGCCGGCCGCTCGTAGATCTTGCGCAACCACTCCATGATGCGCGGCGTGCGCGTGTCGTTGCAGCGCTCCGGTTGCGACAGCGGCAGTGCGTAGCCGAGGTTGAACCCGTTGATGTCCCCGAGGGAGTAGGTGTCGCCGGCGATCCAACGATGCGCCGTCAGGTGCTTCTCGAGCACGTCGATGGAGAACACCACCCGCCGCCGCGACTCCTCGAGCTCCGCGGGTGTGAACTCGTTGAACATCGCCTTGCGCCAGGCAACGCGGCGCGACTCCAGCGGAATGCGCTCGATCGCCGCACTCAGCTCCCGCGGGTCGCGCTGTCGCACCGCCGGTCCGACGAACACGCTCCAGCCGATCATGCTCAGGGAAGGCGCGAAATAGGCATCGAAGTAACGCATCCACCAACGCATGCGCCAGCGCTCCAGCGCGCTGCTCGGCCGCAGCGCAGGACCGTCGAACTCGGCATCGATGTACTCCATCATCGGCGTCGACTCGGTGAGCACGCGCTCGCCGTGCACCAGCGCCGGAATCGTTCCTTCGGGGTTGATCTGCAGATACTGCGCGCTGTGCTGGTCGAAGCTCAGCAGGTCGAGGTAGTGGCTCTGGTACGGCACACCCTTCTCGGCCAGGGCGAGCATCGGCTTGCCGGAGTTGGCGTTGGGCTCCCAGTGGTACAGCGTCAGCATGGTCGTCTCCGGACCCCCGGGGCGCCCCGGGGAGTACGCCACTGTGCTCCAGTTTCGGCACACAAACTCGACGGAACGCGAAATTCAGCGCCACGTCGAGGGAAAGTGCCTCCCGCAGGGACTGCCGCCCGCTGCGCGCGCGATGCGCGCTCACGGTCGGACCGGGGCTTGGCCAGCGGCCAAGCCCGTGCGAGGCATGCCTCGCACCCGCGAGCCGCGGTGGCAACGGCTGTTGGCGATCCCGTATGCTCCGCGCGTCATCGGGTTGGAGGGGCAGCCACATGTCGACGACAGAAGCGCTGACAGGACCCGGGTTTCTGGCCCGCGAGCGCACGATCGCCCGGCCGGGATTCAGTCGTTGGCTGGTACCCCCGGCCGCCCTGGCCATTCACCTGTGCATCGGGATGGCCTACGGCTTCTCGGTGTTCACCTTTCCCCTGACCAACGCCCTCGGGATCACCACCCCCATCAAGTGCGCCGCGGACGTCGGGCTCATCGGCCGCCTGTTCACGACGAGCTGTGACTGGCAGGTCGCGGATCTGCAGGTCATGCCGATCCTGTTCTTTCTCTTCCTGGGCTCCTCGGCCGCACTGTGGGGAGCGTGGGCAGAGCGCTCCGGGCCGCGCAAGACCGGGCTCGTGGCCGCCGCCTGCTGGTGCGGCGGGCTGCTCCTCGGCGCCATCGGAGTCATCTCCCACCAGTTGTGGCTGTTGTGGCTCGGCACCGGCGCCATCGGCGGCATCGGACTGGGCCTGGGCTACATCTCGCCGGTCTCGACGCTCATCAAATGGTTCCCCGATCGCCGCGGTATGGCAACCGGCATGGCCATCATGGGTTTCGGGGGTGGGGCCATGATCGGCTCGCCGCTGGCCGATTGGCTGATGAGACATTACGCGACAGCGCACTCGGTGGGCGTGTGGGAGACGTTCGTGACGCTCGCGGCGATCTACCTGGTCTTCATGGTGGGCGGTGCGCTGGGCTATCGGCTGCCCCCTGACGGCTGGAAGCCGGCCAGGTGGAATCCCCCGCCGGCGGCCGCCAATGTCTTCGCGACCACCCACAACGTGCACCTGAACGTCGCCTCGCGCACCCCGCAGTTCTGGCTCACCTGGGCGGTGCTGTGTCTGAATGTGACCGCCGGCATCGGCATCCTCGGCCTGGCCTCGCCGCTGCTGCAGGAAGTCTTCGGGGGCAAGCTGATCGGGCTGAATGCAACCTTCGATCAGCTCAACCCGGCACAGAAGGCCCAGATCGCCACCCTCGGGGCGGCCTTCGCAGGGCTGCTGTCGCTGTTCAACATCCTCGGGCGGATCTTCTGGGCGTCGCTCTCCGATCGCATCGGCCGCAAGGCCACCTACGCCACCTTCTTCGTGTTGGGCACGCTGTTGTACGGGTCGATTCCCTGGACGGCCTCCACCGGCAATCTCGCGCTGTTCGTCGGCTTCTTCTGCATCAACATCTCCATGTACGGCGGCGGCTTCTCCACTGTCCCCGCCTACCTGTCGGATCTGTTCGGCACGCGCATGGTCGGCGCCATTCATGGCCGGCTGCTCACCGCCTGGTCGGTGGCCGGGATCCTCGGGCCCGTCATCATCAACTTCATCCGCACATACCAGCTCGACCACGGTGTCCCGCGAGCGCAGGCCTACAGCATCACGATGTACATCCTCGCCGCGCTCCTCGTGCTCGGCTTCATCTGCAACTGGCTGATCAAGCCGACGCCCGCCAAGTACCACATGACGGCAGAGCAACTCGAGGCCACCTCGCTGCACACCCGGCCCGGAAACGCAGCCGCGGCGAGCACTCCCGGCGGATTCGAGGCCGGAAACGCGTGGGTGGTACCCGCCGCCTGGCTGGCCGTGTGGATCCCCATCGGCTGGGGCGTGTGGATGACCCTGAAGAACGCGGTGAGGTTCTTCCGCTGAGCGTCGAAATAGCGCCGTCAAAACCCCGTAGAATCGCGCCGCAGCCGACGCCTGCGGAGTCTTCGATGGCGGAAGTGGAAATACACACCGGGCATGAGCATCCCGGCGACGAGTTCGGTCGCAGGGTCGGAGTCGCGGTGGGTGTGATCGGGATCGTTCTTGCCGTGGTGACCATCGGCTCTCACCGGGCGCACACGGCCGCCGTCATCACCAGGACCGAGGCGAACGACCAATGGTCTTTCTACCAGGCGAAGAAGCTGCGCGAGCATCTCGTCGAGGTGAGCGCGGAGCTGGCCGGGGCGCTGACGGCCGATCCCGCCCGCGTGCAGGGTCTGGTCGAGCAGCTCCGCTCGGAGCGCACGCGTTATGCGCATGACGCCGAGGGCATTGAGGCCGATGCGAAGGCCAAGGAGTCCGCCACCGAGCGCGAGGAGCACCGCGCGCTGCGCCTGGACATGGGTGAAGGGTTCCTGGAGCTGGGGCTCGTTCTGTCCTCGCTTTACTTCCTCTCCAGGCGGCGCTTCTTTCCGCTCATCGGCGGCGTAGCGGCCATCGTCGGCGCCGCCTTGGGCATCGCGGGACTGCTGGTCTGAAAGGCCTCAGCTTTCCAGTTGCGGCTGCGGGCGCCGCATGCGCAGCACCATCGCTCCGGCGAGCAGATACAGGAGCATGAACCAGGCCGTCGTGCGGGTGAGCAGCAGGTAGAGCAGCCCGTAAATCGTCGGAAACCGGTGATAGGCGCGCAGCGTGTGCACGATGCCCATGGCCAGCGCAGCGGCAATCACCAGCAGCAGCACGCGCAGCCGTGGCCGATTGGAAACCGCAATCACCTCCGGAGGGGCCTCCGCCGCCACCAGGTGATACCAGTACCACAGGAGCACAAACCCGAGGACCGTGGTGACATATTGCAGAATGTGGCTGAGCGGGCCGGTGTAGAGGCCAAACACATCTACTTGCCCGTCCAGCACACCGAGCTGGCTCGTGATCCAGGTATTGGTGTGCGTGAAGCCGTCCCACAGGATGTGGGTCAAGGAGCCGACGAACAGCGCCGGTATCGCCAACAGCCAGTTCACGGGACGAGACAGAAACGCTTCAGCCTCCCGCAAGCTCACCCACCGGGCGCGCTCGGTCATCAGCGCCGTCAGGGGGCGCCGCAACGACAGACCCAGCGCAAGAATCAGCATTCCCAGCGGAATGCCGACTACGGCGGCCCCGAAGAGGGTGTGCAGATCGATCAGATCAACCGTGATCGCCCGGTACGGAAGGTAGTACGGGACGTCGGGAACGACGCTTCCGATCAGCAGTGCGAGCGTCGGCAGGTATCTGAGGCGCCTGAGCGGCATGACTGCCGCAGGGTGCGCGAGTGTGAACGCCATACACGAACAGAGTCGCAGGCTTGTGTTTCACGCGCAAGCTCCGCTTTATCCTCGACGGCCGTGGCCGCGCAGCACGAGCATGTTCTGCGCGCTCTGCTCCCACAAGCGCACTCCGCCGACGAACGCGTTCTCGTTTGATCCCCGATATATAGGGCGCGCGTTGCGCTTGTCTCCTCGGTGAACCTTCTTCGGCAGCGTCTTGAGCTTGCGCACGTTGCCACCGCCCAGCACCACGTAGTCGGCCTCCAGCACCGCACTGAGCTGCTCGATGACCTGCGCCACGACCTTGCGCCACTTCTTCGTCCCGAGGCGTCGGTAACCACGCTCGCCCACGTAGTCCTCATACGAGCGGCCGTGCTTGTAGGGCATGTGGCCGATCTCCATCGGTTCGACCACTCCGTCCAGGATCAGCGTGACGCCCAGCCCGGTTCCCAGGCCCAGAAACAGCATATGGCCGCCTCGATAGCTTCCCACCGCCTGCAGCGCCGCATCGTTGATGATCCGCACGGGCCTGGAGAATGCCTTCCCAAAGTCGAATCCGATCCAGCCGGTTCCCAGGTTGGCAGGCTCGGCGGCAATCTTGCCGTGGACGACCACACCGGGGAACCCGATGGAGATGACCTCGTAGTCCCAGTCGGCCGTCATTTTCAGAACCCGCGCGACCATCTGCTTCGCGCTCAGTTTGCGGCCGGATTTGAACTCGCGGATCGGACCGCGGGTGCCGATACGCATCTTGACGTGCGTGCCCCCTACATCCAGAACCAGTACACGCCTCGACTTGCCTCGTCTCGCCATTGCAGGATCCTCTCACTCGTCGCCTACCTGAGTCGATCCATCGCATGCAACGTGCCGGGGCACCTCTACCGCGCTATAAGGCCAGGGAGCATCATCCGGCCTCACACGCCCTGCACCCCTAAGGAAAGGCACCCGCCCATGAAGCGACACATCTCCCGAACAGGCCTGGCGGCCCTGATCGCCGTGAGCTTCGCGGGCGCGGCGCTCGCGGAGCAGGACATCAAGGCCGTCATGACGTCGATCAACATCGACCCGGGCCAGCACGCCAGGGCGGTCACCGACGTCAACGGGTCGATCCATATCGGGGCGAACGCGGTCGTCGACAGCGTTCACGACGTCAATGGCAGCATTCACGCGGATCAGGGAGTGACGGCGCAATCGCTGGGCACGGTCAACGGATCGGTGCACGTAGGCGCGGGGGCGCACGTCGACGATGACGTGCGCACCGTGAACGGTGCGATCAGCATCGACTCCGGCTCACAGATCGGCTCCGTGACGGCCGTCAACGGCTCGCTCACCGTAACCGGATCCCACGTCAACGGTGAAGTGCGCAACGTCAACGGCGGCACACGGCTGCTGGCATCGCACATCGGCGGCTCCGTCAGCAGCGTGAACGGCAGCATCGAAATAGGCCCCGATACTCATGTGGACGGTGGGCTATACGTGCGCAAGAGCAACAACGGCAATGGCAGCTGGTTCAACTGGTGGGGGCTGTTCTTCTCCAGCCGCTCGCCGCCGCGCATCGTGATCGGACCCGGAGCCGTCGTCTCCGGTCCGCTGGTGTTCGAGCAGGAAGTCAAACTGTATGTCAGCGAGCGTGCCAGCGTCGGTCCGATCAAGGGCGCTACGGCCGTCAAATTCAGTGGGCCGAGGCCCGAGGAATGAGCGCGGGCGGCAGGGCTCGCTCACCCTGCCGCCCGCCCGTTCATGCCCTCTCTAGCGTGACGCCGAGGCGCTGAACGACGCGTCGCCGCTTCCCTGCGCATCGACTTTGCGAGGAGTCACCGAGCCCGCGGCCCCGGTCGAGGCGTCCGCGGAAGAACCCGGGGCCCGCGAGGCAGGCGGCGAGCTGCTGGCGGCAGCACCGCCCGAGGCGCCCGACCTGTTGGCCGCCGCACCGCCCGAGGCATCCGCTCCGGTGGCCAACGCATCGCCCGAGGCGCCCAACCCGCTGGCTGGCGCACCGCGCGAGCCGCCCGACCTGCTCGACCGGGTGGCAGCAGGCTCGCTACGCGCGCCCTGCGTGTTGGTAAGAGACCGATCCGCGGCATTGGCCTCGGCCGAGCCGCTTCCGGATACGCTCTCTCCCAGTGAGCGAGTCTTGCCCAGCATGTTGGTGTTGGCAGCGTTCGCGTCCGCCGCTGCGTTGCCGGTGGCGTTGGCGCCGCTCCGGCTGGCTCGATTGGCAGTCGCCTTCGCAGCGGCATCAGTCTCACCCGCCTTCTGTGTCGCACCCCGCGCTGCGTGCGCCGCCGTGCGATCCGCGCGACCAAAGGAAGGCGAGTCGAACGAGCCGTCGGCACCCCCGTTCAGGCCACCGTGTCTCATGAGCGACCCGTTGGCGCCACCCATGACGCCGCCCGCGGCCCCACCCATGGCGCCCATGCGCCCGAAGCCGCCGCCGAACGCTCCCCCCACGCCTCCGGCACCCCTGAGAATCTGCGCCTGCGCATTGCAGGCAAGCAGGGCGGCAACGGCTGCGCTGGCAACAAGATGCGTGATTCTCATGATCCTTCTCTCCTGTAGCCGCGACATTCGCGGCCTTCGAGAGGAGTACGAGCGGGGTCGCCCGATTCTTCCGCGACCGAGCGGAAATATTTGATTTTACTTAATGTTTTGCGAGATCGGGTTGCGTGGAGCGGGTGACCAGGGCCAGGTCCGGGCGCACCTCATCACCCACCAGGCCGTTGCCGTAGACCTTGTCGGGCCCGCGCGCGCCAAGATCGATGGCACTGTGAATCAGCGCCTGCACCGCACGCTGTGCCTCCGCGGTGTCGGGTGCCGACATATCGAGCGACAGCAACCCTGCAACGATGGGCGCCGCAAACGAAGTACCGCGCACCGCATTGAACTTGCCGGCCGGGCATGCCGCCGCCATATCCGCCCCGGGGGCGGCGAACTTCACCTGCGGACCCCGCCCGGCCTCGACCAGCACACGGCGATGTGCGTCCACGGCCGTCACGCCGATGACGTCGCGATACGCGGCCGGATAGAGCGGCGGAGCGGCGGGACCGTCATTTCCAACGGCGGCGACGATCAGGTAACCGCGGGCGATGACTCGCAGCACCACAGCCTCCAACAGCGCGTTTGGCGGACCGACGAGGCTCACGTTGATCACCGGCACGTGCTCGCCGACCAGCCAGGAAAAGGCATCGGCAACCGCGTCGACCGCCGCTCCGGTTGGCTGTCCGCAGTAGACGTCGGCGGCAAACAGCTCCTCTCCGGGAGCGGCGCCGCGGAACTGCTCGGCGCTACCCACCAGCAACGATGCTACCGCGGTGCCGTGCTCGCTCGGCATCGACGCGCCACCGCACCCGTGTTGGTGAACGGAGATGTCATGAAAGACCGGATGCTGCGCATCCACACCGCCGTCGATGAGCCCGACGCGATGCGCGGCCGCGGAGGCAGGTCGCTCGGGTGGCTGCGAGCCCGCCTGCGCCGTGAGGCCCGCCGCTGGAGAAACCGTGCCACTGTCGAAATACAGGTGATTGAAGTCGTAGTTTCCGGCGGGATCGAGGGATCTCAGTTGTCGCAGTGCACGACGCGTCGAGGTACCCGCGGGCGCTTGCAGTACCACGATCCGCGCGTCCAGCCCGTCGAGCGCCCGATCACGCACGACTTCGTACCCGGCGGCTCTGGCCCGCGCCAACGTCGCATCGGAAGGTGACAAGGCGAGCACCTCGCCTCGCATGATCGGATCGCCACGCGGGTCGGCTTCCACGACGTTGCGCTGGGCTCGCAGCAAATCCCGTATGCGTATCCTGCGTACATTCGCGGCCGCCTGCGAGCCGATGCCGTCAGCTGCCCGCGTCAGGTCGTTCTGCACACGCGGCACGTTGACCTCCGGCAGGCCCGGCAAGCGCACGCCGGGCAGGCCGATGGCGCCCCCACCGATCTGCGCCTGGCTCGCCTGTGCCACCGCGAGCAACGCCACCGCGAGTAGAAGTCTGAGCATGAGAACAGCCTACTTCAATTGCAGAAAGTCGCCTACGGCGCCGTTTGCCGCCCGGCAAACAGCGTGGGTTTTTCCCAGGCTAGTTGATTGTTTCGGCGCAGGGAAGAAAATGACGTTCTCGAACGTAGTACCCGTCGGGCGGACTTGCGTGACTGAAGAGGCGCTTCGTGAACAGATCGTCGGACTGCTGCCGCGGCTGCGCCGCTTCGCGCGCACGCTCGCCCGCAATGCACACGACGCGGACGATGTCGTCCAGATCGCCATCGAACGGGCGCTGGCGCGACTCGATCAGCTGCGGCCGGGCTCGGAAATCTCGAGCTGGCTGTTCGGCATCGTGCGTAATGCCTGGATCGATGAGGTGCGGGGGCGCGCGCGTCAGGGACGGGTCTTTGCGGTGGAGGAGCTCGGTGAGCACGTGGGAGAGGATTCAATGGGGAGCGTTGCGGACACGCTCGCGGTGCAGGACGCGCTGGCGCGCCTGCCGGAGGAGCAACGAGCGGCCGTCGGCCTGGTGCTGGTCGAAGGGCTCTCCTACAAGGAAGCCGCCCGCGTGATGGAAATCCCCATCGGCACCCTGACGAGTCGGCTCGCGCGAGCCCGCGAGGCCTTGCAGGAGATGCTGTCCGACACGACAGGAGCAGCTTCATGACCCCTTCGGAAGAGAAGTTGATGGCGTACGTGGATGGGGAGCTCGATGAGCAGGCTCGCGTAGAAGTCGAGGCGGCGATGCGAGCCGATCCCGACATCGCGGCACGCGTCGCTCGCCAACAGGCGTTGCGCGCACGCGTCCGACTCGCGTTCGAGCGGGTGGTCGAGGAACCCGTGCCGGACCGTCTCGTCGCTGCGACCCGTGGGGAATCGGCGCCGGTGCGCGCGAACAACGTGATCCCTTTGCGCCGCAAGGAGTCTCGAAAATGGTCGTGGCCCGAGTGGAGCTCCATGGCCGCAAGCCTCGCTGTCGGGGCGGTGCTCAGCCTGCTCTTCGTACGCCACACCGATGTCGGCCCCATCGCCTCCCGCGGCGGCCACCTGTTTGCCAGCGGTGCGCTCGCGCAGGCTCTGTCCGATCAACTGGCAAGCACGCAGGCGAACGTTCCAGCCACACCGGTAAAGATCGGTGTCAGCTTCCGCGACAAGAGCGGCAACTACTGCCGCACATTCGCGCTGCGTGAGGCGGGCTCGCTTGCGGGACTCGCCTGCCGCAGTGGCGCGGGCTGGCAACTCGACGCGGTCGCACGTTCCGAGGAGAGCGCCGACGCGGGAGCGGCTCGCTATCGCCAGGCGGGCTCCCCCCTGCCGAAGGCGATCCTGCAATCGGTCGAGGACCGCATCGCCGGTGAGCCGCTGGATGCCCGGGCGGAGGCGGCTGCGCAAGCCGGTGGTTGGAAAGCGGCAGCGCAGTAGCGTGTTCGCAGGCACATGCGACGAACGACTTGCGTCTCTGCATGCCTTCGAGCGGCGGGCGCATGGCGTGCAGCCGCCCACAAGCCACGATATAGTGCCCGCATGCTCTGGCTCAAAGCGTTTCACATCGTGTTCGTCGTGACCTGGTTCGCCGGGCTGTTCTATCTTCCGCGGCTGTTCCTCTATCACACCGTGACTGCCGATGCCCCGGGCATCGAGCGCTTCATCAACATGGAGCGGCGGCTGTTCGGGATCATGACGATCGGCGCAACGCTCGCGGTCGCTTTCGGAATCGCCATGCTGGTGGCCTCACCTGCCTACCTGCAGATGGGCTGGTTGCACGCCAAGCTCGCACTGGTCGCGCTGCTGATCGGCTATCACCTGTGGTGCCGGCAACTGATGCTCGCGTTGCGCGCCGGACGCAATACGCATTCGCAACGCTGGTACCGGCTGTTCAACGAGGCGCCCTCGCTGTTGCTGATCGCGATCGTGATTCTTGCCGTGGTCAAGCCTTTCTGAAGCGACGTTGGCGCCCGGACCCGGAAGAGGAACCGGGCCGCCAACATGAGTCGCGGCTGCAGCCGAGCTCTAACCCTGAGTGGTTTGCAGCTGGAATTTCACGCGCACGCTGGTCCACGCGGCGACCTTCTGGGAATCGCGCACGGCGGGGTTGAACATCCAGTGGCGAATGGCCTCCATGGCGGCCTGATCCAGGCGGTCGTAGCCGCTGCTGGTCTGCACCTTCACTTGCTGCGGATGCCCGCTCGGATCCACCAGGACGCTGAACACGGCCGTGCCCTGCTCACCCGCACGCCGCGAGGCAGACGGATAGGTGGGCTCCACTCGCCGCGTCACCTGCAGGTTGGCATCGGAGATGGCGTCACTCGGTGAGGGGTCCGGCGGAGCAACTGTAGTGTCCACCGGGACATCCACCTCGGGAGGCGGCGTGTCCTGAACATCCACGTTCAGCTGCTGCAGCTGCGGTTTGGCCAGCACCGGCTTCTCCACGTGCGGCTGTCTCGTGGCTTCGATGATCGTGGCCTGCAGCGGTTGGATGATCGAGGGCGGGCGAACCACGCCCAGGCTCGTCGCAATCGCGTAGAGCGCGGCAATGTGCAGAGCAACTACCAGCAGCATTCGGCTGCCACGGGCAAGGTTCTCGTTCGTAACGGCGTGCATGCGCACCTCCTTTGAAGGACCACCCCGTGCGCCAAAGGCTACGCCCGCCAACCTGAACCCGACGTGGACGCGGACTGAACGCGAGCTAAATGCACGCGCGTCCTGCGCGCTTGAAGCGAGCGGCGACGCGCCGCCGCACGCTACAATCTGCAGCCTGGACTGTGCCCCCTGCGGTTCCCTGCGATCTGCGACCTGCGCAAAGGACTCCTCGAGTGATCGAGCGCTCTCGTCTGCTCAACAAGCTCCCGGCCTCGTGGCGAAGCTCGGCGACGCTGGCACCGTTCGAGTCCCGCATCTTTGCCTCGCTGTGGGGCGCCAGTCTCATCTCGAATTTCGGCGGCCTGATCGAGTCGGTCGGCGCCGCGTGGCTCATGACCTCTCTGGCGCCTTCGCCTGCCATGGTTGCGCTGGTGCAGGCGTCCACCTCGCTGCCGATCATGCTGTTGTCTTTGCCGGCGGGGGCGATCGCGGACATCTCGGATCGACGCATCATCATGCTGGTGGCGCAGATCTTTTTGCTGCTGGCCTCCGGCACGCTCACGAGCTTCGCGTTCATGGGCCGGATCACGCCCTGGACGCTGCTGACGCTGACATTTCTGATCGGCTGCGGCGCAGCCCTGTACGCACCCGCTTGGCAATCCTCGGTCGGCGAGCAGGTGCCACGCTCGGATCTCAGCGCGGCCGTTTCTCTCAACAGCCTGGCGTTCAACCTCGCGCGGATCGCCGGCCCCGCGATCGGCGGAGTGATCGTCGCAGCCGCCGGCGCACGCGCGGCCTTCCTGTCCAACCTGCTCTGTTACGTCGCTCTCATCGCAGTACTCGCCACGTGGAGGCGTCCGAAGCCGGAGCGGCTGCTGCCACCGGAGCGAATCCCCATGGCAGTCGGCGCCGGTTTGCGCTATGCCCGCCTGTCGCCGGGAATCCGCACCGTCCTGGTACGCGGCTCGATGTTCGGCCTGATGGGCAGCGCGATATGGGCCTTGCTGCCGCTGATCGCCCGGGATCTCATCGGCGGCGGAGCCGCTACGTTCGGTGCGCTGTACGCCGCGTTCGGCGCGGGTGCAGTCGTTGGAGCGCTGTTCAGCGCCTCGTTGCGGTCCAAACACGGCAACGAGAGAGTCGCGCGGGTCGCCACCTTCGGGTTCGGAGTCGGCACCGTCCTCACGGCCATCAGCTCGTGGCATGCGCTGAGCATGGTGGCGCTGATGCTGGCGGGAGCCTCATGGGTCATCGCGCTCTCGACATTCAACGTCACGGTGCAAACCGCCTCGCCCCGCTGGGTCGTCGGCCGCACGATCGCGATCTACCAGATGGTGACGTTCGGAGGCCTTGCCGCGGGAAGCTGGTTGTGGGGCACCGTTGCCGAGGAGCTCAACGTGGTCGCGAGTCTGGTGATCTCCGGAACGCTCATGGGCTTCTCGGCGCTCATCGGATTGAAGCTCCCGCTCCCGCAGCCCGAAGGGCTGAACCTGGATCCCTCGCGGACGCTTTCCGCCGGACAGGGCACCGACTTCGAGCGACTCTCCGACTCAGGCCCGATCGTCGTCACCATCGAGTATCGGATCAGCGCGGCCGACCGGGAGTCCTTCCTGGCGGAAATGCGCGAGCTGCGGCGCATCCGGCGACGCGACGGCGCGCGCCGCTGGACGCTCATGCAGGACACGGAGGACAACGAGGCGTGGATCGAGCGCTACCACAGCCCCAACTGGATCGAGCACCTGCGCCGGCACCATCGCCTGACCGTGGCGGACCAGGAGGTCGAGCGGCGCGTTCTGGCCTTCCACCGGGGCGAGGGCCCGCCGCACGTCCGCCACCTGTTCGAGCGCCATCCGGACACGCCCGGGGCGCCGGTCGCGATCACTGATCCCCGGCTCCCCTCCGGACCGGCTGCCGCCCGGGGCTGACCGCCGCGGGGCGCCACCCCCCACCCGCTGTCACATACTGGTCACATGGACCGGCCCCGCGTTATCGTTGGCAGGGCCAGCGTGAACAACAATAGGGGACGCGGATGTCGCCACCTGAGATTTCATCGCCGCTGGGCCGGGATTCCGGCGCCGGCCGACCCCCCGCAGGCCAGGCCGAAAGGGGCCAGTCCACCATGGCTCAGCCCCCCATGGGCCAGCCCGCAAGCCGGGGGAATACCCTCCTCGGCGCCCACCTCATGGTCAGCTCTCCCAGGGCACGCGCGTACGAGAAGGTTCTGTCCGAGCTGCTCGCCGCGGCCGACGTCCGTCTGGACGGGTCCCGCCCGTGGGACATCCGCGTGAACGACGAGCGCCTCTTCCAGCGCGTCCTCGGTCATGGCTCCCTCGGAGCCGGCGAAGCCTATATGGACGGCTGGTGGGACTGCGATCAGCTGGATGAAATGCTGACCCGCGTGTTGAGAAGCAACATCGAGGAGCATCTGCGCTCCCCGCGTGCCGTCAAGCTGGCCTTGAGCGCCCGGCTCTTCAACAAGCAGAGCTCGCGCCGTGCCTACATCGTGGGCGAGAAGCACTACGACCTGGGCGACGATCTCTACGAGCTCATGCTCGATCCGCGGATGATCTACAGCTGCGCCTATTTCGAGCGGGCCGCCCAGCTGAACGATGCGCAGGAGGCCAAGCTCGCTCTGGTCGCTGGCAAGATCGGCGCGCAGGCGGGAATGCGCATCCTGGACATCGGCTGTGGCTGGGGTGGCGCCGCGCAATTCATGGCGCAGCGCTATGGTGCCGCGGTCACCGGTGTGACGGTCTCACGCAACCAACTTCAGAGGGCCCAGAAGCGCTGTGCGGGCCTGGATGTGGACATCCGTCTCGAGGACTACCGCAGCCTGAGCGGGAGCTTCGACGCTATCTATTCGCTCGGCATGTTCGAGCACGTGGGCGTGCGCAACTACCGCACCTACCTCGCCAAAGCGCGCGAGCTGCTGCGTCCCGAGGGTCTGTTCCTGCTGCATACCATCGGCAACAACCAGTCCTCGGTCGCCACTGACCCGTGGATCGACAAGTACATCTTCCCGAACGGGCAGCTCCCCTCTCTCGCCCAGATCAGCAAGGCGGCGGAGGGGTTGTGGGTGATCGAGGATTTCCATTCGTTCGGGGTCTACTACGACCGCACTCTGCTGGCTTGGTCGGAGAACTTCGAGCGGGCGTGGCCGCAGCTCTCCGGCCGCTACAGCGAGCGCTTCCGGCGGATGTGGCATTTCTGGCTGATGTCCTCGGCGGCCTCCTTCAGGGCCCGCAAGACACAGCTCTGGCAGATCGTGCTCTCCCCGAGTGGAGTGGCCGGCGGGTATCGAGCGGTGCGGTAACGGCCGCCTATGGATCGGCCGGCACGCGCTCGCCCCAGGCGCGTACCGGCACCCCGCGGCCGCGTAGTCGGCAGCCGCCCTCGCTCACCAGATCGTGACGCGCTGCTCCGGAGGCAGATACAGCTTGTCCCCCGGCTTGACGCCGAACGCGCTGTACCAGGCGTCGATGTTGGGCATCGTGCCGTTGACGCGAAAATACGGCGGGCTGTGGACGTCGGACATCGTCAGCTCGCGCAGTGCTCCCTCGCGGAATTTCGTGCGCCACACCTGGGCCCACGACAGAAAGAACCGCTGATCGCCGCTCAGCCCGTCGATCACCGGAGCCGGCCGGCCGTGCAGGGACAGGTGATAGGCGTGATAGGCCATCCCCAGGCCGCCCAGATCCCCGATGTTCTCACCGATCGTGTTGGCGCCGTTGACCTTCAGCCCCGGCAGCGCCTCGAACTGTGAATACTCATGGACGAGGCGCGCGACGCGCTCGGTGAAGGACTGCGCATCCTGCGGCGTCCACCAGTCCTGCAGGCCGCCATCCGGCCCGAACTTGCGCCCCTGGTCATCGAACCCATGGCCGATCTCATGGCCGATGACCGCGCCGATCGCTCCGTAGTTCACCGCATCGTCGGCACCCGGATCGAAGAACGGCGGCTGCAGAATCGCCGCCGGAAACACGATCTCGTTGTTCAGCGGATTGTAGTAGGCGTTGATCTCCTGCGGGGTCATCTGCCACTCGGAGCGGTCGACGGGCTTGTCCAGCCGTGCCACCTGATACTGCCATTGCCAGATGCTGGCCCGGCGCACGTTGCCGATGAGATCCTCGCGCCGCACCTCCAGCGTGGAGTAATCCTTCCACTTGTCCGGATAGCCGACCTTGGTGGTGAAGGTTGCGAGCTTGCGATGCGCGCGCGCCTTGGTCTGCGCAGTCATCCACGGCAGGGCATCGATGCGCTCGCTCAAGGCGGCGCGCAGATTCGCGACCAGCTGCTGCACCTTGGCCTTCGATTCCGGCGGGAAGTAGCGTGCCACGTACACCTGCCCGACCTGCTCCCCGAGCGCATCGTTGACCGTGCTCACCGCCCGCTTCCAACGCTCGCGCTGCTCCGGCTGGCCGCGCAGCGTCTTGCCATAGAAGGCGAATCGCGCTGCATCGAAACGCTGTGGCAGATAGGGTGCGTGATCGCTCAGATAGTTGAATTGCAGATACGCCTGGAGCGTCCGCACGGGCGTGCGCTTGAAGATCGCTGCAAGATCGCGGATCGCCGTCAGCTCGCTGAGGATGAGGTTCTCGCGCGTCCCGAGGTTGGAGGACTCGAGGAACACCTGCCAGTCGAAACCCGGTGCGTACGCGATCAGCTGCGGCTTGGTGCGCGGGTTGTATACCGCATCCACGTCCCGGCGCTTCTCGATGGGCCACTGCGCCTTGGCCACTCGCGTCTCGAACGCCATGATGGCCGCGGCTTTCGCATGGGCGTCCGCGACATCTCCCAGAGTCAGCATCTGCTCGATGTAGGCAACGTACTGCCGGCGGACTTCCTGCAGGTGCGGATCGTCCTTCAGATAGTAGTCGCGGTCCGGCAACCCCAGGTGCGACTGGCTGATGAGGACGGAGTAGCGGTCGGGATTCTTCAGATCCGGCGGCAGGTCGATATCGAACAGCGATGCAAATCCGGGCTGGCCGGAGAGCTTCGCGATCTGCCGGTGCGAGCTTGCCGCGGCGATCAGTTGCAGGTCCGCGCTCACGGGCGCAAGGCCCTTCGCCTCGATCGCGGCCTGATCCATGAAGCTCGCATAGTAGTCGCCGATCTTCTGTTCCGCCGAACCCGCCGGAGCGTGCGCGCCGGCCGCCTGCTCGATGATCTCCCGGACCCGTTGCTCGGACAGATCCTCCAGGCGGTTGAAAGCCCCGAAGCTGGAGCGGTCGGAGGGAATCTCGAACGAGTCGAGCCACTTGCCGTTGGCGTACGCGAAGAAGTCATCGCCGGGTCTGACGTCGGGCTCGAGCGTCGTCAGGTCCAGGCCGAACGCCCCGATCGCAGCGTGCGCCTGCAGTGCTGCGGTCGGGGCGGCGGACTCAATGGCGGGGCGGGTCGCTGACACCGGCGTCTCCTGGAGGGGCTTGGAGCTGGGCTTGGAGGTGCAGGCGACCGCCAGCAGCGCGGCGCACGCGGCAGACACCATCCGCGAAGGCGAGCTCATGCAATAACGTCCCTCTCAGTCATGGAGACGACCCGCCGCCATGGCAAGTCACCCCCAGCGCCGCACGAACTCCTGCACCGGCGGGCGGGGAGGCGCGGGCAGGTCCGACTCGTCCGTTCCGACATACAGGAATCCCACTATCGCATCCTTGGCTTCCAGGCCCAGAGCCCCCTTGGTGCTCTCATCGTAGGCCGCATCGCCGGTCTTCCACACGGCATTGAACCCGAGGGCAAAGGCCGCCAGCAAGATCGAGTGGGCGGCCGCGCCGGCGCTGAGAATCTGCTCGATGACCGGGATCTTCGCCTGGGGCTGGGTTCTGGCCGCCACGACGATGATCATGGGCGCCCGGAACGCCTTCTGCCGCTCGCGCTCGAGCGCCTCGGCGGTCGCCGCCGGCCGGGTGCGCCGGGCCTGCTCCGCCAGCAGCTCCCCGAAGCGGGAGCGGCCCTCCCCCTCGATGACGATGAACGCCCAGGGGCGCAGCCGCCCGTGATCGGGAGCGCGCAGAGCGCTCTCCAGCATCAGTGCCAGCGCGCCCTCATCGGGGGCCGGCGCACGCAGCACACGGCCCGAATAGCGCTTGAGCAGAGTCTCGATCGTTTGCATAGGTTCCCGTGGAAAGCGAAGAGGTCCTTCGGAAGGGGGCACAACGGCGCCAAGCTTGCCGCGCAGCGGCCCAATTGTCGCCACCCGCGGACAGCCGACCCCCGTCCGGGCATGGAACCTGCTGAATTACAACCAGATTGAGCCAGAGAAAGCGCCCGCATGAACGATGACGCTCTGATCGCGGCAGCGAGCCGCCTCGGGATTCCGACGCACACCAGCGCCGGTCCAGGCCATGGCCCTGCCGGGAAGCCGATCTGGGCGAACTGGCCCCGCCCCCGGATGGACATCGCGCGCGAGGCGCTCGAGGAGGTCATCCAACACGATCGCACGGCGGGGCTTGCTCCCACGGGCGAGTCGAACCGCTGGCGCGCCTACAGCGCCGGATGGAGCTTTGAGGGCGAGTTCGTGGATGCCGTGGCCAGTCTGGCGCTGCATTTCAGCAACTGCGAGGAGGCGAAAGAGGAGCGCCGCGGGAAAGCCTCGCGCCGGCCACCGCCCCGTTCCACTTGAGTCTCTCTGCATCGCCCCCGCCTCCCTCTTTTGGGCGGGTAACCCGGCCCTTGGTTTTCCGCTAGCCTCCCCCACCTTGGCCGCACGGTCGCCTCGAGGTCGGGAACCGATCTCGCGCGCCCAAACGATCGGGAGCCATGAGCGTCGACCTCGCCCCCCTTTCCGAAGCCTGCGAGCGCAACAAGGGACCGATCCTGGAAGTCCTGCGATCGGCGCTCGCCTCCAGCCGCCGGGTATTGGAGATCGGCAGCGGCACCGGTCAGCACGCGACGCACTTCGCGACCCATCTGCCGCACCTGCAGTGGCAGCCCAGCGACCGGGGCGAGTACCTGCCCATCCTGCGCCGGCGCCTGCAGCTGCAACGCCCCGCCAACCTGCTGGAGCCGCTGGAGCTCGACGTCCGGGCTCATCCCTGGCCGATCGAGGGGATCGACGCGGTATTCACGGCCAACACACTGCACATCATGGACTGGGTCGCCGTGCAGGCTCTGTTTCGCGGCATCGGCACAGTTCTCGGCGGCGCCGCCACGCGTGCTGCGGCGCACCCTGCGGTGCTGTGCGTGTACGGACCTTTCCGTTATGGCTGCCGTTATACGAGCGACAGCAACGTCGCCTTCGATCGCTTTCTGCAGCATCGCGATCCACTCAGCGGCATTCGGGATTTCGAGGCGGTCGACGCCCTGGCTCGGTCTGCAGGACTGAACCTGCAGGCCGATCATGCGCTGCCGGCCAACAATCAGCTGCTCGTCTGGCACAGCGCCGCGGCGAGGCATACATCTTGCGGAGTTCCGCCCCAATGACCCCCCAAACCCCCGCTCCCGCGAGCTCTACCGCTAGGTCTGCCATCGCTCTGCACCCATCCGCCGGCGTGCGGCGTCGTGCCATGGCACGCCCCGCCGGGGAGCCGGAGCTCGCCGATCATTTCCGCCGGGTGCGCGACCAGACCGTGGCACTGTGCCAGCCGCTGGAGGATGAGGACTATGTCGTCCAATCCATGCCCGATGCCAGCCCGGCAAAGTGGCACCTCGCCCATACCAGCTGGTTCTTCGAGGAGTTCGTGTTGCGGCGCGCCGTCCCGGACTATCAGCCCTACGACGCGAGATTCGGCTATCTGTTCAACTCGTACTACAACGGCGTCGGCGCGATGCATGCGCGCCCCAGCCGCGGCCTGCTGTCCCGGCCGACCGTGGCCGAGGTGTTGGCTTACCGTACGCATGTGGACGAGCACATGCAGAGACTGCTGGCGGCTGCGGCAGGAGCGCCGGCAGACATCGTGACGCTGGGATTGCACCACGAGCAGCAGCACCAGGAGCTGCTGCTCACCGACATCAAACATCTGTTCTGGTGCAACCCGCTGCAACCGGTCTACGAGGCGCGCGACGAGCGCGCCTGGCGGCACGCCCCGCCGCTCGAGTTCATAAACCTCCCGGGCGGACTCATCGAGATCGGGCACGCCGGTGCCGACTTCTGCTTCGACAACGAGCAGCCGCGCCACCCGCTGTACCTGGCGCCGTTCCAGCTCGCCAACCGCCCGGTCACCAACGCGGAGTTCCTGGAATTCGTGCGCGACGGCGCCTACACACAGCCGCAGCTGTGGCTGTCGGAGGGCTGGGCCGTGGTGCAGCGTGAGCAATGGTGCCGGCCGCTGTACTGGGCGCAGTCGCTGGAGCACGAGTTCACGTTGTCCGGACCGCGAGCAATCAACCCGCATTCTCCCGTGTGTCACCTCAGCTACTTCGAGGCAGACGCATTCGCCCGCTGGGCGCATGCGCGTCTGCCTTCGGAGGCAGAGTGGGAAATCGCCGCGTCTACGGCTGCCCCGGAGCTGCAGGGTAGTTTCCTCGAGCACGGCAACCTGCAGCCCGTGCCGGCCGCGACGAGCACCGGGATGCAATCCGCCGAGCCGCTGGCGCAGATGCTCGGCTACGTCTGGGAGTGGACCCAGTCGGCCTACGCGCCCTATCCCGGATTCAAGCCTCTGGCGGGCGCTCTCGGGGAATACAACGGCAAGTTCATGGTGAATCAGCTGGTGCTGCGCGGCGGCTCCTGTGCAACCCCCGCTGCCCACATCCGCCCGAGCTACCGGAACTTCTTCCCACCGGCGGCACGCTGGCAGTTCTCGGGCCTGCGTCTGGCGCGGGACGCGTAAATCAAGGAAACGACAGCATGCTGAGGCATTCGAGCCTGCGGGCCCGACAAGCCGTCCGCGGCGAAGCGGACTGGGAACTGGTCACGGACGTGCTGCGCGGCCTGCGAAGCTCGCCGAAACGACTCTCGCCGATGTATTTCTACGACGAGCACGGCTCGCAATTGTTCGAGCGGATCTGCGCGCAGCCGGAGTACTACATCACGCGCACCGAGACGGCGATCCTTGCGGAGCACGCGCCGCAGATCGCAAGCGTCATCGGCGAAGACACGCTGCTCGTGGAGCTCGGCAGCGGCGCCTCCACCAAGACACGGCTTCTGTTGGACCAGCTTCCGGGCCTCGGCGCGTACGTGCCGGTCGACATCTCACGCAGCCACCTCCTCGAGGCGGCACGACGCGTCGCAGACGCTTACCCGCAACTCGAGGTGCAGCCGGTATGCGCGGACTTCACGCAACCGTTCTCATTGCCCAACATCCGGCGCGAAGGCACGCGTGTAGTGGTGTTCTTCCCCGGCTCCACCATCGGCAATTTCGACACCTCGGCCGCCATCGAGCTGCTGTGGACGATGCGTGACACCGCAGGTCCCGATGGGGCGCTGCTGATCGGTTACGACCTCGTCAAGCAGCCGCGCATCCTCGAGCGGGCCTACAACGACGCCGCCGGGGTGACGGCCGCCTTCAACCTCAACATGCTGGCGCGGTTGAACCGGGAGTTGGGCGCAGACTTCGACCTGGCGCAGTTCCGACACGAGGCGCCGTGGATGCCGGGCGAGAGCCGGATGGAGATGCACCTGGTCAGCCTGCGCGATCAGGAGGTGACCATCGCCGGGGAGTCCGTCGCTTTCGCGGAGGGTGAGCACCTGGTGACCGAGCACTGCCACAAATACACGCCCGCGGCGTTTGCACGCCTGGCCGGCGCGGCGGGCTGGCAGGTGCGCGACACCTGGACGGACCGGCAAGGCTACTTCAACGTGCAGTATCTGCGATAGCGCGCCAAGCTGCGGCGCAGCCGCGTAAACTACCGAGTGTGGACAGCAACACGCTCGCACAGATCCGCGCCGCGATCCGGACCATTCCGGACTATCCCAGGCCGGGCATCCAGTTCCGCGACATCACGACGTTGCTGGGCAACGCGCGGGCGTTCCGCAGTGTCGTCGATGAGTTGGTCAGGCCCTGGACCGACGCACGGATAGACAGGGTCGCCGGCATCGAGGCGCGCGGTTTCATCCTCGGCGGTGCCGTGGCGCATCGCCTGGCCTCGGGATTCGTGCCGATCCGCAAGAAAGGCAAGCTCCCGCATGCCACCGTGCGTGTCGCCTACTCCCTGGAATACGGCATCGATGAGATGGAGGTGCACCGCGACGGCGTTGCACAGGGCGAGCGCATCATCCTGGTGGACGATCTGATAGCGACCGGGGGCACGGCCGAAGCGGCCGTGAAGCTGTTGCGGACACTGGGAGCACAGATCCTCGCCGCCTGCTTCGTCATCGATCTGCCGGACCTGGGCGGGCGGCGCCGGCTCGAGGCGCTCGGCGTGCCCGTCAGAACGCTGGTCGGGTTCGAAGGGCACTGAGGGTTGTGTCGGGCGCCGGGTTGCGGCGGCGGATTGTCAAATTAAGACGTTGTAAGGATGCCTTTTCAGCGGGTTTGACCGTCTGCGCGGGCGGTACATTCAGGGCTGTGTGAAATTCGAGTCATAATCGGCACCGGCGGT
>DATNEN010000203.1:0-10216 GCA_035552975.1 Steroidobacteraceae bacterium
GGAGTCGCGGCTGGTGGAGATTCGACGCCGGCACCTGGGTTTCGTGTTCCAGAGCTTCAATCTCATCGACGATCTCACGGTGTTCGAGAACGTCGAGTTGCCGCTGCTCTATCAGAACGTACCGCGTGGGCAACGCAAGGCTCGCGTGCGCGAGGTGCTGGAGCTCGTGGACCTGCGGCCGCGCGAGAAGCACAAACCCGCGCAGCTCTCGGGTGGACAGCAGCAGCGCGTAGCTGTGGCTCGCGCGGTGGTGTGCGATCCGAAGTTGATTCTGGCGGACGAGCCGACGGGCAACCTCGATACGAAGAACGGTGCGGAGGTGCTGGGAATGCTCGATACCCTCAATGAGCAGGGCACGACGATTCTGATGGTAACCCACTCCCATGAGCACGCCGCGCATGCGCATCGCATCGTGGACATGCTCGACGGCCGGGTGCTGCCGGGAGTTCAGCCCAAGGCAGTCACGCAATCCTCGGCGGCCGGTCATGCTTAAGCATTACATCATCCAGGCTCTGCGCAGCTTCTGGCGCTTCAGGGTGACCGCGGGCGTGAATCTGCTCGGGCTGGTGCTGGCGGTCGTCTGTTTCGTCGCCTCCTACCTGTATGTCGACTCGTTGGTACGCACCGACAGGCAGTTCCCCAACGCCTCGCGAACCTGGCTCCTCACCCAGGAGCTGTGGAACGTCGGTGGGACGAAGATCGTGCCAGGGCTTCCGGCGGCCGGGCCGCCGGCCGGGAAATACCTGAAAGCCGACTTCCCGGGACTGGAGGCGGTTGCCCGTGCGATCCGGCTCGGCCCGCAGAGTGCAGCGGCGGACGATCGCAAGGCAGACGTCAACACGGCGGCCGTCGACCCGGAGTTTCTCAAGATCTTCGCGCTCGACTTCAAGGCCGGTGAGCCGGCGGCGGCGCTGACTTCCGCCCATAGCGCGATTCTCACGGAACGCACCGCCGAGCGATTGTTCGGCACGCGCGCGGCGCTCGGGCAGCGCATCCTGCTGCAGAACCAGGTCGAGGTCACCGTCACCGGTGTGATCGCCGCCATCCCGCAACCTTCGCACATGGGGGATGCCGACTCGTCCATGCTGCAGTTCGACATCCTCGTGCCGATGCAGCTGCTGAAGGAAATGAAAACCTCCGCCGGCATCGGGGTGCCGATCGACCCGGACAGCGATCAGGCCTGGGGCCTCGATTCCTTCCTCACCTACCTCCTGTTCCGGAAGGACGGCTCCTTCACGCCGCGCGAGCTGATCGAGCAACTCCCGGCATTCGCCCAGCGGCGCGCGAACCGGCCCGGCGCATTCGTCACGTCGGTTTTCGGCGCTGTGCCGCTGTCGCATGCGTTCCTGGCAGAGATGGATGCCTTCCTCGGCGGCAACGTTCTGTCGGTGACGACCATGATCTTCGCGCTCGATGCGCTGATCCTGGCCATCGCCTGCATCAACTACGCGAACCTGGCTGTTGCGATTGCGACGACGCGGGCGAAGGAGCTAGGCGTTCGCAAGGTGCTCGGCGCGACGCGGTTGCATCTGATCCGCCAGTGCCTGGTAGAAGCCGCCCTGTTGGGCATCGCGGCAGTGATTCTCGTGATCGTGCTGGCCGTGCTGCTCATCGAGCCGGTCAATCGCGCGTTGCAGATCAATCTCACTTTCGCCTCCTTGCTGCAGCCGCAGTTGTGGCTGATGGTGATCGGGCTCATCGGGGCCATCAGCCTCATGGGTGGGATGTATCCGGCTGTCGCCCTCGCCCGGGTACGACCGGTGGATGCGCTGAGAGCGGGCAGCGTGCAAGCCGGTCCGCGCTTCGTGCCGACCATTCTCGTGGGCGTGCAGTTCGCCGCCGCGAGCTTCCTGCTCGTGGTCGCACTCGTCATGGCTCATCAGAACGGCTTGCTGAAGAAGCAGGCATTGCAGGCCGCACAGGATCCGATCGTCGTGCTCGACAACGATCTCAACGAGCTGGGGATCTCTTTCGACACCCTGCGGGAGGAGTTGCTGCGGAGCCCGGCTATCAAGTCGGTCGCGACCAATGCCCAGCTACCCTGGAACAGCGGCGGCAACCACGAGACGCTGACCCGTGGCGCCGGAGCGGGTGCGGCGCGCGAAGACACGATCATGAACGATGTCGGCTATCACTTTTTCGAAACGATGGATCTGCAGCTGCTCGCCGGGCGCCTGCTCGACCGCGAGCACGGCGATGAGCTCGTTCCATTCAACAAGCTTTTGGCGGGGAGGGCTGAGCCCATCGTCATCGATCGCGCGCTGGCTGCGGCGCTCGGGTGGCAGGATCCGAACGAAGCCGTCAACAAGATCGTCTACGTGCGTGGCGCGATGCGAATCCCGTTCCGGGTTGTTGGCGTGGTCGAGAACGGCTATCCCCGCCTGGTGGGTCCGAATACCGCCTCGAATGCCTACGATCTGCAACCCTCACAAGCAGGGCTTCCCCTGATCCGGATCTCGCGCGAGCACGTTACGGAGGCAGTGAAGTACATCGACAGCACCTGGGACCGGCTGGCGCCGAAGGTGCAGATCCGGCGCAAGTTCTCCGATGCACTGTTCGATGATGCCTATCGAGGGTTCTCGACCATCAACTCCACGCTCAACGGGCTGTCGGCGTTCGCGTTCCTCATTGCGATCATGGGCCTGTCGGGTCTCGCCATTCACGTCACCACCCGCCGGCGGCGGGAGATCGGCATCCGCAAGACCCTGGGTGCCACTGCGCGCGAGGTCGTCACCATGCTGTTGCTGGATTTCGCGAAACCCGTACTGGTGGCGAACCTGATCGCGTGGCCCTTCGCCTGGTTCGTCGGCTATCAGTACATGGACAAGTTCACCGTGCGGGGCACGATCACGATCTGGCCTTTCATTCTCAGCCTTCTGATCACGGTGGGCGTCGCATGGGCGTCCGTGGCGTTCCAGGCCCTGAGAGCCGCCACCGTGAAGCCGGCCAATGTGCTCTATGTGCAGTGAGCGCTGTCTAGACTCATTCTTGTCGAACTTTTGTCACCCGGAGGTATCCATGGCATAGCCTCTGAGCGCCACGCTTGATCCCACGAAACGTTCGGTCGACCGAATCGCCCGTTGTTTCCCGGGCGCGGGCAAGTAGAGTCTGAACGGCACACTGCGGCGGCGAACTTGAGTGTGAAATACCTCCCGCTCCTCTGGTCGGGCATCTGGCGCAAGCCCGGGCGTACGGCGCTGATCCTGTTGCAGGTAGCCATAGGGTTTACCCTGTTCGGCATCCTGCAGGGCCTGAAGTCAGGCGTGGAGCGGTCGATCGCCAATACCCGGGCGGACGTGCTCTACGTCGGTCCCGGCGTTTTCGGCGGGACGCCGCTGCCCATCGCCTACGCCGATCGACTCCAGTCGATTGCCGGCGTGAAGACCGTCCTGGCCGCTGACGGCATCCCCACCTCGTATCAGAACCCGAAGCAGTTCGTATTCGTGCTGGGAATCGTCCCGACCGACGACTACCTGACACTCCTGCCCGATATCTTTCAGGTAGACCCGAAGGCCCTGCACGCCTTGCGCGACACCCGCAACGGCGCGCTGATCACGCAGGACATCGGCAAGAAATACGGCTGGCACATCGGCGACCGGATTCCACTCACGTCGAGCGTTCTGAAGAGCGACGGGTCCGGGACCTGGGACTTCCAGATCGTGGGCATGATGACCGATCACGAGGCCGGCCAGGGCAGCTTCATCGTGACCAATTACACCTATCTGGACGAGTCGCGGGCGGCCAACAAGGGCACCGTGCGAAACTTCTACGTGGTGGCCTCCGATCCGCTGCACGCAGGGGAGGTGGCCAGCGCCATCGACCGCGCGTTCACCAATTCACCCAACGAGACCCAGACCCAATCCTTCCGTGAGCTGCGCCAGCAGCAGCTGCAGTCCATCGGCGATCTGAACTTCGCCATCCGTTCGATCATCGGCGCCGTGCTGGTCGCGCTGTTGTTCTCCACTGCAACCATGATGATGCAGACCATCCGGGAGCGGACCCCCGAGCTGGCAGTGCTCAAGACGCTCGGCTTCAGTGATCGCTCGGTGTTTGCGATGGTTGTGGCGGAAGGGGTGGTTGTCTGCGTAGTTGCCGCGCTCGTGGGGCTTGCTCTGGCGACGGGTGTGTTTCCCTACGCTTCAAAGTTCGTCCCCGGGCTGTCCATGCCGACGGTTGTCGTCGGCATTGGCGTTGTCGGCGCGGTTTTCATCGCCCTGATCAGCGCGGCGCTTCCGGCCTCGAGGGCCGCGCGGCTTCAAGTGGCCGAAGCGCTCGCGGGTCGGTAGCACTGACATGCGCCTCACAAAACAGTACGGCGTTCTGCTGCGCATGAGCCTGATGGGAATCCCGGCGCGCCTCGGACTCGTACTCACCATCGTGATCAGTGTGACCTGTGCCGTCGGAGTGCTCGTGTCCATGCTGGCCATGGGTGTCGGAGCGCGACGGGAGGCGCTCGGTAACGTACGCGCCGATCGGGCCGTCATCTACAGTAGCGATGCGCAGAATACCCAGCAGAGCAGCCTCGCGAAGGATGTCGCCGCACAGATCCCGAATCTCCCTGGCATCCGTCGCAACGCCAACGGGAAGCCGATCGTCGTGTTCCTGGTCGGAGCGTTCGTGCAGGCCCGTTACAAGAGCGGCAGGCAAGGGGGCTTTCTCGTGCTGGGAGTGACCCCGGGCCTGACCGACTACCGGCCGGAGCTGCACCTGACCGCGGGACGCCTGTTCAATCCGGGCCTGCACGAGCTGATCGCAAGCAACAAGTGCGCGACCGAATTCGAGAATTTCAGCTCCGGTGACAAGAAACACGTGCGCGGCGGCGACTGGGCCGTCGTCGGCAACTTCGACGCGGGGGGCGCCGTCGGCCTGTGTACTGTCTATGCGGATGCCGAGACGGTCCTGTCCACTTTCGCGCGCAACACCTATAACGAGGCTGACGTGATGTTGGAGTCGGCCGGGGAATTCTCCACGCTGGTCGAGGCGGTCAAGGCCAATCCGTCGCTGCACGTCAAAGCCGAGCACGAAGCGGATATCGTGGCGGAGAACATGCTGCAGCTGAATGGCATCCTCAACTTCGTGAGCTTCTTCGTGGGCAGCATCATCGCAATTGCCGCGACCATAGGGGCCGCGAACTCGCTGTATGCGATCGTGGATAGCCGGCGTCGCGAGCTGGCCACCTTGCGGGCTCTCGGATTCGGCAGTGTGCCGATCATTGCAGCCATTCTGTCGGAATCGATCGTCCTCGCCCTGCCGGGGGCGGTGATCGGGGCAGCCGTGTCCTGGGCCTTGTTCAACGGCCTGGCGGCCAGTCCCCTCAACTCGAGCTTCCATCTGGCCGTGACGCCGGCTCTGGCGTTGTTGGGCGTCGGATGGGCACTGGCCATCGGCGCTATCGGCGGATTCCTGCCGGCCCTGCGAGCGGCGCGCGTGCCTGTGACCGCGGCGCTGCGGGCCACCTGATGACCTGGACGCTCTCTCCGGCCGCAGCGCGGCTGCAGATAGAGTGGGGCGGCGGGGAGAGCGCGGGTGCGGGTGGAGCGGGTCTCCTCAGTGCAGGGACGCCCAAGCGAGTCCGTCCGGATTCGGACCGACATCGATGTGGTCGACGGTCTTCAAGTTGTGCATATCCAACACGAACACCGCGTTGTCCGACGAGCACGCCACGTAGGCCCGGGTATCGTCAGGCGCGACCAGCACTCCGGCGCAGCCGGTTCCCAGGCGGAGCCGCTTGATCTGGGTGCGCGCCTTGGCGTCATACACCAGCAGATCGCCGCTGCGCAGACTGGAAATGAGCACCCGCTTGCCGTCATGGGTGAACTTGAGGCGATTGGCGCCGACGGCCTTGGCATCCAGCACCTGCGCCACTTTCCGGGCAGCCGTATCGATGACGTAGATCTGCCCTGAGCCGGAAGAGGCGGTCCAGATCTCCTTGCCGTCGGGCGACAGATCCACCCCTTCCGTGCCCCTCTCCGTCGGCACGACGGTGTGCACCCATTCCTGAGGAGGCGGGCCGGAGGTCGGCGGGCGTGGCGCACCTGGGGGTGCCGGTGGAAGGGATACAGGTTGCAGGTCGAACAGGCTGACCGAGCCGGCCCTGACATTGGAGGTGTAGATGTGCTTCAGATCCGGCGTGAGCACCAGCATGTGGGTCCACGTCTGGCCGGTCCCCATGATCCAGTCGACCTGCCGGGACGCCATGTCCAGGCGCGCGATGGCCATCGCGCCCTGGGCGGTGAACCATAGCTTGCCGGGGGAGACGGCGAGTCCATGAAGGCCCGTCAGGGCGGCGGTGTCGATCGGCTCCAGAGCGCGTTGTCCGACGAGGTCGAGCACGTCGATGCGATGCAAGCTGGAATTGCCTCCCATGTTGGATACATAGGCGGTCTTGCCGTCTTCGCTCGCGATCACCTCGTGCGGATCGGGACCGATCGGCATCTTCGCGATGATCTTATCGGAGCTCGGATCGATGATCGCCAGGGTGTGGTTGCCCTTCGAGGTGGCCAGCAGGGCATTCCTGGGCGTCGCCTCACCGGCAAGGGCGGAGCATGCCAACCCAAGCGCGCAGGCGCTGCCCAGGAGCCAAGGGAGCTGTCGCGGCATAGCAGATCCTCCGGCGATGAGCCCCGGAGTCTAATCTACTGACCGGCCCCCGGCTCGATGATCCGGAACTCACCGCTCAGGTGCATCAGGCTCATCAGATAGAGCATGCCGTCGTAGTAGCGCTGCTCACCGCTGGGCACGGGCATGTCCCACAGCTCCTGCAGGAATGCCCTGGAGGTCTCCCCGGGTGTCGCAGCCAGACTCCCGACCGCCGCGGCCGCCACCATGCCGGGTGAATGACGCATCGACAGAGGTTTGCCATCCAGGGTGTAACGATCGGGAAAGCGGTGGATCCCCTGGCCGAAGAGGAAGCTCTGCACCCGGTCGCTGAGCGTGCGTTCGCTCGGATCCTTGCCCCACCACGAGTAGTCGACCGACCAGTTGCTGACGGTACGCCAGCTGTCGTAGCCGAAAGGAACGGGCTGCCCGTCGCGCAACATCGGGGACATGTCGAAGTTGCTTCTATCGGGGGACAGGCCCGTGGTGGGGCCGGTCACCTCGAGGAAGAGCTCGCGGCTGACCTCTGCGGCCCTGGCCCAGAACGCGCGATCCTCCTTCGGACCCCAGAGCGCCCATAGTTCGTAGAAAGCCGGCAGATGATAGGAGGCATCCGTGCCGGGCCTGTTGGTTTCCGGGACGAAGCGGATCAGGGTGTGCTGTTCGTCCACCATCGGACCGACCGTCACCGGTCCTGGAGTGCCTTGGGGATGCGGCGGCCAGGGCCTGCCCTCCTTGGCGGCTGCGGCCGCCTGGGCACGGTTGTTCGGGCTGGGCCAGGGCTCAGCCGGCTCGATGAAGGGCGGGTCACCCGGGTGGATTCGGAAGGGTGGGGTGCCGGTCAGCACAGGATGATGGCGCATGCCGCGCAGGATCCTGTCGGCCTGCGCCTGATAGTCGTAGATCCCTCTGCCGTTGCCCCAGCGGTGCGCTGCGAAGTACAGCGCCATCACGTAGTACTCCTCGCCGTCCGGAGCCGCGCTCGTGGAGCGCGGTGTGCCGTCGGTGTTCATCGACCACGCGAAATAACCCACCGACGGGTTCTTCGGGTCGGTGACGAGCATGTAGGTGTTGGACCAGTTCCAGAGGGCGTCGAACTCGCGCTTCTTGTCGAGCTGGACGGCGATCATCATGCCGTAGCTCATACCCTCGGTACGGGCATCGTTGTTCGCCCAATCGGTGATGTAGGCTAACGGACCGTTGGCGTTCGCGCCGGTCTCGAAGTAGAGGCGCTGCTCCTGGCCATCGCCATGAAAGAGCTGTCGAAACGCCGCATCCACCTTGGCGCGGGTCTGCGCAGGGCTGCGCCCCAACCGCTCGACGAACAGGTTCGGGTAGTGATGGGTTGCCTGAACGGGTGCGCCGATGGCGCCCATTGCCTGGACAGCCCCGAGGACCGCGCAACCTCCGATCGTTCTCCATCGAGCCATGCCAGGAGTGTCGCCGCGCTTCGAACACCACACGCCCTCGCGGGTGAAGGTCTGGTCGAGCACCTTGTTGCCACCGATGCCCAGGCCGCTGACGACCCAGCCCAGCGTGGCCGCGAGCTTGCGCATCATTCGAGTCGATCTCCAGTGTTTCCGCCACATCTGCCTGTGCTGTGGCGCGGATTGTAAACTGCTATTGTCAGGCAACGCAGGAAGGGCTGGCCCCGATGGCGAAGCGAAAACTACAGCGAGGGGCGGTTGTCGGTGTCGCCGAGCACGGCAACTCCGCGGTGCTGATCACCCTGGCGCCCGACGGTGAGCTCCTGGATCGCCGACGCATCGATCTCACGAGCGGTCTGCCGACGCACCCGTATCACCACGAAGGCTCTTGGGCCATCGGTCGTTACCTCAACTCATGGTCGCGAGCCATTTCGCTCCCCGATGCCATCGCACTGGTCGAGCGAGTTCGCGAGGCCGCCGCGCAGGGTGCACGCGCGAGCCTGGAGGCGCTCTCCAAAGAGTTGACGGTTCCCATAACGGGCATTGCCATCCGCATATGCCCGGAGCTTCCACCGACGACAGAAGAGCGGATCACCGACACGCGCGCGGCCTGCGTCGCCGACTCCGCCATGTATCGGGAGGCGCTTGCGACCGCCGGCGCAGCGCGCGGCTGGTTTGTGCACTGGTACGATCGGGAGCGCGTGTTCCGGGAGGCGGCGGCTGCGCTTTCCGCCAAGAATCTGGATCTGGATGGCTACCTGCAGACGATGGGGCGATCGATCGGGCCTCCCTGGCAGGGGAAACACAAGCTGGCCGCCGCTGCGGCGCTGGCCGCCGCCGCACTCAGGTGAGAGGGATGCGCACTGTGCGTCGAGCGCCCATCTGCACATTCCCGCCGAGCTCTCCGCGCCCCCTGGATCGCCGCCGGGTTTACCCATCTAATCATCCACTTACTACCTCCAGGAGGGCCGCATAATCTTGAGGATTCTTAGCCCTCCAGGCAGGCGAAATGGACACGGTCTTGCAATACATTAGTTAGGTTGGATTGAGCGGCTGCACAATAGGGCAGCACTGAGGCAGGAGCGGGAATGCGTAAGAGCGGATTATTGTTCAGACGGGCCCGGATCGTTGGGGTCGGTGCCTGCCTGCCGCTGGCCTGGCTGGCGCTCGCGGTAGCGACCGCGCACGCCCAGGATGCGACGCAGGCACCCGCCACCCCGCAAGCTGCGAAGGCGCCCGTCGCCGACAAGCCGCTCGAGAACCTGGTCGATGACTACTGCTCCAAGTGCCACAACACCACGGATTGGGCCGGAAACGTGGCCATGGACTCCATGGATCTCGCTCATCCGGGCGATGACGCGGAGATCTGGGAAAAGGCCATTGCCAAGCTCACCGGCCGTCTGATGCCCCCGGCCGGCCAGAAACAACCCGCGCAGGCCGACGTCGACGCCACCCTCAAGTATCTGAAGACCTCTCTGGATGCCTCCGCGCAGGATCGCGGTGTCGGCCACGTACCGCTCCAGCGTCTCAGCCGTGCCGAGTTCGCCGCCTCCGTGAAGGGCCTTCTGGGCGTGGACGTCGATCCGAAGCAGATTCTGCCCACGGAAATCGAGGTGGACGGCTTCAGCAATGTCGCCGGCGCGCTGAATGTCTCGCCGACCTTTATGGAGCAATACCTGTCGGCGGCGCGCCATGTCGCGCAGCTCGCCGTCGGCCAGCCGGTCCCCAAGATGGAGAGCGTTTTCTATGGCGGCGGCGGTGGTGGCGGCGGGCAAGCCGGGCCCGGCTCCCCGACTCAGCGCGTCCACCGGGACGGGTTTCCTCTGGGCACCCGCGGGGGCGTGACCTTCACGCACGTATTCCCTGCCGATGGGGAGTATCACTTCAATTTCATCGACGGCGACAGCATCGATGCCGGCCTGTATCCCAACGGGATGGAGACCGAGGCGACGGTCATCTATCTGGTCGACGACAAGGAAGTGGCCCGCCGGCACGTGGGCGGACCTGAAGATCTGGCCGCCGCCGACCGGGACGGGCCCAAGGGCCGCACGGCCCTGATCGCCCGACTGTCCAACATCCCGGTGCAGGTCACCGCCGGCGAGCACCGGGTGACGGTCACCTTCATCGACCGGTCCTGGGCGGAAAGCAACGATCTCACCGGCAGTGCCAAGCTGTTTGGCATGCCGATCATC
>DATNEN010000204.1:0-2589 GCA_035552975.1 Steroidobacteraceae bacterium
AATGGAGCCGGGGATGATCGGCATAATGGAGCCAGTGTTTGGCAGGCCGAACGGACATCCCGAGAGGCTTAAGAATGAGCAGATTTCTGAGCGTTCGCAACCTTTGATTTTGAGGTGGGTGGGGCGACCTTCGGATTGCGACCTGAGGGCCCTTCCAGCTCGATGCAGTAGGCGTTGTGTCGCAAGCGATCGATGGTGGCGGAAGCCAGCAGGCGGTTGTTGGGGAAGGCCTCATCCCATTCGGCAAAATCGAGATTGCTGGTGACGATCGTGCTGGTCTGCTCGTAGCGCTCGGCGATGAGGTCGTGAAGGTCCTCGTCAGCCGGTGGGCGCAGGGGTTTTAGGCCAAAATCGTCCACGATCAGCAGCGGAACCCGTGCGAGGGTTGCGAGCTTGCGCTCGTAGGCGCCGGTGGCGCGCGCGGCATTCAGACTCCCCGCCAACTGCGTGCAGCTGGTAAAGAGCACGTCGATCCCCTGGCGGATCGCGCAGTGCCCCAGAGCCTGGGCGAGATGACTTTTGCCGACCCCGACTTCCCCGACAATGAGTACGGGAGCGCGCTCGGTGATGTAGCGGCCGGTGGCCAGATCATGGACGAGCGCGCGATTGAGCTTCGGCAGCCGGTCGAAGTCGAACTGCTCGAGAGTCTTGTTGGCGCGGAAGCTGGCGCGGCGCATGCGCAGGGTGAACTTCTTCTGCTCGCGCCGGGCGACCTCATCCTGGATCAGCAGGGATAAGAACTCGGTATAGGCGAGCTTACCCTCGATGGCCTGGCGGTTGCGGGCATCCAGGGAGTCCAAGATACCGGAGAGACGCAGCTGCTTGAGCAGCGGGACGAGTTCGGGGACTGGGTTCATAACATCTCCTGTGTGTTGTGTGTGGCGAGGGAATCCGCCGTTTTGAGCGGGCGGGGAGAAAATCGACCGCCTATAAAGCCCGTAGAGCGGCGATCGGGAGGCGGCCCCGGGGTGGGGTACCTCCCAAACTGAAGCGGCTGAGCTCATCGGCATCTCAATGCCGAACGCCATCATCATCGGTGGCATCGGTGCCGAAGAGACTCTGGGAGCTGCGGTGAAAGCGCGCGCTGCGGCCGTGGACGAAGGTCGCATCGGTGCGTGCCGACAGAGGCTGCAGATCGTGTCCGCCGCGCAGGATGCTCTTCACCGTGCGGTAATGTGGAGAGTCGTGCGCAAGCGCCCGCTCACAGGCGGCCTCCAGGCGCACCCTGCCGTAGGTATCAGCCAGATCCAGTATCCCCTGAGCTCCTCGGAGCCGCTCGACGATCCGATCCCCGAGCAGGTGCTCGATGAGCGCGCTGCAGTGGGCGCCTATGGCGCGGGCCTGCTGCAGACACCAGGAGCGATCGCGGCGGAAGAACTCCCGAGCATCCGGGGGCAGATGATCCAGCACGGTGCGTCGATCGCCGCGGCGGCGGCAGCGCAGATGCATCGCCACCTGCCGATAGTCCTGGTAGATCGACACTGCAACGTCCGTGGCTCGCAACCACAGGGACTGCCCGACCAGTGTGAAGGGCGCCGAGTAGAGCGAATAGTCGAATTTCACATGGCAGTCGCGATGCAGCTTCACCCGATGCCAGCTCCCTAAGTCGGGGGCCATCGCGGGGAGCTCGCGCATCAAGGGCTGTTCGATCGCGAAGCGATCCAGCGGCCGTTCGCGCGTGGTGCCATGGATGCGGATACCGGCTTCTGCCATCACCCAGCGCCGCGCTTGCTCGTTGAGGTCCGTGAGGTCGCGGAATGTGCGGGTGGGGAGGAAGTTGCGCTTGACGTACTTCACCCCGGCCTCGACCACCCCTTTCTTGGCGGGATCCGCCGGCGGACACGGGTCGATTTTGAATGAGTACCCTTCGGCGCACTCGGCATACGCACGCTGTACCAGCGGGTCGCGCGCACAGGCACGGGTGATCGCGCACTTGGGGTTGTCGATGATCACCCGAGCCGGCACCCGAGCGAACCACTCGAAGGCGCGCCGATGACAACCCAGCCAGGTCATCACGCTCTGGTCGAACACGAACTCGATGTACTGATGGCGCGAGAAGCACAGCGTCATCACGAAACACCAGGTCCGTCGCAGCACCCCGCGCGCCGGATCGAGCAAGAAGGGACCGGCGCCGAAATCCACTTGCGCCGCTTCCGCGGGGGCGAAATACAACGGCACGGTGGTCTCGGGCGGCAGACTCCCCCGGATCCCCGCCAGCATGCGCCGCACCGCGGAATAGCTGCCCCGATAGCCGTGCTCGCGCGCGAGAGCGGCGTGGATGGCCACGCCCCCGACGCCTTGAGCTGCCCAGCCTTCGACCTGCGCCCGGTACGGCTCAAGGGTCGAGATCGTGCTGCTGGCCCGGCGTGCAGGCCCGATCAGCGCCGCAATCGCTGCATCATCCGGAAGCCCCGCCTCGGGGGCGAGCCAGCCTTGGGTCTCGGCCAGGGCGCGAAAGAGCGCCACCTTCGGCCGCCCCATTAACCCAGAGCGGGCAATGTCGCGGTCGGAATCGCCTTGGCGCAGGCGCACCAGGACCGCTCGATACTGGAACATCTCGAATCTCCTTCGGCCCACAGCCCTCTCCCC
>DATNEN010000205.1:0-32598 GCA_035552975.1 Steroidobacteraceae bacterium
TTGAGAATGCGACCACGGTCGGCTCCTCGTCAGGATCGTTGAGGGGCCGTGGTGAGACGCCCGCTGCAGCCCTTGGTCTGCAGCGGGCGTTAATAAGTCATAGTAGAGTGGTCCCCGGCCGCACCGTTGCGTCTCGGCAACGCGGCCGTTCCCACCCAATGGGATCCCTAAAAATGCCACTGAGCCGGGTCGCGATCGTAGGCTGCGGTTTTGGCGGGCTATTTGCTGCCCGAGCGCTGCGGCGCGCGCCCGTGGAAGTGCTCGTCATCGATCGCAACAACTATCACCTGTTTCAGCCACTGCTTTATCAGGTGGCCTCCGCTGCACTGGCACCTGCGGACATCGCGCAGCCCATTCGCACCATCCTGCGCGGCCAGAAGAACGCCTCAGTCATGCTCGGCGAGGTCTCGAGCGTAGATTTGACGCGGAGCGTATTACGCGTCTGCGATGCTGAGGTCCCGTACGACTACCTGATTCTCGCACCCGGGGCTGTGGACAACTACTTCGGCCATTCGGATTGGCGCGAGCTTGCCCCAGGGATGAAGGAGGTCGAGGAAGCCACGCTGATTCGCTCCCGAATGCTGCGCTCCTTCGAAACCGCTGAAATCGAGTCCGACCCGACCGAAAGAGCCGCGCACCTGGCTTTCATCATCGTGGGCGGGGGCCCGACGGGAGTGGAGCTGGCGGGTGCCATCAAGGAACTGGCGGTCGATGTGATCCCCAGGGACTTTCGCGTCGCCGACACGCGCCGCGCCAGAGTCATCCTCATCGAAGCGGGGCCGCGCCTGCTGGCGACCATGCATGCCGACTCCTCCCGGCGCGCCCTGGAGGAGCTCCACAGCCTCGGCGTCGAGGTGCGACTGGGGAAGCCCGTTACCGCCGTCTTCGCCGACGGCGTCGAAGTCGACGGCGAGCGGCTGCGCAGCTACAACGTCATTTGGGCCGCAGGGGTGAGGGCCTCACCTCTGGTGCAAACCCTCGGCGTGGAGTCGGGGCCCGGTGGCCGCGTAAAAGTGCTGCCGGACTGCTCAATCCCCGGACATCCGCAGGTCTTCGTGATCGGCGATGCGGCGGCACTGGTGGACTCGCGCACGGGATCGGCCGTCCCCGGCGTCTCCCAGGGCGCGATCCAGATGGGGCGCTTCGTCGCCCAGGTCATCGAAGAGGACTGCCGCGGCGCGCACGATACGCGCAGCCAAGGGTTCCACTATAAAGACCTGGGCGCGATGGCCACTGTGGGCAAGTCGCGCGCGGTGGTCGAGATTGGCAGGCTGCATTTCGGCGGCCTGCTCGCCTGGATCGCCTGGCTCACCCTGCACGTGACGGTGTTGATCGGGTTTCGCAATCGCATCTCGGTCGTGCTGTCGTGGATCTACAGCTATGTGTTCTTCCGGCGCGGCTCGCGGCTCATCACCGGACTGGCGCCCGCAAACGTGAAAGAGCTGGAATTCCGCCAGCGCCGCCCCCACTGACGCCGGGATGCCCATCGCTTCTCGCCCGATCTCGCGTGACAAGGCGCCCACTGACAATGCGTTCACGCTGCAGGGCTTCTTCGGTGTCTTCAAATACAGCCGCCGAGCCGTCGAGCTGGTCTGGAGCACCAGACGGAATCTGACGCTCGCGCTCGCCGTTCTGACGATCGTCGCGGGCGTGCTGCCTGCCTCCGTGGCGTTCGTCGGCTCACGCATCGTCGATTCCGTTGTCGCCGCGATGCGCTCCGGGGGCTCGGACGCTTCACGCGTGCTCGAGTTCGTACTGCTCGAGGGCATCCTCGTCGCCGGCATCGCGGCCGCGCAGCGGGGTATCTCCTTCTGCCAATCGTTGCTGCGCGCCCAGCTCGGACAGCGCGTCAACGTGATGATCCTGGAGAAGGCGCTCACTCTGGAGCTGCAGCATTTCGAGGACTCGGAGTTCTACGACAAGCTCACCCGGGCGCGCCGCGAGGCCTCCAGTCGCCCGCTCAGCCTGGTGATGCGCACGTTCGGCCTGGTTCAGAACGGTATCTCGCTGGTGAGCTACGGCACGCTGCTCGCTCACTTCTCGCCGTGGGCCGTGGCGGTGCTGCTGCTTGCGGGCCTGCCTGCGTTCGTCGCGGAGGCGAAGTTCTCCGGTGACGCGTTCCGCCTGTTTCGATGGCGGTCGCCGGAGACCCGCATGCAGCTCTATCTGGAGACGGTGCTGGCGCGGGAGGATCACGCCAAGGAGGTCAAGCTCTACGGGTTGGGGCCACGCCTGCTGCAGCGCTATCGCGACATCTTCGGACGCCTCTACGCGGAAGATCGGGCGCTGACGATTCAGCGCGATGCCTGGGGATTCGGCCTCGGGCTGATCGGCACCGGCGCGCTCTACGGCGCGTATGTCTGGATTGCGCTCAGCACGGTGCACGGAGCGATCACACTCGGGCAGATGACCATGTACCTGATGCTCTTCCGTCAGGGGCAGTCGGCGGTCTCCGCGATGCTCTCGGCGCTGGGAGGGCTGTACGAGGACAATCTCTACCTATCCACCCTCTACGACTATCTGGAGACGGCGGTGCCGGCTCCCAGCGGAGCGGCCCTCCATGGGCCGCATCCCGAAGACGGTATCCGCTTCGAGGACGTGAGCTTCCAGTACCCTGGCGCGGAGCAGCCGGCGCTCGAGCACGTCAGCCTGCACCTGAAGCCCGGAGCGAGTCTCGCGTTGGTCGGGGAGAACGGTTCGGGAAAAACCACACTCATCAAGCTGCTCACCCGGCTCTATCAACCGACCTCCGGCCGCATCGTGCTGGATGGCCGGGAGCTCCCCGAATGGGAGGAGGGAGCGCTGCGGCAGCGCGTGGGGGTGATCTTTCAGGACTTCACGCGCTACCAGATGCTGGTGGGCGAGAACGTCGGGGCCGGGGACGAGCGCTACTTCGAGGATGAGCAACGCTGGCGGGAGGCGGCGCAGAAGGGTCGGGCCAGCGAGTTCATCGACACGCTCCCTACCGGCTATCAGACTCAGCTCGGCAAGTGGTTCAAGGACGGACGCGAGCTCTCGGGCGGGCAGTGGCAGAAAATCGCGCTGTCACGTGCGTTCATGCGCACGCGGGCGGACATTCTGGTGTTGGATGAGCCCACCGCGGCGATGGACGCGCAGGCGGAGGCCGAGGTGTTCGAGCACTTCCGCCAACTTGCACGCGACCGCATTACCATCCTCATCTCTCACCGGTTCTCAACGGTACGCATGGCCGACCAGATCGCGGTGCTCGATCGCGGCAGGATCGTGGAGCAGGGCAGCCATGAGGAGCTGATGAAGCTCAATGGCAACTACGCCCACCTCTTCAGGTTGCAGGCGCGGGGATATCGATAGCGGTCAGGGCTTGTCTGCGAGCCTGCTCGCGCGGTCACGGAGAAACTTGCGCTCGCGGTCGTTGCGTGCAAGGTCGGCTGCGCGCTCGAACTCGAGCCGTGCCTCGCGAGATCTCCCCAGCTTCTCCAACAGATCGCCGCGAACGGTCGGCAGCAGGTGATAACCCTTCATGGAAGGCTCGCAGGTCAGGGTGTCGACCACCTCCAGGCCTGCCTCGGGTCCGAACGCCATCGATAGCGCCACGGCGCGATTGAGCTCTACCACCGGAGAGGGCGCGATTTGCGCCAGCGCGGCGTACAGCGCCGCGATTCGAATCCATTCCGTGGTGGCGGCGGTCAGCGCTCGCGCGTGGCAGGCGGCGATGGCGGCTTGCAGGAGATACGGTCCGGGAGCTCCTGCGAGCTTCTCTGCCCGCTCGAGCGCGGCGAGGCCTCTATGGATCAGCAATTGGTCCCAGCGTGAGCGATCCTGATCGAGCAGCCGCACCGGCTCACCGGCGGAGTCGACGCGTGCCCGCAGGCGTGAAGCCTGGATCTCCATCAGCGCCACGAGCCCGTGCACCTCGCGCTCCCTCGGAGCCAGCTCAGCGAGAATGCGTCCCAGCCGAAGCGCATCCTCACAAAGCGCCGGCCGCACCCAATCGTCGCCCGCAGTGGCGGAGTATCCCTCGTTGAAGATGAGGTAGATGTCCTGAAGGACCGAGGCCAGCCGCGGCGCCAGCTCCGCTCCTCTGGGAATCTCGAAGCGAACCGCTGCTTCCGTGAGCGTGCGTTTTGCCCGCACGATGCGCTGTGCCATCGTGGCCTCGGGTACGAGGAACGCCTTGGCGATCTCTTCGGTCGTGAGACCCCCGATGAGTCGCAGGGTCAGCGCGACGCGTGCCTCCGGAGACAGGACCGGGTGGCAGGCCGTAAACACCAGGCGCAGCAGATCATCGCCGATGTCATCATCCAGCTCGTCGTCGTTTTCTTCCGGCCGCAGCGTGTCCGTCTCGTAGCCGAGCTGCGCGTGCTTACGCTCTGCCAGGGACTTGTGACGCAAGGCGTCGATGGCGCGATGCCTGGCTGCGCTCATCAGCCATGCTCCGGGATTGTTCGGAATGCCCGCCGCCGGCCACTGCTCCAGAGCGGCGACCAGGGCGTCCTGCGCGAGCTCTTCCGCGAGACCGACGTCGCGGACGATCCGTGCCAGGCCGGCTATCAGCCGGGCCGACTCCATTCTCCAGACGGCATCGATCGCGCGCCGTGTCTGCGGTGTCGTCATGCCCCCGATCAGAGCATCCCCGCCCGGGGGCTCGCAAGCTCAGGCGAGACGCGCCGGGCGCGAGGCTGGAGGCGCGCCGGGTTTGGCCGGCGCGTCCGGTCTCAGGCGGTTGGCAGCGCGGGTTTGAGCGGCCGGCGCGCGTGCTTTTTCGCACGGCGGGCGCCGGCAGGGGACCCATTGGCCAGCAGTTGTGCCTCGGTGCGTTTGACCAGCGCCTCGGGCGGGATTCCGAGCACCGGTGCCAGATTCATCAATGTGCCCAGGCTCGGTGAGCGCAACCCCCGCTCGAGCAGGCTGGGATAGGTGCGGTCGATCTCGGCACGCAGCGCGAGTGTCTGTTGGCTGAGTCCCGCCGCCTCGCGCGCTGCGCGCAGGACGTGGCCGAAGGCCACCGCGATCGCCTGTTTCATGATGAACATCATAATGTGTAGACATTATTGTGGTCAACGCGAAACGATCGGCGGATGGCCTCCAGCTCCCTGCTGCGTGCGTTAGGTGAAGAGCTCCGCGAGCGCAGAAAAAAACTCCGCCTGAGTCAGGAGGCGCTGGCGCACGAGGCGGGTGTGCATCGCAACGTCATCGGGCGTCTGGAGCGCGGCATCTACAATCCGAGCGTTCTGACACTGCTGTCCATCGCTCACCGGCTAGAGGTGCGGATGTCCGATCTCGTGGCGGCCGCGGAACGGCGTCGATGACGGAACCGGGGGCGTCGCTCGTCTTTACCTTTTATGACCTGCTCGACTGACAAGCGCCTGCCATGCGCCAGAGCCGGAGCGCTCTGAGGCAGGCGGTATTCCTGCGCGCCGTGGGCGCTGCGATCCGCTTCCGTCGCGAGCAGTTGAACCTGACTATTGTCCAAGTGGCCGGGCGACTCGGAACCTCGTCAGCGGCCGTCGCGCGCCTGGAAAGGGGTGCGCGCAATTTGACTCTGCTGCAGCTGGAGGCGATTGCCGGTGCGCTGGAGGTCCCGCTTGCCACACTGCTGAGTTTCGCCGAGCGGCGCGCGGGGGACCGGCGCCGCTCCAGGCATGAGGGGTGAGGCTGAGGGGCCCGCGCGGGGCCCCTCACCGTGGATCACTGGCGGCGGGAAGTCTCTTGCTGGGCCTTGAGCTCGGGAAATTTTGCAGCCGCCTCCTGGATGTCCTGCGGGAAGTCGGCGAACTCCTGCACCTGCCGGACCTCGATGACTTCGTTGTCCCCCGCGGGGCAGCGGCTGGCCCACTGGATGGCCTCTTCGCGGGACTTGACCTGGATCATCCAGTAACCGCCGATCACCTCTTTCGCTTCGGCGAAGGGCCCGTCGGTCACCTTGGGCCGGCCGCCCACGAACGACACTCGCGCGCCCATCGAGGGGGGGTGCAAGCCGTCCAGCGCCAGCAGCACCCCGGCCTTCTGCAGTGCCTCGTTGTACTTCATCATGGCCTCGACGGCCTTGGCGTCCGGCATCGTGCCCGGGGCCGCGCTCTCGTAGCCCTTGGGGATCATGATCATCATGAATCGCATGTTGCTCTCCTGAAAGGTTGAGGGAGCGGAGGTCTTACCCGGGCGGTCTCAACCGGTCATCAGCCCCTGCTCTACTGTGACGTCGAACGAGGGGGCGCCGGATCGACACTTTCGACAGCGACCGCCGAAAAAACTCCCCGGCAACCCTCGAGAGGGCAACAGGGCCGGGTCCCTGGTCGAGGTCGCACCGGCCGGAGGTGGCGCGGCCGGGACCTTGGGCGAGCCGTTGCCGTTCGGGGGTCGCACCGACACCCCGTTGTGCACGACGATGCGGGGCGTTCCCTCGATCCAGGCTTCCAGGCGCCTGACCTTGAAGGTCGCGAAAGCCACCACGTAGTGGAGGGCGATGAGAGTAGCGGCGGAAATCAGTCCCCCCAGCACTGTATTGTCGCCGCCGTTCCACATCGGCCCTCCATCAGATCGGAAACGGCAGGGAGTATGCTCGGAGGGCGCGAGTCAACAATTCAAGTGAGGAGAAATCGAATGACACGATTTTCAGTTCTGGCTGCCGGCGCCCTGGCGACCGCAGGTCTGCTGTGCGCGGGCGGCGTTGAGGCCGCGGGGCCCTCCAAGGCGATCACCGCCGCCGTCGATGACTCGGCGCGCCCGCAGGCCGACAAGGATCGCGATGCCGTGCGCAAGCCGGCCGAGTCTCTGGAGTTCGCCGGCATCAAGCCGGGGGACAAGGTCGTGGAGGTGATGCCGGGCGGCGGCTATTTCACGCGCCTGCTCAGTGTTGCCGTAGGCCCCAAGGGCCACGTCTATGCCGTGTCCCCGCCCCCGATGGGCGAGCGGGATTTCGGCAAGGCCGCCAAGGCGCTCGCCGAGGACTCGCACTATAGCAACGTGACGGCCGTCGGGTCGGCCTTCACCTCGATCTCCCTGCCGGGGCCGGTCGACGTCGTGTGGACGTCGGATAACTACCACGACTTCCACAACGGACCCAACGCAGACATCGCCGCCTTCAACAAGGCGATGCTTGGCCTGCTGAAGCCGGGTGGCACCTACGTCGTCATCGATCACGCGGCAGCGGCAGGCACCGGCACCACGGTCACCTCGACCATGCACCGGATCGATCCGGCCGCAGTGAAGGAGGAAGTGACGGCCGCAGGCTTCAAGTTCGTCAAGGAGGGCAACTTCCTGCACCGATCGGATGACCCGCGCACCGTGCCGATACGCGACGCCTCGGTCCGGGGCAAGACGGATCAGCTCGCCATGAAGTTCTCCAAGCCGAAATAATGCGCTCGGGCCCGGTGCGGCGGAGGGCACCGCCGCGCCGGGCCGGTACGTGCCTCGATGTCCTCATCAACACCGCCGGTCCGCGAGCTCCTGCAGCTCGCGATGCGTGCCGCCCAACACGCATCGGCCGACATCCTCGCCGCGTTTCGCAATCCGGATCTCGCGATCGACCTCAAGGCCGACGGCTCGGTCGTAACCGCCGCGGACAAGGAAGGCGAGCGCCAGATTCGCGCGTTGCTCGCCAACGCACACCCCTACGTATATCCCGTGCTCGGCGAGGAGATGGGGGATGAGACCAAAGGCGCGCGCTTTCGCTGGACGGTCGATCCTATCGACGGGACGCTCGGCTTCACCCGAGGCCTGCCGACTTTCGGCACCCTCATCGCTTTCGATGACGCGCTGACTGGGAAGGCGCTGGCCGGAGTCATTCACTTACCGACCTCCGCGGAGACCTATGCTGCCGGACGAGGCATCGGAGCTTCGTGCAACGGCAACGCAATATCGGTGGCGCCTCCTCGGGGCCTATCCGAGTGCCTCGTTTCCGTCTCCAGCTACAAGGATTTCGAGAAGGCTCGGATGGAGGAGGGTTACCTGCGGCTCAGTCGCGAGGTGAAATCCATGCGCGGCAATCTGGATTGCTGGACGCACGCGATGGCAGCGCGGGGAGCCTTCGACGCGGTGGTGGAGTTTGCGCTCAACCGATGGGACATCGCTGCGACGCAGGTGTTGATCGAGGAGGGGGGCGGCAAGTGCATCATTCGCCCCTCGCGAGTGACTCCCGGGAAAGTCGACGCCGCTTTCGGCAACGCACACACCCTCGATGAGGTGGTGCGTGTCATTGGGTTCTGACTACTGCTGCTTCGCAGCCTCCGCGGCGGCCTTCGCATCCGCAGACTTCTGCCGCATGTCGCGCTTCATCTGCAGATAGTTGACGGGCTGGATGGATTGGATCCAGCAGCGATCGTGGCCGACCAGCACGAAGTCGAACTTCTGCGTCACGCTGTGGTTGGTCTGGGTGAGACCGATGCGTTGCGCGAACGGCAGGTTGATGCACGGCGGCCTGACCGTAATCAGGTACGCATCGTTGATGGTCGTCCACACGACCAGCTGGTTGGCCCCGAGCGAGGTCCAGCTGTCGTAGCGGCCGAGGTAGGTGAAGCCCTCGACCGGCGGTCCCGCATACTGCTGATACAGCGCCGCCTGCTTCGTCTCGCGCGTGTTCAGCGGAATTTCCGAGCAGGCGCTCAGCAGGGCCAATGCCGAGACGAGCAGCCAAGCTGTCTTGGTGTTCGACATACGTCCTCCTGATGAGGTCAACGCACTGGATGCTCCGCCGTTGACCGGCTGGTAGTCAATAAAGCCACGGGGAATTGCGACAAGGCGTTCCCGACTCTCAGGCCTGCGGGAGAGCCGTGCTGCTGCACGGGCACCGTACCGCCGCCCAGCACACTCTCGAGCGGGCCGCTCGAGCCATAGCCACGGGGTAGCTCTATGGCGCAGTTCCCCCAGATCTCAGTACCGAGCGGGGGGTCTGACCGCTCACCGAGAAGGCGCCGATACAGCCGCGGAGCGACGACGACGGCCAGGCGATCGTGGTGGCTCCTCGCGAACGCACAGATCTTGGCCGCGTGATCGCCTGACACCCGCAGGGGAAGGTACTCGCCATCGCGGAACAGTGCCTCGTGGGCCCGGCGGAACTGCAACACCCTCCAGATCAGATAAAGCTTGCAGCGCCCGTCGTGCAAGTTGTCCACGAGTGAGCGAACCCACCCCGGGCGCGGCTCGCGGCCGCACTCGTGCTGCACCTGCTGCAACAGCTGTGAGCGCTTCGCATAGTCCACCGGGCGGCGGTTGTCCGGATCGACCAGGGAGAAGTCCCAGAGGTCATCGCCCTGGTAGATGTCGGGCACGCCCGGCGCGGTGAGCTTGCAGAGCGTCTGCGTCAGCCCGTTGAGCAAGCCGAAACGCACGAGCTGGCGGTGGAAGGCGACGAAGTCGGCCAGGAACAGGTTGCCGTTGCGCCGATCCAGGATCGCGCCGACGAACTGGACCAGCGCCTCCTCGTAGGGCGAGTTGACGTTCCCCCAGCTGGTGCGAGTCTTCGCCTCGCGCGCGGCCTTGACGACGTAGGTCTCGATGCGTTGGCGATAGGCGCTGGCAGCGCCGTCGTCGCCTTCCTCCAGAGGCCAGCTTCCGAGCAGCGTCTCATAGAGCAGATATTCGTCGTTGGGGGAGGGCGCCTGCCGGCCTTCGATCTCGCGCTTGCGCGAGCGATTGAAACGGCTCCAGCGCTCGATCGTCTGGCGCCACACCGCAGTCATTTCCGATAGCACGCTGATGCGTGCACGCACGTCTCCGGAGCGCTTGGTGTCATGAGTCGATGTGGCGAGCATCTCGTGAGGCCAAAAGCGTGCCCGGTGCTGGGCGTCCGCGTGAAAGGCACGCACGGTCGAACCGTAGACTGCAGGCTCGCCTCCGACCTCGTTGAGGGACAGAAGACGGTTGAATCGATAGAGCGCCGTATCCTCAACGCCTTTGGCCGTGACCGGAGCCGTCACCTGCTGGAACTTCATCGCGAACGTGCGCAGGCGACGGCTCATCAGCTCGGAATTCGCGGGCAGCTCGACCAGCAACGCCGCGCGCACGAAGTCGAGCACCGGCGCTTCCGTCACGGAACGGCGCGACTTGGCGGCAGCGATCGCCCAGTCGATGTAGCGCCGATCCTCGGCCGATACGCTGTCGCTGACATACGTCCGGTACACCGGAAAGCAGGCAACGACTTCGGACAGCGCCTGCCGCACGCTGCTGAAGGTGAAGTCACGCGTACGGCGGTCGGTCTGCGCGATGCGCGCCAGGCGGTTTGCGACGACGTTCAACTCGGAGGCGAGCGAGCGGCGCAGCACCAGGTGCTGCGCTTCGTACGCCACGTCCTGCCACTCCAGGTGTTCGCCGCTGAAGGATTGATAGACGCGATCCAGGCGGGCCTTGGTGGCGGCGTCCACCAGCAGCCGGTTGATGACGTTGGCAAAGTGGTAGCCGGTTTCCCCGTGAACCGGCCAGGTGGGCGGCAGGCTCTCGAACGAGGCCGTGATCTTCTCGACGACCAGATAAATGGGCAGCCGGCGTGGCTCACCGGCGAGGCCGAAATCCAGCTCATCCGCGTTGGCGCCGGCGATGCGGCTCTGCAACCGCCGGAAGTATTGCGCCGGATCGAACAGTCCGTCGGGATGATCGATCCGCAGACCGTCGATCTGGCCGGCGCGCACCAACTCCAGGACGAGCCGGTGCGTGGCATCGAACACCGCCTCGTTCTCGACTCGCAGCGCCGCCAGGTCGTTGACGTCGAAGAAGCGCCGGTAGTTGATCTCATCCGCCGCGACGCGCCAATAAGCGAGCCGATAGGCCTGCTGCTCGAGCAACTCGTGCAGGGGGTCGAAGCTGGCGGCCTCGCGCTTGTCGCCGGCGAAGCTGCGCACCGCCGCATGGATGGCGCTGGCGGCGGCGTCGTTGTCGGCACACAGGAGGGCGAGCTGCCGCTTGTGCTCCTCCTTGTTCCGATGCCGCTCGGCAATCTGCCCAGGCGTGGGGTCGAAGCGCTCGGGCAGGGCCCCGAACGCACGCCGCAGGCTCTCGATGGTCGTGTTAGAGACATGCGCCAGGGCGCGGTCGAGCACTCGCGGGTAGGTGCGTGGATCCAGCGGAAAGCGGTGCTCGTGATAGAAGAACGCGAACGAGCCCCACTCCTGCTCGAACCGCAGCTCGATCTCACCGCGCTCCAGTACTACTCCATAGGGGTCGCCCAGGACCGGGACCAGCACTTTGTGCGCGAGCACCGGATTGGCAGGCGTCCAGTCGATGTCGAAGTATTCCGCATCGATCGAGGCTTCCCCGTTCTCCAGCACATCCATCCACCACGCGTTGTCCGATCCCATGATCCCGACGTGGTTCGGGACGATGTCGAGAATGTGTCCCATCTGATGCGCGCGCAGCGTCGCGACGAAGTGCTCGAAGTCCTCGCGGCTGCCGATTTCGGGGTTGAAGGTGTTGTGATCGACTACATCATAACCGTGCATGCTGCCCGCGCGCGCCCGGAAGTAGGGTGAGCAGTAGATATGGCTGATGCCCAACGAGGCGAGGTACGGGATGATGTTTGTGGCATCACGGAAGGTGAAGCCTGCGTTGAGCTGCACGCGATAAGTCGCGCGCGGAATCCAGCATTGTTCAGTCGGCGACAAGGCCCTGCTCCAGCAGCCACGTCACGCTCCAGGGAGCGAGCTCGTTGTGCTTCAGTGCCGAGCGAATGTTCGGATGAGTGGAGAAGATCATGCGGCCCGCAGCGCGCCCGACGATGGGTCCGGGGTGGTCGGTCAGGTTCGCCAGCAGGTGCAGCACCGCGCCCTTCTCCAGCGACCAGTCGACCGCGAACGCGCCGTTGGGTTCGAGCTTTACGCACGTGCCGGAGCGGATCTGCGGGATGCGCGGTGCGATGTCGCGCTTGCGGATAGCGAGCAGGCGCCGATAGTGGCTGAGCCATTTCGCATGCTCGGGCCGTGTCAGGCGCGTCCAGTCCAGGCGCGCCGCCGCGACGGTGCGCGGATCGGTGGGGTCGGGAATCCGCTGCCTCTGCTCCGGATCGGTGAACCTGGCGAACTTCGCGAATTCGCGCTTGCGGCCCTCGCGCACCGCCTGCGCGAGCTCGGGTTGAAAGTCGCAGAAGTAGGGGAAGGGCTCGGCGGCCGCCCACTCTTCACCCATGAACAGCATGGGGACGGAGGGCGCCAGGAGCACCACGGCCGTCATCGCACGCAGCGCGTCTTCGTTCTTCACGATGTGGCTGAGGCGTTCTCCAAGAGCTCGATTGCCGATCTGGTCGTGGTTCTGCTGGAAGATGACGAAGGCGGTCGGCGGCAGATGGCCGCTCGGTTCGCCGCGCGCGTGGCCCTCGTGACGCGACTGTTCACCCTGATATCCGAATCCTGTTGCCAGGCAACGGCAGAGCATCGCATGCGGGTTGTCTGCGTAGTCTTCGTAATAGCCATCGCGCTCGCCGGTGATGATCGTGTGGAGACAGTGATGGACGTCGTCATCCCACTGGGCGTCGCACTTGTCCGGCCCCAGCAACCGGGCCTGGTTGGCGCCGTTCTCGAGCACCAGGTAGACGTTGCGCAGCGCGCCAGGTCCGCTGCGGACGGTGCGCGCGATCTCGAGCATCAGGTGAGTCTCGCTGTCGTCCTTGATGGCGTGAACGGCATCGAATCGCAGGCCGTCGAGGTGATATTCCTCCAACCAGTAGAGAGTGTTGTGGATGAAGAAATCGCGCACCGTGCGGCTCGTGGGCCCGTCGAAGTTGATGGCGTCTCCCCAGGGGGTCTTGTGCCGCTGGGTGAAGAAGTCGCAGGCGTAGGCGTGGAGATAGTTGCCCTCGGGGCCGAAGTGGTTGTAGACCACGTCCAGCATCACCGCGATGCCGCGGCGGTGTGCGGCCGCAACGAAGGCTTTGAGATCCTCCGGGGTTCCGTAGGCAGATTCCGGCGCATAGGGGAGAACACCGTCATAGCCCCAGCCGCGGTGGCCGGGGAAGTCGGCCACGGGCATCAGCTCGATCACCGAGATGCCCAGCTCGAGGAGATAGTCCAGCTTGCGCGCTGCGCCGGCAAAGGTCCCCTCCTCGCTGAACGTCCCCACATGTAACTCGTAGACCGCTGCTTCGTGCCAGTGAGGAGCACGCCAGGCAGCATCGTCCCACTCGAAGGCTTCGGGATCCACGACCTGACTCGATCCACCCACGTCGTCGGGATTGAAACGCGAGGCTGGGTCGGGGACGTCGAGCTTGCCATCGATACGGTACCGATAGCGCGTGCCGGCGCGTGCGTCGCTCGTCACGAGCTCGTACCAACCACCGCCCACCGCGGGCAGCGCAAGAGTGGGGCCGTCATGGAGCAAAAGCTCGACGGTTTTGGCAGAGGGTGCCCAGAGTCGAAAGCGCACTCCTCCAGCGGACGTCAGCTCCGCGCCGAAAGGCATCCGGTGCCGACTCCTCATCGGTACGCGGTCTCGCGCAGCAGCACCAGCGAGCGGCCGTGAAGCGGATATTGCATGTCGGCCCGGTGAGGGCGTTGCCCGAAGGGGTCTTCCTGGCGCGCCGTGTCGAGCTCCGTCCACCAGGACTTGTCGGACAGGAACTCGGGCATGGTGAACGGAATGAGCTCGTGATGGGCATTGAACAGCAGCAGGAAGTTGTTGTCCTTGACGGGGCGCCCGCGGCCATCGCTGCGCTCCATCGCGGCGCCCGAGAGATAGACGCCGAGGCAGCGGGCATGGTGCAGGTTCCACTGCTCCACGGTCATCTCATGACCGTCCTCGTTGAGCCAGATGATCTCTTTCAACCCTTCCGCAGTGAGGGTGTCGCTCTGCAGGAAGCGGCGCCGGCAGAACACGGGGTGCCGCCGCCGCAGCGTGATCATGCGGGCCGCGAAGTCCAGGAAGCGCTGCTGCTCCTCATCCAGGCGCCAATCGAGCCAGGAGACGGCGTTGTCCTGGCAGTAGGCGTTGTTGTTGCCGTGCTGCGAATGGCTCAGCTCATCGCCCGCCAGCATCATCGGCACGCCCTGCGACAGCAGCAAGGTCGCGAACAGGTTGCGCTTCTGTTTCCATCTGAGGGCGGTGATTGCAGGGTCGCTCGTGGAGCCTTCGACACCGCAGTTCCAGGAGCGGTTGTCGCTGCTGCCGTCGCGATTCTCCTCGCCGTTGTCCTCGTTGTGCTTCTCGTTGTAGCTCACGAGGTCCTGCAGCGTGAAGCCGTCGTGCGCGGTCACGAAGTTCACGCTGGCGTGCGGCTTGCGGCCGCTCGCTTCATACAGATCCGCGGAACCGGTGAAGCGCCGCGCGAAGTCGCCGATGAAGCCGCCGTCGCCCTTCCAGTAGGCGCGCATCGTGTCGCGATACCGGTCGTTCCATTCGTTCCAGCCGGGAGGGAAGTTGCCGACCTGGTAGCCGCCGCTGCCCAGGTCCCAGGGCTCGGCGATCAGCTTGACCTGCGAGAGCACCGGATCCTGGCCGATGGTGTCGAAGAAGGAGCCCAGGCGGTCGACCTCGAACAGCTCGCGCGCCAGCGCGGAAGCCAGGTCGAAGCGGAAGCCGTCGACGTGCATCTCCAGCACCCAGTAGCGCAGGCTGTCCATGATCAGCTGCAGGACGCGCGGGTGCTGCAGATTCAGCGTGTTGCCCGTGCCGGTGAAGTCCATGTAGAAGCGCGGATCCTCGGGCACCAGGCGATAGTAGGAGGCGTTGTCGATGCCGCGGAAGCTGAGCGTCGGACCCAGATGGTTGCCTTCGGCCGTGTGGTTGTAGACCACATCGAGGATGACCTCGATGCCGGCGGAGTGCAGGCGTTTCACCATCGTCTTGAACTCGCTGATCCGGCCGGTGTGCGAGTAGCGCAGCTCCGGAGCGAAGAAGCCGATGTTGTTGTAGCCCCAGTAGTTGCGCAGTCCCCGCTCGACCAGGTGACGATCGTCGACGAAGGCATGCACGGGCATCAGCTCGAGCGTCGTGATCCCTAAGCGCAACAGGTGCTCGATCACCGGGGCCGTCGCCAGGCCGGCGTACGTGCCGCGCAGCTGTTCCGGCACTTCCGGGTGAAGCAGCGTGAAGCCGCGCACATGCGCCTCATAGATGACGGTGTCGTGCCAGGGCACCTTCGGAGGACGGTCGTTGCCCCAGGTGAACGCGGGATCGATCACCCGGCACTTCGGTGTGCCCGGCGCGCTGTCGCGCTTGTCGAAGGAAAGGTCCTCTTTGGGGTTGCCGACGCGATAGCCGTAGTGGGCATCGCTCCAGTGCAGCGAGCCCTCCAGGTGCTTGGCGTACGGCTCGATGAGCAGCTTGTGCGGGTTGAATCGATGCCCCCTGGCGGGGTCGTAGGGCCCGTGGACACGATACCCGTAGAGCGTCCCGGGTCGCGCCTCCGGCAGATAGGAATGCCAGATCTCATCCGTTCGCTCGCGCAGCTCGATCCGCTGCACTTCGTGACGGCCGCTGGCGTCGAAGATACACAGCTCGACTTTATGGGCGTTGCCGGCGAACAGCGCGAAGTTGACACCTTCGCCATCCCAGGTGGCGCCGCGCGGATAGGGCTCACCAGGCCACACGGCCGTGATGGGCCGCGTGTCGGCGATGGGTGGCATGGCCTGCTGATCCATCAGCGCGTGAATGACAGGAGGCTGCGGATCGGGATCGAGGTCCAGTCGGGGCGATTGTTGATCTCGTAGCGCACCTCGTACAGGGCCTTGTCGATCTCGAACAGATCCAACAGCGGCTGCACTTCCCGGAACGATTGGTAGAGGCCGCAGGCCCGTGCCACTTCGTCGTACACGGAAGTGAAGGTGGCGCGAGTTTCGGCTTCCCAGCGCTCCAGCAGCGGGACCCAGGTTGCGCAGTCGTCGGCCGACTGTGCGGCGCAACGCTTCTGCGCCGCGGACATGGCGTACTGAAACGAGCGCAGCATTCCGGCGACATCGCGCAGCGGCGACCCCTTGGCGCGTCGTTCCTCCACCGATCGGGCCGGCTCGCCCTCGAAGTCCACGATGACGAAGTCGTTGCGCTTCACGAGCACCTGGCCGAGGTGGTAGTCGCCGTGATGCCGGATCTTGATGCCCACGGGAGGCAGGCCGGGTCGCGGCTCGAGCCTCTTCGACAACGCCGCCCGATGTGCGAGCAGCAGGTCGGCCTCGACAGCCACCGATGCGGGAAGCTGCGGGACGTGCGACTTCAGCAACTCGAAAGTCGTCTGCAACTGCGCGCGGGCGCCTGCGTACCAGTGCGTTACATCGTGTTCGGTGATGGGCTCAGGTGAGAAGGCCGCATCGGAGGTAGGCGTCGCCAGGGCGCAATGCAGCTCCGCGGTGCGGCGCGCGAGGGTCCTGATCAGCGCCAGATAGAGCCCATGGACATCCTCGGGAAGGGGCGCTCCGGTGCGCCGATCTTCGAGGAAACGCACGAGATAGTTGACGCTGTAGTCCCAGCCGTCGCCCTGGTTCATGACGAAGGCCTGCAGCAGCGCGAGCGTCGATACGCTGCCATCGTCGCTGCGGTGCTCGAGGGCGCCCGCCACCGGAACGATGTTGGGGAAGTGCACCACTTCGGTCAGGTAGCGGCCGATCTCCAGCTCCGGGTTGATGCCCTTCTGCAGGCGCCGGTAGACCTTGAGAAAGAAGGGATCGCCGATGCGCACGGTGGTGTTGCTGCTGCTCTGGACCGGCGTCGGATTGACGGGCAGGGGGGCCGAAGGGTCCCCGCGCAACTCGGCAAAGCTGCGCGTCGCCACGAAATGCAATCGGCCGGCCGGGGTGCGCAGCTCCGTCCCCGCGCCGATGGAATCGACGACCGCCCTGCAGAAGTCCTCATCGACGCAGGCATCGGCGATGACGCCCACGACTGCCTGTTGCCGGACACGCGCGACGGCCCCAGGCTGCAACCGGTGCAGACGCGCTTCGTCGACGTTCTCGAACGCCAGCGTGAGCGGAATGAAGTAGCGCGAAGCGTCCGGGTTGCTCTCGACGTCGAAGATGGAGATCAGCCAGCGTCCCTGCTCCGTCTGCCAGTCGGCGAAGTCGTTCAGTTGCGCCCGCACGATCGGCGCGCCCTTGGAGCCATACCAGCGCTGTGCGGCCACATAGGACGGCAGCACTTTGTTCTCCAGCTGCGCACGCAGCTTCGAGGAGAGATCCGAGCGCCACTCGGGCAGGCGCTCGGGGAAGAAGCTGTTCCAGCCGTCCACGAGCACCATCACGGGGAGGTCCTCGGGCGCCAGGCGCTCGTCGTGCCACGCAGGCGCCGACGCTTCGCGGCTCAACCGGAACCAGTAGAAGCCGTAGCCCGGCAGCGTCAGGAAATAAGGCAACTCGCCGATGGGAGGAAATGGCGTGCTGCCCAGCAGCTCGATCGGCACGGCTCCCTTGAACTCGGAGAGGTTGATCTCCACCGGTTGCGCGGAGCGCGCCAGGTTCACCACGCACACAATCGTGTCCTCGCCGAGGATGCGCAGGTAGACGAATACCTTGCGGTTGCCGGTACGGACGATTCGCAGCGTGCCGCGGCCGAAGGCCTGGGAGGTCTTGCGCACCTGGAGCATGCGCTTCATCCAGTTCAGCAGCGAGGAGCGGTCGCGCATCTGCGCTTCGACATTCACCGCTTCGAACCCGTAGATCGGGTCCATGATCGGGGGCAGATACAGCTGCTGAGGGTCGGCACGCGAGAAGCCCGCGTTGCGATCGGGGCTCCACTGCATCGGCGTGCGTACGCCATTGCGATCGCCCAGGTAGAAGTTGTCGCCCATGCCGATCTCATCGCCGTAGTAGATGATCGGCGAGCCGGGCATGGTCAGCAGCAGGCTGTTCATCAGCTTGATGCGCTCGATGTCGTTCTCCAGCAGCGGCGCGAGGCGGCGGCGGATTCCGAGATTCAGCCGGGCGCGCGGGTCGGCGGCATACATCTGATACATGTAGTCGCGCTCCTTGCTCGTCACCATCTCCAGCGTCAGCTCATCGTGATTGCGCAGGAAGACGGCCCACTGGCAGCTGTCGGGAATGTCGGGGGTCTGCTCGAGGATCTCAACGATGGGATGGCGGTCTTCCTGCGCGATCGCCATGTACATGCGCGGCATGAGCGGAAAGTGATATGCCATGTGGCACTCATCGCCGGCACCGAAGTAGTCGCGCACGTCCTCGGGCCACTGGTTCGCTTCGGCGAGCAGCATCCGGTCCGCATAGTGCTCATCGATTACCTTGCGGATGCGCTTGATGATCTCGTGGGTCTCGCGCAGGTTCTCGTTGCTGGTGCCGTCGCGCTCCACCAGGTAGGGAATGGCGTCGAGCCGCAGCCCGTCGACCCCCTGGTCGAGCCAGAATTCCATGATGTGCAGCACCGCCCGCAGCACGTGCGGGTTGTCGAAGTTCAGGTCCGGCTGGTGATTGAAGAAGCGGTGCCAGTAGTACTGCTTCGCCACCGGATCCCACGTCCAGTTGGACGTCTCGGTGTCCCTGAAGATGATGCGGGTGCCGGCGTAGCGGTCCGGAGTGTCGCTCCAGACGTAGTAGTTGCGTTTCGCGGAACCGGGCGGTGAGCGGCGCGCAGCCTGGAACCACGGATGGGCGTCGGAGGTGTGATTGATGACCAGCTCGGTGATGACGCGCAGGTCCAAGCGGTGCGCCTCGCGTACGAACTCCCTGAAGTCCTCGCGCGTGCCGTACTGGGGATGGACGTTGTGGTAGTCGGCTATGTCGTAGCCGTCGTCCTTCCCCGGAGACGGGTAGAAGGGCAGCAGCCAGATCGTGTTGACGCCGAGCGAGTGGATGAACTCGAGCCTGCGTGTCAGGCCTGCGAAGTCGCCCACGCCGTCGTTGTTGCCATCGTAGAAGGCGCGCACGTGCACCTCGTAGATGACTGCATCCTTGTACCAGAGCGGATCGCTCACGGGGTGCTCTTGCTCTTACATGAAATAGTCAAAATCCCGCTCGGTGCGCACCCGGCGGCGGATGCGGAACACATGTGCGGGTGAATGTGCAGGGTCGAGCGCGACGTAGTTGCGTGCCCCGCGCCAGAGAAATCGCGCTCCGGACAGCAAATCGTGTACCTGGAAGCTGCTGCCTTCGGCGGGCAGGCCGAGGGCAGCGAGGTCCAGCTGCAGCCAGCCCGACTGGGCATGGTGGGGGTCGAGGTTGACGACCGTGAGCACGGAGTCCCCCACGGCAGCGCTTGCGTCAGCGCTGCCTTCGATCTGGCCCGACTTGCTGTAGGCGATGAGATTCTCATTGTCGACGTCATGGAACTTCAGACCCCGGTCGCTCTGCAAGGGTGCATTCTCACGCCGGATGCGATTGAGCAGTGCAATCAGCGCCCGCAGGGAGTCGGCGCGGTCGCGGTCCCAGCTGCGCGCCTGATACTTCTCCGAGTCCAGGTACTCCTCGCTGCCGGGCTCGCGCGGCCGGTTCTCCAGCAGCTCGAACGGCGGACCGTAGATGCCGTAGCTCGCACCCAGTGTGGCTGCAAGCACGAGCCGTACCATGAAGCCGGCGCGGCCCCCGAACTGCAGGTACTCGGTGAGAATGTCGGGGGTGTTGGGCCATAGACTGGCGCGGAAGAACTCGCTCACCGGCGGGCTGCTGAGCTCGGTGAAGTATTCGATGAGCTCGCGTTTCGTGTTGCGCCACGGGAAATAGTTGTACGACTGGGTGAAGCCCAGCTTCGCCAGGCGGTACATGACCTTGGGGCGCGTGAACGCCTCGGCGAGGAAGATGACATCCGGGTGGGTGCCCTGGACTTCCCCGATCAGCCATTCCCAGAACGCGAACGGCTTGGTGTGCGGGTTGTCGACGCGGAAGATGCGCACGCCGACCCCGATCCAGTGGTCGATGACGCTCTTCAGCTCATTCCACAGGGTATTCCAGTTCTCGGTCTCGAAATAGAACGGATAGATGTCCTGGTACTTCTTGGGCGGATTCTCGGCGTACTGGATGGTGCCGTCGGGGCGCTTGAGGTACCACTCGGGGTGCTCCTGCACGTAGGGATGATCGGGCGTGCACTGAAACGCGATGTCCAGCGCGATCTCGATTCCCGCCGCGTTCGCCGCCGCCAGCAGGTGCCGGAAATCCTCGAGCGTCCCGAGCTCCGGGTGGATGTCCTTGTGGCCGCCGTCGCGGCTGCCTATGGCCCAGGGACTGCCCGGATCGCCGGCCGCCGCGCGCGTGCGGTTGTTCGGACCCTTGCGCTCGGTCGTCCCGATGGGGTGGATGGGCGGCAGATACAAAACGTCGAAACCCATCGAAGCGACGTAAGGCAGCAGCTTCTCGACATCTGCGAAGGTGCCGTGCTTCTTCGGATCGCTCGAGGCAGAGCGCGGAAACAGCTCATACCAGCTCGAGTACCGGGCTCGCTCGCGGTCCACCCGGATAATCAGGGGAGGGTCGCATTCGAGCACGATGTCCGGATCCGGATACTTCCTGGCGATCTCCTGCAAACCCTGGCTTTGCGCGAGCGCAACCCTGGTCTCGCGCGCGCGGCGGGCATCTGCGATTCCTTGCGCCCATTCCTGCAGGCGGCGCGCATCTGCCGCGGGCGCCCGATTGGCAATGGCGCTCGCCAGCGCGGCTCCCTGCTGCAAGTCCAGCTCGGTCTCCTGGCCAGCCTCGACCTTTTTTGCCAGGCCGCGGCGCCAGCTCTCCAGATGATCCACCCAGGCGCTGACGGTGTAGAGGTAGCGGCCCAGATGGCGGACGACGAATTGGGCCCGCCAGCGGTCATTTCCCAGCGCACTCATGGGAGTGCTCTGCCACTCGGAGACGCTCTCATGCCGGCACAGCAGGGTAACGGCGACACAGTCGTGGCCGTCGGTAAAGACGTCCGCCTCGACTTCCACCGTCTCGCCCACGACCCGTTTCGCCGGAAACCGGCCGCAATTGATCTGTGGTGCGATATTTTCGATGACGACGCGAACCTTGCTCACCGCGCCCGACCTCCGTGATCGCCCTGGAGACGGGGGCTTGTCAGCAACTTACGCGCCGATGGTGCCAAGCCGCGGACCCGAGCGGGGGGTTATTATCCCTCAGGGGTGAGGATCAGGACCGCCAGCGGGGGCAGCCGCAGGCTCAGGGAGTGGAACTGGCCGTGCGCGGGCAGGGGCGAGGTTTCGATGGATCCGAAATTGCCGATGCCGCTACCGCCGTATTCCTTTGCGTCGCTGTTCAGGCGTTCGCGCCAGCGTCCTGCCCGCGGTGCGCCGACGATATAGTTGTCACGCGGCATGGGCGTGAAATTGCAGACCACCAGGACCTGCTCGCCGTTGCGGCCCTTGCGCAGGTACGCGAGGGTGCTCGCCTGGGCATCATTGCAATCGACCCACTGGAAGCCCTCGTTGGAGAAGTCCAGGGCGTAGAGCGCGGGAGAGTCCCGGTACATCTGGTTGATGTCGCGCACCCACTGCTTCACTCCGGCATGCAACGGATACTGCAGGACGTGCCACTCCAGGCTCTCATCGTGGGCCCACTCGCGCTTCTGGCCGAATTCCCCGCCCATGAACAGCAGTTTCTTGCCGGGGTGCGTCCACATGTAGCCGAACATCAGGCGCAGGCTGGCGAACTGCTGCCACTCATCGCCGGACATCTTGCCGATGAGCGATCCCTTGCCGTGCACCGCCTCGTCGTGCGACAGCGGCAGCATGAAGTTCTCGGTGAACGCGTACCAGATGCTGAAGGTGAGCTGGTTCTGGTGATACTTGCGATGGATCGGGTCGAGCTTCATATAGTCCAGGGTGTCGTGCATCCAACCCATGTTCCACTTGTAGCCGAAACCCAGTCCCCCGAGGTACGTCGGACGCGAGACCATCGGCCACGCTGTTGACTCCTCGGCGATCGTCTGCACGTCCGGATGGTCGCGATAGACGGCGAGATTGAGCTGTTTGAGGAACTCCACCGCGTCGAGGTTCTCGTGGCCTCCGAAGCGGTTGGGAATCCATTCGCCGGCCTTGCGGCCGTAGTCCAGATAGAGCATCGAGGCGACCGCATCCACGCGCAGGCCATCGATGTGATACATGTCGAGCCAGAACAGCGCATTGCTGGCGAGGAAGTTGCGTACCTCGGCGCGGCCGTAGTTGAAGATCGAGCTGTTCCACTCGGGGTGGAATCCCTGCCGTGGGTCCGCGTGCTCGTACAGGTGAGTGCCGTCGAAATAGGCCAGCCCGTGCTCGTCCGCCGGAAAATGCGAGGGCACCCAGTCGAGGATGACGCCGATCCCGCGCCGGTGCAGATAATCCACGAAATACATGAAGTCCTGGGGCGTCCCATAGCGCGAGGAAGGCGCGAAATAGCCGGTGACCTGGTAACCCCAGGACCCGTAGAACGGGTGTTCCATCACGGGCAACAGCTCCACGTGAGTGAAGCCCATCTCATTGACGTAGTCGGCCACCGCGTGCGCGAGCTCGCGATACGTGAGATAGCGGTTGTGATCCTCGGGAACGCGACGCCACGAGCCCAGGTGGAGCTCGTACACGGACCACGGTGCGTCCTGGGAGTTGGCGCGCCAGCGGTTCTTCATCCACTCGCCATCACCCCACTCATACGAGAGATCCCAGACGACCGAGGCGGTGCGCGGCGGCTTCTCGGCGAAGAAGGCATACGGGTCGGCCTTGTTCACCGTGTATCCGCCGTTGCGCGAGACGATGTGGTACTTGTAGAGCGACCCGGGGCGGACGCCGTCGATGAATCCGGACCAGATGCCGGAGGAGTCCGGGCGCGGTTCCAGGCGATGACTCGTGGGATTCCAGCCGTTGAATTCGCCGACTACGGAAACGGCGGCCGCGTTGGGCGCCCAGACGGCGAAATGCGTTCCGCGCGAGCCTTCCGCGGCGCTGACGGGATGCGCACCGAGCTTTTCATACGCCCGGACGTGCGTGCCTTCGCGGAAGAGATAGATGTCGTGATCCGTTAACACCGTGGAAGTCTAGCAAGAGTTATGCCTACCCGCTGTGAACACGCTGCCTTATGCTTCACACAATGAGCAAGGACTCCCCGATGCCTGTCGTTATCGGCCACCGGGGCGCTTGCGGGTATGTCCCCGAGCACACCCTGACCTCGTACTTCATCGCGATGCAGGCCGGGGTCGATTACGTCGAGCCCGATCTGGTGATGACGAAGGATGCGGTGCTGGTGGCGCGGCACGAGAATGAGATCGGGACGACTACGGATGTGGCGCGGCATCGCGAGTTTGCCGACAGACGTGCGACGAAAGTGATCGACGGCACGCCGGTGAACGGCTGGTTCACCGAGGATTTCACCCTCGCCGAGCTCAAGACACTGCGCGCGCGCGAGCGCATTCCCGACATCCGTCCTGCCAACGCGCGCTTCGACGGGCAGTTCCAGGTTGCCACTTTCGAGGAGATTCTTGCGTTGCTGCAGGCTGCGCAGCAGCAGCGGGTCGCGCTCGCGCAGCAGTTGGGCCGGCCCGCGCCGACGCCCATCGGTGTGTATCCTGAGACCAAGCACCCTTCCTACTTCCAGGGGATGGGTCTTGCCATGGAGGAGAAGCTCGTTGCCGCGCTCGAGCGTCATTCGTACAAGGGCCGCGACGGGCGCGCCTGCCTGCAGTCTTTCGAGGTCGCGAACCTCAAGGCGTTGAGCAAGCTGACACGGTTGCCGCTGGTGCAGCTCATCGAGTCGAGCGGTGCTCCCTATGACTTTGTCGCGAAGGGGGATCGGCGCACCTACGCTGACCTCATCACGCCACGCGGCCTCGAGGAGATCGCCGACTATGCGCAAGCGATCGGCCCCTCCAAGTCGCTGATCATCCCGCGCACCGCGAGCGACTCGCTCGCCGAGCCCACCTCACTGGTGGCCGATGCCCACGCTCAGGGGATTCACGTGCACGCCTGGACTTTCCGTGCAGAGAACTCTTTCCTGCCGTCGACTTGGCGCGTCGGCGCGGATCCGAAGTCCTTCGGCAACCTCGACGCCGAGCTGCGCGCGTTCCTTGCTGCGGGCGTCGACGGCTTCTTCACCGACCATGCCGACATCGGCGTCCGCGCCCGCGACGGGTTCCTGGGCCGGCCCTGAATGCATTGCGCGGCCTCCCGTGGCCGCTATCATTGGTCGCCATGAACATCGAGCTCACTGCGCACGAGGCCCGCATCATCGGTTGCCTCATCGAGAAGCAGATCACCACGCCCGATCAGTACCCGCTCTCCCTGAACGCTTTGATCAATGCGTGCAATCAGAAGAGCAACCGTGATCCGGTGCTCGAGCTCGATGAGGGCACGGTTCAACGCACGCTGGATGCGCTTTCCAGGAAGCACTTCGTGGTGGAGAGGTCAGGGTTCGGGAGCCGGGTTTCCAAGTACCAGCACCGTTTCTGCAACACCGAATATGGAACGCTGAAGCTCGATGAGCAGGAGCTTGCCGTCACGTGCGAGCTGCTTCTGCGGGGTCCTCAGACCCCCGGCGAGCTTCGTTCGCGCGCGAATCGGATGGCGACATTCGCCGATGTGACGGATGTCGAGGCGACGCTCACGCGATTGTCCGAGCGCGAGGGCGGTCCTTTCGTCACGCGTCTTGCGCGTGAGCCGGGTCGACGCGAAGCGCGCTTCGCTCATCTTTTCTGCGGCCCCGTCAGTGGCGCGGTGAGCGGGTCTGGCCAGATCGGTGGTGCCCACGCCGCTGACACGGCAGGTGCTGCGGGCGGCGGCTCTGCATCCTCGCTGCACCCTTCCGGCTCACCGCCCGAGGTCATCTTCCCAGCCTCGATGAACGACGAGCGGCTGGCGAAGCTGGAGGCGGAGGTCCAGCAGTTGCGGGCTGAGATTGCGGAGCTGAGGAAGCGCCTCGGGAGCTAGGGGCTGTTCGCCCCAGCCCGCGCGCTCGGCGGCGGCTCGCGCCCTCAGGCTGGGCACGGACCCTCCGGCTACAAGTAACATAGAATTGACAAATTCTGCGATCTGTGTAAACTCTATTTTATGCCGAAGTCCCCCCCTGCGTTGGCTACCCTGCCACCGAGTGTGCTGCGGGCTCTGGAGCAGCTGGGGGAGAATCTTGCGGTTGCGCGCATCCGGCGGCACGAAACGCAGAGCGAGTGGGCCCGGCGGATGGGGGTCTCCCGCCCGACCTTGATTCGCATGGAGCGGGGCGATCCGGGCGTAGGGATCGGCCTGTTCGCCACGGCCCTTTGGCTCATGGGCACGGTGGAGGCGCTGCCGGGGATCGCGGCACCCTCCGAAGATCGGGGCGCCCTCGAAGCGGACGTGCGCGCAGCGATGAAGCGGCGCCCGGTGAGGTCCCCGGGCTCCGCCGACGCGCGCCTCAGGCGCAAGAGGCAGGAGTGATGCGGCGTGCAGATCGTCTACGAGCCCACCGACCGTCTGTATCTTTGGCTGTTGACTCGCCCCTCCGAGCCGGTGCTCGTGGGGGAGCTGAAGCTCGTTCGCACCACACAGGGCGTGTCCCTCGAATACGCGCCCGATTGGCTGCAGCGTGGTTTCCCGTTGAGCGAAGACCTGCCGTTGGCCAGCGGTGAGTTCCTGCCAAAAGAGAAGGCCACGGCAGTCGGCGCCGTGGATGACGCGCGGCCGGATCGCTGGGGCGAGCGCGTCATCCGCTTCATCGATCGTCCGCCGCGGCTGTCGCTTCTGGAATACCTGTACTTTGCAGGTCACGATCGCTTCGGCGCACTTGGAGTCTCCACTCTCGAGAGTGACTACCGGCCACACGTGGTCGGACCGCTGCCAAAGGTGGAGGACTCCGACCAGATCTACGAGCTGATCCAGAGAGTGCAGGCCAATGAGCCGGTGCCTCTGGGTCTGAGACGGCTGATCTCGCCCGGCGCGAGCATGGGGGGCGCACGGCCCAAGGCGTTGCTCGACATCAACGGCGAGGAATGGGTCATCAAGTTCTCGGACGGTGACCCGGCCGACACTCCGCTCATCGAGCACGCGAGCATGACACTCGCGCACGAGGCCGGCATTCGCGTCGCAGCCACCAGAGCGGTCCGCCTGACGCACGGGCACGCGGTTGCGGTGAAGCGCTTCGACCGCCCGCAGCGGTGGTTGCGGCAGCACTGCCTGTCAGCATCGGTCGCGCTCCGCGCCGCCTCCGACCGCTTCGGTTATCCGGAGCTGGCGCAATTGCTGCGGCGCCGGGCCGATGCATCGACGAGCGCCGCGCAGATGCGCGAGCTGTTTCGCAGAATGGTGTTCAACATTCTCATCGACAACACCGACGACCACGAGAAGAACCACGCGCTGCTGGTCACGGATGCGCAGCGCTACGAGCTCTCGCCGGCGTACGACGTTCTGCCCTCCGGCCAGGGCCTCGGCTTCCAGCAGATGAGAGTAGGGGAACAGGAGGCCGATTCGACTGTGGCGAACGCGCTGTCGATGGCCAACCTGTTCGGTCTGAGCAAACGCGACGCGCCTCGACACGTCAGTGAAGTGGCGCGTGTAGTGGATGGGTGGCGCGCGCACTTTACGCGATGTGGCGTAACAGCGGGCGACATCGATCTGTACGCGCAACAGATCGATCGCCCGTTTTTGCTGGATCAGCGGCGAGAAGCCGCAGCGCGCTCCAACGGCTGAGCCGCGCCTGCGCGCGCCTCCCGTCGGCCCCGGTGGTCCCGAGGCTTACCGGGTCACGTTCAGCTTCACCGTCTTCAGGTGCGCCGAGTCAGGTCCTGCCATGATCTCGAACGTGCCGGGCTCCACGACGTGCCGCATGTGCTCGTCCCACAGCGCCAGAGCGCTGGGGTCGAGAGTGAAAGTGACGGTGGTCGAAGCTCCAGGCTGCAACGTCACGCGCCTGAATCCCTTCAATTGCTCGACGGGCTCGGTCACGGAGGTGACGAGCTCGTGAATATAGAGCTGCACGACTTCATCCCCCGCCATCTTCCCTGTGTTGCGCACGTTGACTGACACCGTGACGCTTCCGTCCGTCTTGATCTGCCGGGTCGACAGAACCGGCGTGCCGATGTCAAAGCTCGTGTAGGACAGCCCGAACCCGAAGGGAAACAGCGGCTCCTTGGACCCGAAGAGGTACCCCCGGTGGGCACTGGGCTTCTGGTTGTAGAACATCGGGAGCTGATAAAGCGCGCGGGCCACCGTCAGCGGCAGCTTGCCCCCCGGATTGGCATCACCGAACAGGATGTCAGCGATGGCGGTACCGCCTTCCTGGCCCGGGTACCATCCTTCGACCAGCGCGTTGGCTTTCGCGGCCACCTCGGGAATCGACAGCGGCGGGCCGTTGATGAGCAACACCACGACGGGCTTGCCCAGTGAGAACATTGCTTCGGCGAGCTCCTTCTGTTGCCCGATGAGACCGATGTCGGTGCGATCGCCGAGGTGATCGGTCGCCCACGCCTCGCGACTCGTGGCCGCGTTGGTGCCGACGACGAGCACGATGGCATCTGCGTCACGGGCGACCTGCTTGGCCTCGTCGATCAGGCGCAGGTTCTCGTCGCGATCGGCGAGCTTCACGTCATCCGCATACCAGTCAGCGGTGTTGGTGATGCGCACGCCTTCCGCGGTGACGACCCTTACCCGATTGCCCAGCTTCGCGCGGATCCCATCGAGCACGCTGATCGCGTGGCGCGGCACGTTCGAGTAGCCACCCAACCGTGCTACCGCCGCGTTGGGGCCGATCACCGCCAAGGTCTTGAGAGCGTCGGCGTGCAGTGGCAGAACCCCGTCGTTCTTGAGCAGCACGACCGACTTGCGCGCAGCCTCGGCCGCCAGTGTGCGTGCCTCGGCGTTGTCGGTAATCTTCTCCGCGTAGCTGGCGTCGGCGTACGGGTTCTCGAAGAGTCCTGCCCGGAATTTCATCAGCAGCATGCGGCGCACGGCCGTGTCGATCTGAGCTTGCGTGATGAGACCGTCCGCGAGCGCCTTCGGGAGCATCCGATAGGCTTCTCCGTCGGGCAGATCGAAGTCGACTCCGGCATTCAGTGCGCGCACCGCCGCGCTCTCCAGGTCCGGCTCGATGTGGTGCAACGTGACCAGTTGCTCGATGCCCTCGTAGTCGCTGACGACGGCGCCTTTGAACCCCATCTGCTCGCGCAGGATGTCGCGCAACAGCCAGGCGTTGGCGTGCGAGGGGATGCCGCCGATCTCGTTATACGAGGGCATGACGTCCGCGGCGCCGGCACGTGTGATGGCCGCCTGGAACGGCGGAAAGAACACCTCACGCAGCGTTCGCTCGGAGATCTCGGCCGGGCCGACGTTCGTGCCGCTCTGCGGTTGTCCATGGCCCGTCATGTGTTTGAGCGTGGCAAACACATGGCCCGGCGGGAGCCCATAGTCCAGCGGAGACCGGTCCCCCTGGAAGCCCTTGACCGCAGCCACTCCGAGCTCCCCGATCAGATAGGGATCTTCGCCGTAGGTCTCTTCGATTCGTCCCCAACGAGCATCGCGGGCAACGTCGACGACTGGCGCGAGCGCCAGCTGCACGCCGCGAGCGCGAATTTCGCGAGCCACGACCGTGAAGACGCGAGTCAGGAGCTCCGGGTCCCAGGTACTGGCGAGCGCCAGCGCTTCCGGGAAATGAGTCGCTCCACGAGCCGCGTATCCGTGCAGGCCCTCCTCGTGAAACAACGCAGGTATGCCGAGGCGCGTCTCGGTGACGTCGTAATGCTGGATCGCGTTGACCAGATCCACGGTCTGGCGCGCGTCCCGGAACGGCTTCTGCTCCGGCGTGGGCGTCCCCGCACCGTGGAGGTCGTTGGGACGAACGAAGTGGCCAATCCCTTCCGGGTACAGCGTATGCGCTTTCGCCGGGTCGAATTCTCCCGTAGGCGTGAGCAGGGCGGCCTTGCGATTCCAGATGGCAGTGATTTGCGCCAGCTTCTCATCCAGAGTCATGCGCGAGAGCAGGTCATCGATGCGTGCCTCGATGGGCGCCCTGGCATCTTTGTACAGGGGCTTGCCCGCGGTTGCCGGTGCTTGCGCCGCGAAGGCACCGACAGCGCCCGCGAGCATCGCTGCTCCCGTGACGCCCGTGCGCAACAAACGCATGACAGCGCTGCCATTCGATGCTTGCATCCGAATCCCCCTCGTTGATTTAGCGCAACAGGCACAACACCTGGTACCGGTATCATACGACCGCTGTCCGGCCGTACGCCAAGCGCGTTTGCTCATCGAGTGTTGCACTCCTCAAACTGGTAGCGCTATCATAATGACACCGGTTGACCTGGGCAGTGGGCAAAGGCTTGGCGAAACCGCGTCAGCGCCGACGTGCGTTCACTTTGGTGTCCGCGAGTTTCGTTGCAGGAACCACGGATCGACTCGAGGGGGATAAACGATGCTCAGCGCATTTGCTGCTGCGAGCCGCTCGGCACTCGTGTTGTCACCGGTTTCCAATTGCAGGGGGATGTCGTGAAAGATCGAAAGACACTTGCGCAGGCTTCAGTGAGCCTGCTGGGTCTGTTCGCCGCAGCCGCGATCGCACAGGCTCAGGATCAGAACCAGACAACCCCGCCGCCTTCCTCGGCGGCTCCATCGGGGGACTTGCAGGAAGTCGTCGTCACGGGATACCGCCGCAGCTTGACGCAATCCACGGATGCGAAGCGCGACGCCATCGGCTTCATCGACCAGGTCAACGCGCAGGACATCGGCAAATTCCCCGACACCAACATCGCGGAGTCCTTCAACCGCATCCCCGGTATCACCATCTCCCGTGACATCACCGGCGAGGGCACCGACATCGCGATCCGTGGCCTCGGAACGAGCTTCACCAAGGTGCTGTTGAACGGCGCACCGGTGGCGGTCGCCTCGACGGGCACGACGGACGCGCAGAACACCAACCGCGAGGTCGACCTGGACCTGTTCCCCACCGAGCTGTTCACCCAGCTGACCGTGCAGAAGACCACTTCCGCCGCCATGCTCGAGGGTGGCGCGGCCGGCACGGTCAACATGCGTAGCGCCCGGCCGTTCGACAATCCGGGTATGCACCTGACCTACTCGGCGCAGATGACGCAGAATCAGGGCGTTGCCAACCCGGGCGAGCGCGGATCACTGATTGCCAGCAACACCTGGGACAACGGTTTCGGCGCGCTGGTCGGCGTCGTGGGCATCACCGACAAGGTCGATGTAAAGGGCTTCGAGACGATCGGCTGGACGAACCCGAACCTGTCGGCAGCCCAGTGCGGTGCCACCAGCGGATGCAACAGCACCGGCGGCGGCAACTGGACGATCCCCGCCACCGTGCCGGCAGGCGCCGGTAACGGCCTGGTCGCCGGCACGACGATCGATCAGGCCTTCCTCCTGGCGCACAACGCGGGCCTCACCATCCAGCAGATCGACAACGCGATCATCCCGCGCCTCGGACGTCCTTCGGACGAGGTGGGCGCGCGCGATCGCCTCAACGGTGTCGCCAGTTTCGAGTATCGCCCCAGCGACGACCTGCACTTCTACGTGGACACGATGTACGGCCACAAGAAGAACAACGAGCGACGCTTCGACATGGACTGGGTGGGCCGCAACGGAGCGGCGATTCCCCTCAACATGACGGTCGACCGCTCCGACTGCTCGCTGGGCTGCGTCGTGACCGGCGGCACGTTCGCCAACGCGCAGCAGTTCCTCGAGTACCGGCCTTACATCGAGACGGTCAACTTCTATGGCGTGAACCCCGGCTTCAACTGGAAGATCAACGATTGGGTCTCGATGGACCTGCAGGCCAACAAGACGCAGAGCAGCTTCCATCGCGAGGTCCCTTCAGTCGTCGTCTCCACGCCGTCCGGCGGCGGCATGACGGTCACCTTCAACAACACTTCGGGCGGTATTCCGACGATCAGCAGCAACGTGAATCTGGATGATCCCGCCAACTTCGGCTGGAACGCCGGCTCGCGCGTAAACATCCAGGACGAGCGGCGCAGCACCCAGACCAAAGGCTTCCGCGGCAACTTCACGTTCGGCAAGATCAAGGACATCCAGCTGCAGGCCGGATTCGCCTACGACGACGTCATGCGCAGCATTCGCAGCGCCGACAACAGTCAGGCGTGGCAGAACGCCGTATGCGGCGACAATCCGAACGTCGCCGTGCTGAGCCCGAATGCGCAGCCGCCCTGCGAGGGACTCGCGACGACCGCGCCGCCGCTGTTCCCGCCGTACCCGGCCCAGGCGACGGTGCCGAATCCCTATCCGGCGTATCCCGCATATGGAACGGGATCTACAGCCGGCAAGAGCGGAACGGTGGCCTATTCAGGCTCGCTGGTGCCACAGGGCGCGGTGCCCTCGTATCTGTACCCCAGTTCCGCTGGATTCGTGGCGGTCAACTGGCCGGCATTCGCGGGCGCAACCAACTACTCGTTCTACCACAACAACGAGCCGACAGTGACCTCGTCCAACACGGGTGCCAACGCCGGGTTCGTCGAGGAGAAGACCAAGGGGTTCTACCTGCAGCTGGTCGGGGACACGATGATCTACGATCACCGTCTCCGCTATGACATCGGCACGCGTTATGTGCGTACCGACCAAACGATCGGCGGGTACATCTCGATTCCGGATAACCGCAACATCATCACGAATACGTCGAAGGTCGAGAGCAACCAGGACGGCGGGCTGTATCCCAATGTTCTGAACTTCGCCTACACCGACAACGTGTACCACAACATGCTCCCCGCGGGCGAGCTGGCCTTCAACGCTGCGGACAACACTATCCTCAGGCTCGCGTTGTCGAAGACGATGACGCGGCCGGATCCGAGCGCCATGCTCCCGGGCGTCGGCTTCAGCTCACCCTCCGCGGATATCGGCAACCAGGGCAATCCTGCTCTGAAGCCCTACATTTCGGAGAACATCGACCTGGGAGTGGAGTACTACACCGGGCAGGAGGGATACCTCAGCGCAACGGCCTTCAGAAAGCGACTCACCGGGTTCACTGCGAACCAGAACACCACGTTCCCGTTCTCGTATCTCGCGCAATACGGCATCACCTACGCCACGTTGACGCAGCAGCAGCAGAAACAGATCGACGCGCGCGGCGGCCCGGATGCGGCGAACATCGTGCTGACGGAGCAGGTGAACGCCAGCGGCGCGCTGACGGTCAACGGCTATGAGTTCAACTGGGTGCAGCCCCTGGACTTCCTGCTGGATCGCTTCAATCTGGATGGGTTCGGCTTCCAGGCCAACTACACTCTCGTGGATCAGCATGGCACCGGGGCTGCCCCGGCGACCGCGTTGGGCGTGGCGCCGCACACCTACAACGTGACCGGCTACTACGAGCACGGGCCGTGGGAGTTCCGTATCTCGACCGTGTTCAACGAGGGATCCCAGATCGCCGCGCTCAACCAGAACGGCATCCCGCTGGCGGGGCTGTATAGCGCGAACTATACGGAATGGGACTTCTCATCGATCGTGGATTTGTCCAAGCTACTGGGCTGGAGCCACGAATTCCAGCTCACCTTCGATGCCACCAATCTCTTCGATGCGAAGCTGCGCCAGTACTTCCAGTTCACGAACGCCACGTTCACTGAGTACAACCCAGGCCGCACGCTCATGGTCGGGTTCCGCGGCAAGTTCTGAGCTCGACTCCCCGGAGGGACCAGGGATGGTCCCTCCTGACTCTCTACTCTCGATGGGCCAGCCTTCCGCAGCCGCCGCGCCGGGGCGCTCATGGTAGCCGGCGGACTCAGCAGCGAGGGCGTCTCCGCCGCGATGGGCAGATACCGATGGCGCATCTGCGCGCTGCTATTCGCGGCAACGACCATCAACTACGTCGACCGCGGCGTGCTCGCCGTTCTCGC
>DATNEN010000206.1:0-9585 GCA_035552975.1 Steroidobacteraceae bacterium
TGCACCTGGGAGGTGCTGCGTCCGCGTGCGAGGGTGATGGGAATATCAGACCCTGCAGGTCCGACGCTCCATACCTTGCGAAACAACTCCCCGAGATCCGTCACGGGCTGGCCGGCGACCTCGAGAACAACGTCACCCACCCGCACGCCCGCGCGATGCGCAGGTCCGCCTTGGGTGAGGCTGCCGACGACCAGCTGGCCTTGCATGGAAGTAGTGGACATGCCGAGCCAGGGGCGCGGCGGGCCGCCACGGCGCCCGAGCTTGAGCATATCCTCGAGGATCGGTTCGAGGAGGTCGACCGGCACGAACATGTTCGCATCGAACGCGTCGCCGGCGACGGCTTCCTGCAGGATGAGAGAGCCGACGCCGATCAAGCGGCCTGCTTGCGAGAGCAGCGCAGCTCCGCCCCATTGCGGGTGAGGCGGCGAGGTGTAGATCGCATCCTCCAGCAGATACTCCCAGTAGCCGGCATATTCACGGCGCGCAATGACCTTCGCGGCGAGACAGTGCTCGATGCCCCCGTGCGCGATGACGATCACGTCGTCGTTGACTGAGGACTCGGCCGCAGAGCCGCGTCGCAGGTAGGGAACGTCGAGCCGCCCGAGCGGCAGGATGAGCCCGAAGCCGGACACCTGGTCGTAGGCCAGCGCATGGCCGGCAACGACGGTCCCTTCGCTGGTGGTGAGCCACACGCTCTGCGCCTCGGTGATCAGATACCCGATGGTCAGAACCAGGCCGTCGGGCGAGATCACCGTCCCGTGACCGATGCGCTCCGTGCCGAGGGTCGAGGCGGTGAACGCGTCCTCGGGAACCTCGGAATGCACCAGCACGACGGAGCTCAGCGCCGTCGCGAGATCGAAGTCGACCTTGTCGGGGTCGGGTCGCAGGCGTGTCGGAAAGGACCAGTGAGTCGCATCGGACATGGTTGTGATCCGCTTCGTCAGATCAAGCCGGCCGTCTTGACCGCGTGGTAACGGTTAACGAGCTCGACGCCCAGCCGTTCCGGCAGCGCGTCGACCATGAGCGCATCCCGCGCCGCCAGGCGATTGAAGGCGTCTCGCCGAGACTGCTCGTATAAATGCGCGCTGGCAACCTCGAGCGAGGCATCTGTCCGATTCAGCGGCTGCGAGGCCAGGTCGGTCACCACCTGCTCGCGCAGGCTCGCGACCAGGACCAAGTGCCGCGACCGCAAGAGTCTGAGGGCTAACCTCAGCTCGCTGCTGTCCTCATCGCGGAAGTTCGTCACCAGCACGACCAGTGCCCGCTTGCGATGCTCGCTCATCAAGCGAGTGGCGGCGGCCACGTAATCCGTATGCGTCGGCGTCGGCTGCACGTCATAGAGCCTGGCCATGAGAAAGTTCAGGGCGCCGACACCCTTGCGCGGCGCCACCACGCGCTCGGCCCCGGCAGCAGATCCAAACGTCATGGCGCCTACCTCATCTCCCTGGCGAAGCGCGACGTAGGCCAGCAGCATGACCGCGTTGAGGACGTGATCGAAGAACGCTCCGCCGATGCCTGCGTGAGCTTCATCCGCACGCATGCGGCGGCCGCTGTCGATGAGCAGCATCACGCACTGATCGCGCTCGTCCTGGAATTCGCGCACCACGGGTTTGCCGACACGCAGCGTGGCCTTCCAGTCGATGTGGCGGACGGCATCTCCGGGGCGATACTCCGCGAGCTGCTTGAAGTCCGTGCCTTCGCCTCTGCGCTGATAGCTCTTGATGCCCAGCTCGCTCAGTCTGCGGTCTCCGGCGAGCCACGCGTAGCGCGCGACCTGGGCGAAATCCGGGAACACGCGCCGCGTCTCTTCCGTACCCAGTCGTTCGAGCAGCTGACACAGGCCGAAGCGCGAGCGCACGCGCACCATCGCCGATTTCAGGGTGATGTCACCGCGACGGGTGGGGAGCGCCTCGTAGGACATGTCGAGGCGCCCGCCGCCGGGCACCGTGATGGAAGCCGGCAACCCCCGCGTCAACAGGGTGGGATCGACATGGTCGAACAGCTCGCAATGCCAATCGCCGCCCCCCTGCGTCTGGATACACAGGTGAATGTCGGTTTTGACGCCGATCGCGAGGGCATCGGGAAGGCGTCGTGACAGATGCGGGGAAGCCTCCTGCCAGGCTTTTCGAGTCGCGACATAGTCGCTGATGGCCGCGGCCGCCAGCGCTATCGCCCACACCGAGGCCAACACCGCGGCGCTTTCCGGCTCCAGACCTGCCACCAGCGCCAGCAACACGCAGATCGCCCCTGCTGCCAGCGCCCACAGCGCGATCCTGCTCGGAACTACCCGGACGGCCATCAGGCCCTCGGCGCAGGAACGCTCTCGACCACGGCGTTCAGGATGTCCACCGACTTGCGGCCCTCCAGCAAAGCATCAGGTGTCAGCGACACTCGATGGCGCAGGACGGGCAAAGCAAAACGCTTGATGTCATCGGGTGTTACAAAGTCACGGCCATCCAGAAGCGCGGCCACACGGGCTGTTCGCACCAGGGCCAACGCTCCTCTGGAGCCGCTGCCGAGTGCGAGGCCGGGCCAGTCCCGAGTGGCGCGTGTAATGCGCACGGCGTAGTCGACTACGTTCTCATCGACGCGCTGGCGTGAAGCGATCTGCTGAATTCCCAGCACGGCACGCTCGCTCAGGCACGGCCGTACGTTGGCCAGAGGCAACTCGTCTCCGGCTTGGTTGCGTGTCGTTCGGACCACCACGGCGACCTCCTCGGCCTCGCTGGGGTAGTCGATCTCGATCTTCAGCATGAACCGGTCGAGCTGGGCCTGCGGCAGAGGATAGGTGCCTTCGGTCTCCACCGGGTTCTGCGTGGCGAGCACGATGAAGGGTCTGGGAAGTGCCAGGGTCTGTCCCTCGAGTGTGACCTGGCGCTCCTGCATGACCTCCAGGAGTGCACTCTGGGTCTTCGCCGGCGCGCGGTTGATCTCGTCCGCGAGCAGCAGGTGTGTGAATACCGGGCCGCGCACCACGCGCAGCTCGTGGGTAGCCGGATCGAGAACCGCGTGACCAGTGATGTCAGTGGGCATCAAGTCCGGTGTGAATTGCACGCGGGCGTGATTGAGCGACAGCGCCTGTGCCAACGCCCGCACCAGCAGAGTCTTGCCAAGGCCGGGAACGCCCTCGACCAGCACGTGCCCGGAGGCGATCAGGGCCATGATGACCTGGTCGACCACGGCCGTCTGGCCGACCATCGCGTGGCCGATCTCCTCCCGCAACCGAACCAGCAGTTCCGCCGCGCGAGCGACCGGGTTCGTCGCTTCCGTCTCTGTATTCAAGACCGCTCCCGATGTTGGGGTTTGATGGAAAGAGTACGCCGGATGGACTCGAGCAGGATCAGTCCCTGGCGCAGCTCGCCCGGCCGTCGCGGGGCCGCGAGACTCAATGCCGCTGCGAGCGCGTTGGCCTCGATACCGGCCAACTGCGCCAGTGCCTCGACGCGTTCCGTGCCCCCGAGGCGCGGGTAGCCGGGGATGCGCCGCTCGGCCGCTTCCTGCAGTGCCCTGACTTGAGCCGCATACAGTGCACGGCCGCCGCCAAAGCGGAGCGTGAACTGGCCGGTCCCCCGGATCTGTTCTGCGAGCGAGCGTCGTGCGAGCTCGGTGGGCGCCAGCGGCGGCCCGAAGCGGGCGCTGACGCGCCACAGCCACGCAGCGATGAGCGCCACAAACAGAAGAACGACGGGAGCTGCAAGCTTCCAGACCAGTGCGAGGAGCGAAGCGCTACGCTTCTCGGTGACGAACCAGATCGAATCGCCCCGGCGCAGCTGAGTCGCCGCCACGAACAGCGCGGCGTCATCCCCCTCCAGCAGCGTCTGGTTGCCGAAGGGCGCGGAGTTGACGATGGTGACGCTTCCGAGCCCCACCGGTACACGCACTGCCTGCTCGACCGCATTGGAATCACGCAGCGCCCACAGGGTCCTGCGGCTGGAACGCAGGCCCGAGATGCGATCGACGCCGCACACCTGAAACTGCCGCCGGGCGGCCGGCGCCGTTTCCGGTCCCTCGTGCAGGGTGAGCGTTGGGCACTTTTCGTACTTGGTGATCCGGTCGAAGCGCGCCAACTCGCTCGAGCTGAAGGTGTACCTGTCGATGCCTGCCCACGCCTGCAGCTCTTTCTGGCCGCCGATCAGGGTGCGGTCCACGACCAGGCGCCCGCCCGAAGCCACCCAGCGCTGCACTCTCTCGCGGCGGGTGGGAAACAGGCCCCAGTTCCATTGAGAGACCACCAGCACGCCCTCGCTCGGGGGCGTCGCAGCCAGCACCCGCTGCCAGGTGGGTTTGGCTCCCAGGAGCTCCGACAGACGCGCCGCCGAATAAAAAGGATTGACGGCCGCTTCCCCCTGCGGGAGCTGAGGGAGCTGCATTTCCTCCCAATACGTGTTGCGCGCGATCCAGACGACCAGGGCCAGCAGGGCCGCCACGACGACGGGCCAGATGACCCATTTCGCGTTCATGCTGCGAGCTCTGCGGGTTGTCCCGCTGGAGGCGCGTCGAGCGCTGCGCCGAACCCGCTGCACAGCGGCGTTACGACCTCTCCCGTCGGCTCTTCCCCGCGATACACCGCGCGCTGCCAGGTGCGCACGAGTTGGGACACATAGGCGGCCGAGTCAGGACGCAGGTGACCCGCAGCAAGCAGGACGCATTCACCTTCCGTAGTCGAGTCGCGGATGGGTACGGCGTGCACGTGCGCGAGGCGGGACAGGCACCCTCGATACAACAGTGCAAGCGCTGCGCGATGCTCACCCTTGTGCCACAGATCGAGGCTTGCCGCACCGACGTCGTCGGGCAGCGACTCGGGCCTGATGTCCAGGTCACGCACGTGAGTAGGCGCGACAAAGCCCGCTCCAACGCGCTCATCACGGCGCTCGCGCAGTAAGCGCATGAGAAAGACGACCAGGATTCCTACGAGCACGGCGCAGACAGCCCATACGAGTACGCGGGCCGTTTCGGTGAGCCACTCGAACAATTGGCTGAGCCACTCCAGCGACCCGGGTTGTTGCGGAGGAGTCGGCTGGTCGGCGCTGACCCAATGCAGCGTGCGAATCTTGTGCTTGCTGAAGAGATTGGGGTCGTCCTTGAGGGTGCTCACTGCCGCGTCGATCTGGGCATCGCTCGGCGACACCGCGGGTGTGCTGGCTGCCAGCGCGCTCTGCGCCAGCAGCAAGGCGAGCGCGGCCGCGGCGCAAGCGGGTGCGCGCCGCCGACCGGGCCGGCTTGAGCGATGCTCAGACCGAGAATGCACGCCGGAACTCCTGCTCGATATCCCATGCCTCGAGCTCGGCGCGCCGATTCAGATACATGGCAAATCCGCCGGCGACGAAGAAGGGCTCGAGGAACAGCACCACGACCGCGTAAGCGGCCTGCAAAGCAAAGTCCGCAACGCCCGCGGCGCTCGTCGTCAGCTTGCTCATGTTGGGCTCGTACCCCGAAGGAGCCAACCAGAATGCCAGTGACAGCAGCCCGAGGGTGAGCAGCAGCTCGGTGAGGCCGAAGACCGAGGCGACCAGCAGCGCCGCGCCTGTGCGTCCATGGCGGATCTGGAGGACGCGTTTGCGCAGTTGCGAGCCTCGCAAACCCTCGAGTTGGTAGACCGCTTGCGTGAAGGATCGCCACGGTGACAGGCGGCGCTGGGTCCAGGTTCGCAGCAACTGGCCCCACCAGACCTCGCGCGCGGCTCTCCATACGTCCCCCGGCCGCGTCGCCTGGCCGAACGCCGCCCGCGACAGGACGAACAGGATGGTGCGATCGAGCCACGGCTTGGCCCACCAGATCAGCAATGCCGGAAGCCATGCGGCGATCTGGAAGGCCGCCAGCGCCAGTACCACGGTCGGGATGCCGACGGCCCAGTAGCATGCGAACACGTCCTTCGCGGCGCTCTGACAGAGCCGCACGCCGAGGTCGGCCGCCTCCATGTTGGATCGCGGACGGAGCCTTACTGTGAAGGCGTCAATTTGCACGGCGGCCCTGCAGGGCGAGATAGCTGATGACTGCGATCCAGCAGAGCGCGGCGACGCTGAACTTCGCCGGTGAGGGTATCCAGCCTGCCGAGGACCAGAATGCTTCGATGGCTGCGGCTATCAGCAACAGCGCGCTGACACCGTAGATGATCACTATGGATTCTCGCGCGGCGCTGACCAGGGATTGCAGGCGCGTCTGCCGTCCGGGTATCAGCAGGGAATAGCCGAGGCGCAAGCCCGCAGCGCCTGAGAGTACGATGGCCGTCAGCTCGAATGCCGAGTGGGTGACCACGAACGAGAAGAAGGTCGAGGCGAGCCCACGCTCGGTGAGATAGCCGGCCACCGCACCGATCAGCGCGCCGTTGTAAGCCAGATAAAACAAGGTGCCCACGCCGGCAAACAGGCCGGCCGCGAAGCACTGAAACGCAATCCCGACGTTGTGGCGGATGTAGAAGCCGAACATCCCCCAATCGCTCCCGGCCCCGCCGGGGCGCCCGATCTCCTCGGCCGCCTTGGAATACATCTGGTCGTACTGTGCCACCGTTCCTGCGTCCGTAACCGAGAGAATCAGCTCGGGCCGGAAATACACGAGCAGGCCGAGGGCCAGCGTCGTGACGATGAACAGTGCCGTGGCGGTCCAGACGAAACCTGCGTGGGCGCGCACGGCACGGGGAAAGTCGCGACTGAACAGTCGCACCAGGCGTCCGATGCCCACCTCGCTGTGTTGGTAGATGGCTTGATGTGCGTCACCGGTGATCTGTTCGAGGCGTTCGACAAGATAGGCGGGGTAGAAGCGGGCGCGCGCCAGCGCCAGGTGTTCGCAAGTGCGTCGATAGAGCGAGGCGACGCGCTCGCCGTGCACCGTCAGGCGCTCCTGTCCGTAACGCCTCCCGCGCATCTGCGCGAGCAGCTGCTGCAGTTCCTCCCAGTCACGCTCGTAGAGTTGCTCGAATTGAATGGGAGTCATGGTCAGCGCCGCCCGAGGAACCATTGCGCGACGCCCAGGACACGCCGCGTCACTTCGGGCCCCGCGCTGCCCGCATCGCCGGAGACTGCGGCCGCCAGGGCCGCCAGCTCGTCCAGGCGCTCCCCGGTCAAGCGCGGGGCGCGTGCGGCGAGTGCGATGACGGCCGCCTGGTCCTGAAGCGCCACCGGTATCGCCGGCGCGTGGGGCTGCACCTGCGGGAGCTGCGCTTTGCGGCTCTCACGCGCCTCGTAGACTACGAGCGTGGCCGCCGCCAGATCTCCCAGTCGTTTGAAGTCCCGCCGCGTCAGCATGCACACCAGCGCGGAGCCGTACATGAAAGGCAGAAAGTCCGCCACGCGCAGCAGATTCCGGGTCAGGGAGGCCGCGGGCGTGATCGGCAGGCCGTTGTCCATCACGACCTTCAAGCCGAGCGCCCGCTTTCCGGGGGTGGCGCCCCAGCGAGTGAGCTCGAAGGCGACCGGGTAGAGCCACTCCAGCAGGAACAACAGGATCAGCAGGATCGCCGGTGCCAGGGCACCCAACAGCGCGATGAGGGTCGACAGCAGGCTGTAGATCATGAACCGGATCAGCATATCCAGCAGAAACGCGCACGATCGCGCGCACAACCCCGAGGGCCGCAGCTCGAGCAGAATGCCCTCGGGGGTTTCCGCCGGGACGATGGTGTCGAGGACGGTCCCTGTCACGCGTCAGGCTCGGCTCATCAAGCCTTGACGACGATGGTGCTCGCGATCTTGTCGTGCAGGCACTGGCGCGACTCGCTGAAAATCATGAGCGAGTCCACCAGGAAGTAGATCGTGCTCACGATGGGTATTAGTGACGGGATGCCGTTCACGAGGTTGCGCAGCAGAAAGATCCTCCAGAACGAGGCTTTGCTGCCGTCGGTGCGCACCACCTTGATGCCGCAGATCCGCTTGCCGATGGACTGGCCGTAACGCGCGACGAACACGATCGTGATGACCGCCCAGATGCAGACCAACACACCCGTGATCGGCATGTAAGGGTTGTGCAGATAGATGGCGCTCAGGATGGCCGCCCTGTCGGTCAGGGGGACACTGCCCCCGGTGATGGTCTTGAAGGCGCCCACGATGACCGGACCCTCGGCGACGGCCCCGATCAGGATGTCCAGGATAATAGCGCCCAGTCGCGTACCGCGGCCGGCCAGCTCTCCCGGTCCGCTGGCGTCGGCGACGTCCTCCACGCGAGCCGTCGGCGGCGCGTACGGATTCTGGGTGTTCGGGGTGGGTGTGCTCATCGTCGACCTCCCTACCTGTTTTCGCTGGCCCGCGAAGGACACCAGCGCGCCTCCGGGACCGGTTTATGGGCTGATTGGGCTGGCCTGGGCTGACCCATTGGGGGCCGTAAACGGGGGCGATTCTGCGCCTGATGCGCTGCGGGCGCATCTACCGGCTTCACCCCTCAGCCGCGGCCGCTTCAGCCGCTGGCCGAGGGCCGGCGCGGGGGCTCAGGCGGTGCCCGGCTGACAGAAGAACAGGTGTGCGGGCAGGACGTTGAGCGGCTCGAACCTGCGTTTGACGTAATGGAAGATGCGTTGCAGGTCCGGCAGCACGCGGGTGGAGAACTGGTAGACCAGGAAGGAGCCGCCCGGGGCGAGCGCGCCAAAGGTCTTGAGCAGAATGCGCTCGCGCAGATGGGCCGGGATGGTGCTGAAGGGAATGCCGGAGATGATGTAGTCAGCGTGCTCGTGGCCCTGCTGGCGCAGGATCTCGTCCACCGACTCGGCCGAGCCCTCCATGACGCACAGCCTGCGGTCCGGGAAGCTGCTGCGCAGGAACTTCACGAAATCGGAGTTCGTCTCGATGGCGATCAGCAGCGCATCCGGCCGCATCTTCTGGAGAATTTCCGCCGTGATGCTGCCGACGCCGGGGCCATATTCCACGATGACCCGCGCTGCCGCCCAGTCCACGGGTTGCAGCAGCTGGCGGATCAGAAAACGGGAGCTGGGGATGATCGAGCCGAGCATCCGGGGGTGGCGGAAGAAGTTGCGGGCGAACAGGAGGAGATCCCCGGTGCGCGTCCGATTGTGTGTCTCAGACACGTCGTTTCCTGCATCAGTGCTGCCCATGGCTAACTCCCAGACCCTGCAGAAGGTTCCGCGACCGGGCGTCGCAATTCGCGCGCTTGGAAGTCTAAAGCAGCAACGGGGCCGGTGTCTGTGCAGGCACGGGCCTGGGAACAGGCCATCGCCTATCCTCCCGAGCGCTTCGCCGGGTAGCCAAGCTTCTGCAACGCCTCAACGAGGCGATCCCGATGGTCGCCTTGGATCTCGATACTCCCGTTCTTGACGGCCCCACCGGCTCCGCACAGCTTCTTCAGCTGCGCGGCCAGTGTTTCGAGCTGCGCTTCTCCCAGCGGCAATCCCGTAATCACTGAGACTCCCTTGCCCGAACGACCGGCGACCTCACGGGCGACGCGCACGCGCTGACCGGCATCCGCCGGAGTGTGCACGGCGTGGCTGCCTGGCAGTGCGGCGGCAGAGCGTGCATTGGCGTTGCGTATCACGACGCCGCGAAAGGTCTGTTTCGGCTTCAAGGCTGCGGGCCTGGCGGGAGTGTCCCAGTTGCGGTCGAGCGCTTGCTGGCCGGTGCCAGGATCGCCCCTGTTGCCGGTGACTAT
>DATNEN010000207.1:0-13201 GCA_035552975.1 Steroidobacteraceae bacterium
CCGACGCCGCACGAAACAGGCGATGATCTCGCTCACCAGCCCCATCGCCGGCAGGATCATGATGTACACCGCCGGGTGGGAGTAGAACCAGAACAGATGCTGGAAGAGCAGCGGATCCCCGCCCAGGGAAGGGTCGAAGACGCCGACGCCGAGGCCACGCTCCAGCGCAATGAGCGCCAATGTCATCGCCAGCACCGGCGTCGCCAGCACCATGACCAGCGAGGTCGCATAGATGCCCCACACGAACAGCGGCAGGCGGAACCAGCTCATTCCACGGGTGCGCAGGCTGTGCACGGTAACGATGAAATTGAGCCCGGTCAGGATGGAGGAGAACCCGGTGATGAATACACCGGCCACGACCAGAAAAACGTTCGTGTTGGAGAACATCGTCGAGAACGGCGTGTAGAAGGTCCAACCCGTGTCGACGCCACCGGCCACCAGCGCGGCGATGGTGAACAGGCCGCCCCCCATGTAGAGGTACCAGCTGGCGAGATTGAGGCGCGGAAAGGCGACATCGCGGGCCCCGATCATCAGCGGCAGCAGGAAATTCCCGAGCGTGGTGGGAATGGAGGGGATCAGGAAGAACCAGACCATGACCACGCCATGGAAAGTGAAGGCCTTGTTGTAGGTCTGCGCTTTCAGCAGCGCCCCATCGGGAGTAATCAGATTCAAGCGGATCAGCGTCGCCGCCGCACCGCCCAGGAAAAAGAAGAACGTGATCCCCAGCGCGTACAGGATCGCTATGCGCTTGTGATCGTGCGTGGTGAGCCAGGCGCGCAAGCGGTAATCCCGGTCGAGGAAATTGGGAACTGCCATGACAGGGTCGGCGGCACTCACGGCGGCTCCCCTCCGTTCGACGGCACCGAGATGGATTTCAAGTACGCAATGATCGCCAGCAGATCCTCCTCGCTCAGCTGACCGGCAAAGGACGGCATGACGGGGGCATAGCCTGCAACGACCTGCCCGTTGGGCAACGTGATCGAATCGTGGAGGTAGCGTTCGTCCGCCATCACCGTGGCGCCATCTGCCAGGTGGACCGGGCGCCCATACACTCCTTCCAGGGCGGGCGCGTGCACAGTCGAGTTGCTGCCATGGCAGCCGCCGCAACCGCTGCGCCGGAACAGGCCGGCTCCGCGGGCAGCCAGGCTGAGATCGGTCCCATGCAACTTCAGCCACCGTGCAAACTCGGCCGGACTCAAAACGATGACCGCGCCGCCCATCTTTGAGTGATCGAGCCCGCAATACTCCGCGCACGTCAGGGGGAAAGTCCCCAGGCGGGTGGGCGTGAACCACAATTGCGTGTAACGACCCGGCAAGACGTCCTGCTTCACGCGAAATGCAGGAATGAAAAAGCTGTGGATGACATCCTGAGAGGTCATCGTCAGGCGCACTGCGTGGCCCAACGGCACGTGCAGCGTGTTGATCTCCCGCTGCCCGGTCGGGTGCTGCACCTTCCACATCCACTGCTTGGCGACGACGTAGAGCGTATCGGCATCGGCGGGTGGCGTGCGTGCGTCTGCAAAGAGAAACAGACTCCAGACGAACACGGCGATGAACAGGGCAAACGGAACCAACGTCCAGGTGAGCTCCAAGCCGAGGCTTCCGGCCTGCCAACCGGTGCGGTCGGCTCGATGGCCCCGGTGATAGCGAACGCAGAAGAACATCATCGCGCCGAATACGCCTGCGGCGACGAGGCCGCACAGAGTGACCATGACCCAGAACAGCGCATCGATTCGGGGCGCAAGGCTCGACGCCTCCGGGATCAGCATGTGAAACGGGTTCATGGCGTCAGTGCCGCCGCTCGGCGCGGCGCAAGACGGTTATCAGCGCAGCCAGCGCCAGCGCGGTGAGGGTACCGAGACCCTGCAGAACGTGGTGGATCGTCAGACTGTAACGGCCGGTAGAAGGGTCGTAATCGCAGCACAGGAGCAGCAACCGATCGACGACCGTGCCGAGGCGACCCCGCGAGGCGTCAACCAGCGCCAGTCGCAGCGTCTCCATCGAAAACTGTACGCCGAACAGATACTGAGAGATCGTTCCAGCCGGAGTCAGGATGAGGACACCGGCGCCGTGATCGTATTGATCGTTGCGCGCATCGAACAGATAGGAGAAGCCTATCGCACGAGTCAGCCTGGCAATCGCTTGCGAATTCCCCGTGAGGTAGTGCCACTCTGCAACTGCGGCGCCGGGGTGGGATCGAATATCCTCGCCTTGCGCTGCTGCCGCGTCGGCAGGCTGCTCGCCGGGGTCGATGCTGAAGAGCACCACGTTGAATTCCCTGCCCGGCCGCAATTGGCTCTCACGCAGGGCATTCGCAACGCCCGCTCGAACGAACGCGCACAAGTTGGCACACCGATAGTAGCCAGGGACCAGCAGGGTCGGCCGTCCCTGCAGCAGGCTTCCCAGCTTCACCGGCCGCCCGTTCGCATCGCGGAAAGTCAGCCCCAGCGGGACCCTGTTGCCTATGTGCTGCTCGAACGTGACTCTCTGCGAGAGATCTGGGGGCGGCGGCAGTGTGCCGGTACCCGCCGCTCGTGCCGCCTGGACGGTGCCGACGAGCATCATGCACGCAAGGAGCCACGACCAGACGATCACGGTTGGTCCTCTTTCGCCCGCTGCGGAGGCGTGTCCGCGCGCGCGCCCTGCGCATACAGACTCATCGCGCGTTCGATCGGGATGCGCGCGAATCGATGCGATGAATCGGTCCAATCCCACTGCGACAGTAGCGCCCGCTTCTGCGATCGCAGGGCCTCGAGGTCGCCCCCCGGACTGGGCTGCAATCGCGGTGGCGGGGGTATTGGCGCGGCTCTTGATACCAGCGCCGTGTGTTGGGGCGTAATCCAATGCAGCATTGCGCTGTGGATCGACCAGGCCAGCACGACCACCAGGGCGGCAACGATCGCCAATAGCCCGACGATACGTAGGACTTCAATTCCGGAGGGAGCGTGCCCGGGTGAGGTTTCAGCCACGGACACTCTCCAGAGCAGGACTCGCCGGCGACCCCTGGAGTCTTTGGACTCGATACTGTCCCAGGTAGACGCACAGCCACAGGCCCCCCATGCCGAGCGGCGCCAGCAGATCCGTCCAGCGCAAATCGAATCCGCCGGGCCGGAAGCTCGGGACGATGAGCCACAGGGCGTCGGCAAGATTGCCCAGCAGCAGCAGGGCCGCGATTGCAGCCAGCCACCTGCGCTGGCGCTTGGCTCGCCTGATCAGGAGTACCACGAAGGGCAGCGCGAAATTCATCACGACTCCCAGCCAGGCCAGCGCTCGCCACGTCGTGAGCGTGCGTGGGATGTACCAGACAGTTTCCGCAGGCAGATCGGCAACCCAGATCGTGAGGTACTGCATGAACGCCAGGTACCACCACGCCAGTACGAACGTGAGAAGCAGGCTGCCGAGATCCCCCAGCAGTTGCGGCGAGGAGGCATCGCCGTCCGCAGAGAGTGTCAGGTGCAGGACGGCCAACGCCGCGGCGGCAAGCATGCAGCCCGTCGCAACCATCATGCCGAATTCCGAGGAGTGCCAATGCGGCAGCAACGACATCACCCAATCCGTCGACGCGAGCAGCATCGACAACGCGAACACGATCAGACCGACGGAGGCGACCGGGGCGCGCCGGCCGGAGCCGCGAACCATGAACAGCAGCAGGCCGAGCCAGAGAACGAAATAGCAGACCGTCCTGGCGACGAAGAAGGGCGCATTCAGATACCAGCCCTGCGCCCTCAGGAGCGGATCCTGCGCCAGCACGTCCGCGCGGTCCCAGGAATACAGCACAGGAATCTGCGTGAGCAGCGGCAACACGAATATCACCTGCAGCGGCAAGGTGCGAGCGGCGGCCATCCATTGCGGACGCAACGCATCCCCCCAGGCTCCGCCAGTCAAGGTGTGCACCATGACCAGCGCGAGCGCACCCACCGACAGGCCAGTGAAAAAAACGAACGCAAACAGGTAGGACAGCATCCCCTGCTGCGGCGACTGGCGCGCCAGCCAGCCGAAAGCAACCAGGGCTAACACGGCCACGATCGCGACACTCCACTCGAGGCGACGGTGCGGCAGCCACGAGGTCATGGCCGCGACACCTTCGCCAGGTCGGCCTGGCTCAATATAGCGGCAGGCGCGTGTTGGCTCAGTTGCAAAGCGCGTATGTACGCGACGATGGCCCAACGGTCTTGCGGTGCGATCCGATCGGCATACGGATACATCACCCCGTAGCCGTTCGTGATCACGTCATAGAAGTGGCTGTCGGGTGCGTCGCGCAACCTCGCTATGTGAAAGCTCGGCGGCGCCGGGAATCCGCGGCGCACGACCATCCCATCCCCATCCCCCGCCTCGCTGTGGCAGGGTGTGCAGAAGACCTCGAACTGCTCGCGACCGCGCCTCAGTAGCTCCGCGCTCACGGGCGGCTCTTCGGAAGAGCCAGGGGCGCCGTCGCGACCGCTGCTGCTACCTGCGACGGCGCCGCTGGAATGAACGACGGTGCCCGCTACCTGCGGGCGGGACGAGTTGCCGTCCCTGAACAGCACCGTCGGCGCCAGCGGCTTGTACTTCAGCTGGTCGTACATTTCGTGGACTGCGCGCTCGCACCCTGACAGGAACGCGAGGAGCGCCAGCGCGCCGAGAATTGCTCTCACGAGGGGACCTCGCAGATGGCGACGGGCGAGAGTGTCTGCAGAAACGTCCTCGTTGCCTCGATATCCTCCTCTGCAGAGCTGCGCAGCAGCAGGAAGAAGCCATCCGCGCTGGCCCGCTCGAACTCCGGCACACCGAACAGCGGATGATGCAAACGAGGTAATCCGTTGCCGGTGAGCATCGCAACGACCCCGAACAGCACGGCTCCAAGGACTGCCATCTCCACGGCGGGCGGCACGAAGGCCGGCCAGCTCCCCAGCGGGCGGCCGCCCACGTTGATCGGATAGCTCATCACCGCCGAGTACCCTTCCAGCAGGAAGGTGCCGACGCCCGCCAGCAGGCCCCCGAGACCCATCAGCACCGGGATGGGACTGCGGGCCGCCCCCAGCGCCTCATCGAGGCCCCGGATCGGAAAGGGAGAGAAGGCTTCGATGGGCAGGTGCGGCGATTCGGAGCGCGTCCGCAGTGCAGCCTGCAGCAACTGCTCGGCGCTGGAGAACTGAGCCAGAAGGCCGTAAGGACTGCTCATGAAGGTTGCGGCTCACGCTGCGCTGCCTCCGCCGGACTGCAGACCGCTCTGCGCAGCTCGAACATGGAGATCACCGGTCCCACCCGCACGAATGTCAGAAACAACACGAAGAACAGCCCGACAGAGCCCGCCAGAAAGGCGATGTCCCAGACCGTCGGATAGAACATCCCCCAACTGGAGGGGACATAGTCCCGGTACAGGCTCGTCACGATCAGCATGAAACGCTCCAGCCACATGCCGATGAGCACCCCCACGCTGATGATGAAGAGCGCCGCCGGGCTGCGTCTGATCCGCGCGAGCCACAGCAGCTGGATCTGCAGGACGTTGCACAGGATCGTGCCCCAGAAGACCCAGGCGTAAGCGCCGCCCATGCGATTGAGCGTCATCGCCAGCTCATAGCGATCCATGCTGTAGAAGGCGGTGAATATCTCGCTGCAATAGCTGTAGTCGACGACCAGCCCGGTCGCCAGCATCATCTTCGCCATATTCTCCAGGTGTCGGGAGGTGATGAACGCCTCCAACCGCAGGTAGCGCCGCATCGGGATTCCCAGCGCCAGCACCATGGCGAATCCGGAGAACAGCGCGCCCGCGACGAAGAACGGCGGAAAGATCGTCGAATGCCAACCCGGCACCAGACCCTCGGAGAAATCCAGCGCCACCATGCTGTGCACGGAGAACACCAGCGGGACCGCCAGTCCCGCCAGAATCAGGCTCAGCTTCTCGAACCGCTGCCAATGGCGCGCCTCACCGCGCCAGCCCAGCGCCAGAAATCCGTACACGCGTGCTCGGGTGCGAGAGGCCGCGCGATCGCGCAGGGAGGCGAAGTCCGGGATCATCCCGACGTACCAGTAGAGGATCGAGACGATCAGGTAGGCCAGGATCGCGAAGAAATCCCACTCCAGCGAGCTGCGCCATTGCGGCCAGACATTCATGATGTCCGGATAGGGGAAGAGCCAATAGAAGAACCACGGGCGCCCGAGATGCAGGATAGGGAACAGACCGGAGACCGAGACCGCAAACACCGTCATCGTTTCCGCATAGCGGTTGAGTGAGCTGCGCCATTCCTGGCGGACCAGCAACAACGCCGCGGAGATGAAGGTGCCGCCCATGCCGATCGCGATCCACCAGACGTAGTCCGCAATGGCAAAAGCCCACGCCACCGGAATGTTCAAGCCCCAGATGCCCACCCCGCGCACCAGCAGCCAGCCGATGCCGAACATCAGCAGCAGGGCCAGCAGCAAGGCAACGGCAAAGCCGGCGCGCCATCCTTGGCCGAAGCGGCGGCGGAGTGGGATGTCACAGATCGCTTGTGTCACCGCGGCGTAGGTAGGGGCGTGCTCGATCCCTTCGGATGGCAGGGATGCGCTCATTCTCAACCCTGCTCCAGCGACGGATTGGGATTGCGCACCCGGGCGAGGTAGCTGGTCCGCGGACGCGTATTCAACTCGCCCAACATCACGTAATGGCGTGCCGAGGCTTTGGCTTGCGCCACCTGGGAGCGCCCATCGGAAAGGTCGCCAAAGACGATCGCCTGCGTGGGACACACCGCCTGGCAGGCGGTGAGCACTTCCCCATCGCCGATCCGCCGGTCCTGCTTGTCCGCCTCGATGTGGGCCGCTTCGATGCGTTGAATGCAGTACGTGCACTTCTCCATCACGCCCCGCCGCCGAACCGTCACCTCGGGGTTGCGCTGGGCCAGGAGCGTATCGCTCGAGGACTGCACGTACTGCAAAAAATTGAAACGGCGCACCTTGTAGGGGCAGTTGTTGGAGCAGAAGCGCGTCCCCACGCAGCGGTTGTAGATCTGCACGTTCAGGCCCTCAGAGTCATGGACCGTGGCGTCCACCGGGCACACCAGCTCGCAGGGAGCGTGCTCGCACATCATGCAGGGCACGGGCTGCGAGTATGTGTGGGGATTGTCCTGGTGGCCCTCGTAATACCGATCGACCCTGATCCAGTGCATCTCCCTCCCCCGCCGGACCTGGTCCCGGCCGACAGTGGGAATGTTGTTCTCGGCCTGGCAGGCGATGGTGCAAGCCTTGCAACCGATGCAGGCGTTCAGATCGATGCTCAGTCCCCACGCATACTCCCCGGGCGGATAGTCCGGATACAGGCTCGGGGGCTTGTCGGGATAGCGATCGTGCGCCGTTGCGAAGCGCGGGTTAGTCTGGAAATCTGCCAGCGTCCCCACCCGCAGCACATCCCGGCCCTCCATCTGAAAGTGCTGCTGCGTGCCGGCCAGCTCGTAGCGCTCGCCGGTTGCAAGGATCTGCAGCCCTGCAGATCGCCACGGCCCTGAGGAGCTTCGCAGCGCATAAGCATCGAATCCCTGACCGGTGCCGACTTGGCCGGATCGGCGGCGACCGTAGCCGAGGTGAATGGTGACGCTGCGCGCTGCCTGGCCTGGTGTGATCCACACCGGCCCTCGCAACGAGCGACCCTGAAGACGCAGCTCAACGAGCTCGCCATTGGACAGGTGCCGCTCGGCAGCCAGTGACGGGCTGATCAGCACTGCATTGTCCCAGGTCAACTGCGTCAACGGCTTGGGCAGTTCCTGCAACCACGCGTTGTTCGACCAGCGTCCATCCTCGATGGTGGGATCGCCCCGAAACAGCAGCTCGAGGCCGCCTTGGGAGGCGCTGCTCGACTGTGACGGAGCCCTGCCCTTTTGCGGCGGAGCCCCGCTCGACTCTGGCGGAGCCCCGCCCCCCTGCGACAGAGCCCCGCCCCCCTGCGGCGGAGCCCCGCCCGACTTTGGCGGAGCAAGGAGCGATTTGAGGTCCGGGCGCACACTCGCCGACCGCACTGCAATCGCGCTGTCCGCAATCAGACCCGCCTGCAGAGCCGCAACCCACGCCGGCTCGTCCGCAAGCTTCGCTCGCCACTGCCTTCGAACCAGGTCGTGGCCCTTCTGCACCTCAGCGCCCATCAGCAGCGCCATGACTTCGCACGCCGATCGCCCGTCGTACAGAGGCGCAATCAACGGTTGGCCTATCGTGACAGTGCCATCGAAGGCGCGTGCGTCCGACCACGTCTCCAGTGCATGGGCCTGTGGCAGATGCCATTCGGACAACTCTGCGCTCTCATCGACATACAGCCCGAGGTGTACCACGTGGGGCACCTGCTTCAGAGCAGCGCGAAACTCGAGATCGGCAGGCGCGTCGTACGCAGGATTGACGTCCAACATCACCAGCAGGTCTACGGAGCCGGCGCGGATCGCATTGACCAGCTGCGCGAGGCTCGCACCTTCCTCGGGAACTCTTTCCACTGGATCGCTGTACTCGATCACGGCGCCGCTGTTGCCAAGCGCAGCGTTCATCGCGTGCGCGGCCGCGTGAATCCATGCAGGTTGAGACCGACCCACGGTGATGAGTGAATGCCCATGGTTTGCCTGCAGATCGCTGACGATAGCGTCCAGCCACGCCGACTCGTTAATCGAGTCCGCCTGATCTTCGAGGACGCCGAGGCGCCGCGCCAACGCTCGGGAGAACGCTTCGATACGGGCGGACTCCAGCGGGAGGCGGTGATCGGCCACCGCTCCGGTAATCGAAGGCGTGCTTTCGAGAACATACAGGCGGCTCATCCCGCCGCCGGCCTTCTCCGGTGCTCGAGTTGCCGCAAAATCTCTGGCATGGCGAACGCCTGCCGCCGGATCGCACAGGAAGTCATCGTCCAACGAAAGGATCACTCGCGCGCGATCGAGGTGCAGCCGAGTCGACAGCGGAGCGCCGAACGCCATCCGCGCGCCGGCCCTTGAATTCCCGGAGTCGAGCGGCTCGTGCAAATGCCAGCGCGCCGCGGGGAACTTCTGCAGCAAAGCGTCCAGTTGGGCTGTCAGTGTAGGGGAAGTGACCTCACCAGTGAGCACATGCATCCCGGCGCCGCCGTTGCGTCCCGACTGTGCGGTGAGATGCAATAGGGCGGCGGCAAAGTCGTCCCAGCTGGAGATGTCGCCTCGATGCCGGACGGTCTGCGAGCGGTCCGGGTCCCACAGTTGCAGAATGGCCGCTTGAGCGAAGATGTCCGTGGCGCCCAGGCTTGCCGGATGCCGGGGATTCCCTTCGATCTTGGTCGGGCGTCCCATGTGATTCTCGACCAGCACTCCGTGTGCGTAGCCGTTGCGGGTCAATGCTGTCGCGAAAAACCGAGGCAAGCCGTCCACCTGTCCCACGGGCGCGTGAACGTATGGAATGATTTCGTTCTGCGGCGGACGACCGCAGGCCGTGACACCAGCGAGAGCCAGCGCGGCGCCCAGCGTGCGAAGGAACTGTCGCCGATCCAGACCGAGCACCTCGGCCAGTCGCGGCTGCTCCTGCCGCAACCACTGCCTGAAGGCCTCGTTGTCAGCGAGCTCCTCCAGGCTGCGCCACAGCACAGGGCCCGACTGCCCGGACAGCTCGGCGCGCGCCGCAGCAGGGTCGAAGGACTGTCCGCTCTTCAGCGGTGGCATACGGAGCAATCAGTGAGGCGAGCCGTATCGATGTGGTACGCCTTCAGCAGACGTGCACCCAGTGCAGACTGGTTGGCGGCTTTCCAATGAAGATCGAACACCCGATCCGCGGGTCGCAGGTTCTGCTCCGGGTGACGATGGCAATCGAGGCACCACTGCATGGTCAGGGGTGCCGTGCGCGCAGTCAGGGGCATGGTATCGATCTGCCCGTGGCAGCTTGCGCACCCGATGCCCTTCGCAACGTGGATGCTGTGGTTGAAGTAGACGAAATCCGGGAGCTTGTTGAGGCGTTTCCAGCGCAGCGAAGCGCCGCCGCGGAAGGCTTCGACCACCGGCGCCAGTACCGGCTGATCGGTGTAGAGCTGGGAGTGGCAGGTCATGCACGTCGAAATCGGCGGTATGCCCGCGAAAGCCGACTTTTCTACCGAGGAGTGACAGTACCGACAGCGAATTCCGTCATCCCCGACATGGTGCTTGTGACTGAAAGGCACCGGCTGCTCGATGGGATCGTTCACGCCGGCCGGGTACGCCATGCTGGCCCGCCACAGCAGGACGCCGGTCGTCGCGGCAAGCGCCGCGCCGATGAGGCCCAATCGAAACAGGAAGCCGAAACGTCGATGAAATAGCTGCGCCACACCGCTTGGTCTCGAGGCGGATTGGAAGGATTGGGGGCGCAGCGACTGCTGCCCGACGACCTTCAATCAGTCAAGGTACAAATGCGCATCGGGGGCCGCAAAGTTCATGCCCATGCGCTCGCCTCCGATCCAACAGACCGCCAACGCCGAGCGGCGCGGCGCGGCGCGACGCGGCCGTGAGCTCAACTGATGAGGCGGCCGCCTGACAGTTCGACGTGGCGGGCCGGCACGCGCGTCACGCCGACGGGCCGGCACGCGCGCCACGCCGACGGGCCCGCCCATCCGCCGCCGTCGCGATCAGGGCGCGGGCTGCACGTGGATGTCGGGAAACTTCTCCTCGTAGAACGCGAGTCTGCCCGCCAGAGCCTGATGCTCATCGAAGGGCTCCTCATACGACCACACCGCGTCCTTCAATGTCTTGCCGTTGATACTGAGATTGAAGTAACGCGCGGTGCCCTTGAACGGGCACTGAGTCCTGGTGCTCGAGGGCTCCAGCTTCTGCGCCGCGACCGCCGAGCGCGGAAAGTAAAACCGCATGGGGCTGCCATCTTCCTCCACCCGGATCACGTCCCGCGAATGGGCGATCACCTCGGTGCCGATCCGCACTTCCGCCGCGCCATCGACGTGGCTTTCCTTCACCTGATGGTCGGGCCATTTCTGGTGTCCAGGAGATTTCATGTTTGCACTCCTCAAGCAGAAATTTCGCGCCGGCTCGAGCGCTGACGCCCGCTGCGCCACATCGGCAAGCAGCGACCGATCCGGCCGGGACGCCCGCGCGATCACACACATCGTGACAGCGCCGCTTCGACGGCGGCGACGGCGGTGCGCGTAGCTGTTACCTCCGATTGCGGGCCAGGTGGGATCGTTGGCTTTTTTGAGGGACCGGGTCGCGGCGAGGGCAGCGAGGGAGGCTCCCGCGGCGGCGACCGAGGTTCCGGGTGGCAAGCTGCCACCAGGACGCCTGCGAGCAGGGCCATCAGGACCCGTGCGGCCGGCCTCGCGCCCGTCATCACGCCAGTCGTCGCGCCAGTCGTCGCGCCAGTCGTCAGGCCGGTCGTCACGCCAGTCGTCAGGCCGGTCATCCCGCCGGGCATTGCGCCCGCCATGACGCCGGGCGCGCTGCGCTGCACTTGCCTGAGCCGAGGTATACGGGTGGGCTGCTCCGTCCTGCGCCGAAGCACCGCTCCAAGCTCGGCAACCCGCTCGCCTTTTGCCCGCTGCATTCCGCACCTTCCGCTTTGGCTGGGTTTGACCAGCAAAGCCCATGCCGGCGCGCCAGGCGAGGCTATGGCTGACGGCCGGACGGGGCGGATCCCCCTATGCATGCGGCAGCGCATCCTTGCCGATGCCTTGCGTGCTGCGGCAGCTTGACATGGCACATCGTCTGCTCACGAAAACACACACGAGCCTGTCCAGCGGAGCCCTCATGAAAGCCATCGTCTATAACGGCCCTCGTGACGTCGAGGTCAAGGAAATGCCCGATCCGAGCATCCAACACCCGAGCGACGTCATCGGGAAAGTCACGACAACCAACATCTGCGGGTCCGACCTGCACATGTACGAGGGCCGCACCAATCTCGAGCCGGGCAAGATCATCGGTCACGAAAATCTGGGCGAGATCCTCGAGTGTGGCCCGGCCGTAGCGAACCTCAAACGCGGCGACTATGTCTGCATCCCTTTCAACGCCGCCTGCGGATATTGCAAGAACTGCGAGCGTGGCCTGACTGCGGCTTGCCTGACGCTCAACCCCGGTAATGCAGGTGCAGGCTACGGCTATGCGGGCATGGGCGAGCTGCAGGGCGGTCAGGCGCAGTACCTGCGCGTGCCTTACGGCGACTTCAATTGCCTGAAGCTCCCCGAGGACGCTCCCGACCGGCAGGATGACTACGTGATGCTGTCCGATATTTTCCCAACCGGCTGGCATGCCACGGAGCTGGCCGGGTTGCAGCCGGGCGAGTCGGTGATCATCTACGGAGCAGGCCCGGTCGGGCTCATGGCCGTGTGCTCGGCGCAGATCAAGGGCGCCGGGCTCATCATGATCGTGGACCGCCACCGCGACCGCCTGGAGCTGGCAAAGCAATGCGGTGCCACCGCCATCGACGACAGCCGCGAAGACCCGGTCGAGCGTGTCCTGGAGCTCACGCACGGCGAGGGTGCCGACCGTGGCTGCGAGTGCGTCGGATACCATGCGCATGACGCGCACGGCAAGGAGGTCCCGAACGAAGTTATGAACAGCCTGGTGCAATCGGTGCGAGCCACGGGGTCGCTCGGCGTCGTCGGTGTGTTCATGCCCGAGGACCCGAAATCGTCCCACGAGCTGGCTCGCAAGGGGCAGATGGCCTTCGACTTCGGCGAGTTCTGGACCAAGGGCCTGCGCATGGCGACCGGCCAGACGAGCGTCAAGAGCTACAACCGCCAGCTCTGCCAGATGATCGCGTCCGGGAAAGTGCGACCTTCCTTCATCGTCTCGCATCGCCTGTCGCTCGAAGAAGCGCCGGAGGCCTATCGGCACTTCGATGCCCGTGAGGAAGGTTGGACGAAGGTCGTGCTGCAGCCCAACGGCGGCAAAGCCGCCGAGCGAGGTGTGGCGGCGGCCGGGCGTACACGCGGCAAAGGACATCACGAGGGCCACCGACACAGCAGCCACTGACGGCCACACCCCCAAAATTCGCTGCAGGATCCTCAAGGAGTTGAATCATGCCACGCCAGATCTCTACATTGGGCTTGAGCGATGCCCGCGCCATCATCGCAGCAGGCGAACGCAAAGCTCAGGAGCTCGGAGTCCCTTACAACATCGCGGTCGTCGATGCGGGCGGGGCGTTGATCGCGCACGCCCGAATGGATGGCGCGTGGCTTGGCAGCATCGACATCTCCATACACAAGGCCTTCACCGCGCGCGCCTTCGACATGGCGACACAGGAGCTGGGCAAGATGGCGCAGTCGGGCAAGCCCCTG
>DATNEN010000208.1:0-2893 GCA_035552975.1 Steroidobacteraceae bacterium
GACGACAGCGGCGCGTTGATGGTTGAGGTAGTCCGCACGACCACCGACCAGGACAAAGCCCTGCGCCGCGAAGTCGACGACGGTCGGGGACACGTCCGTGTGTCCCGCGAACCATGGCTTGACCGTATGCCGATCGCTCGAAACGACGTCGATCAGATGCTCTGGCATCAGTGATCGCACGTGCGCCGTGGCCAGCTCATCGAGGAAGGGGCTCGAGGCCGCCGGTAGCCACATCATCACGGCAAGGGCTGCAGCGACCGCACTACCCCCAACGCCGCTCAGAAGGCCGAGCCAGAAGCCGGCCCTGGCCGGGCGACTGTCCCGACGGGGCTTGGAGGCCGCTGCCTTGAGCTTTTCGGCGCGGACCTCCTCGTCCAATGCACGCGAGATCCGTGCACGCAGCTCCGCGGGGGCAGGCTCGGGCGCGACGCTCTCGCGGAATGCCGCTCGTATCCGCTCCAGGTCCTGAAGCTGCGCGCGACAATTGGGGCAACGCTCGGCGTGTCGTTCGATCTCCGCCGCGGAGATCGCGTCGACCTCGCCGTCGAAGTACGCCTGGACGCGCAAGGACTCAGCGCACTGCACGCGGGGCTCCTTCTGTCTGCTGGCGCCAATGGGCTCGAAGTGCGGCACGCGCTCGCGCGAGTCGCGACATTACCGTGCCGATCGGCACGTTCGTGACTGCTGCGATCTGCCGGTAGTCCATCTCCTCGATTTCGCGCAGTACGAGGACCTCTCGGTGCTCGTCCGCGAGCGCTGCCAAGAGGCGCGTGAACGTGCGTTCGTCGTCCCGGCTGATCGAGTCGTGTTCGGGGTCGGGCGTGGTCGCGATCATCGCGTGGCCGTCGTGTGGGTCGTGTTCTTCCGGAAGCGGAACCAGGGCGCGGCGTGCCGACTGGCGACTGGCCGTCGCGTGGCAGTTGCGGACGATGGTCAGCAGCCAGGCCTTGGCATCCGAGCCCCGCAGGGCCTCGAAGCCTCGGAAGGCGCGCAGGACGGCGTCTTGCACGATGTCATCGGCGTCGCTCGCCGAGCGAGACAGCCAGCGGGCAAACCGATAGGCGGCGTCCAGGTGCGGGAGCACCTGGGCCTCGAAGCGGCCGCGCGTGTCATCCATCCTGAGGTTCCGAGGGCTGGTTCATTCGGGTTCGTGGGACAGACCCGGCGCGCGCAGATTTTATTCCATTGGCGCGCACGTGGCGGTTCCGGGCCCTGCCAAGGTGCGTCGCAGTCCCCGCTGTGCTGGGCCGCTCGCGTTGCACGAAAGATACATCGGCCAAGGGGAGCGCCGTATTCCGTGAAGCACCCCAATTTTCTGTACCGAAGGAGGCACAAAGCTCGCCGGGACCCCCCCTGGCAATGCACTCTGGGTCGTAGCCGGTTGCACTTTTATGCGCGCAGACCACGCAATCCTTGGTTACTATTCCCCCCTGGCCAATGGTCTTATGGTTGCGACCGCCCAACAAGGGCAGGGGCACCCCCCAGAGGGGGCTCCGGTCTTTGCGTATTCACTGGTGCCGGTCGTGGTAGTGGGTTCTACGGGGGAAGCATGAAGACAACGGTGAACAAGAAGGTTCGTGATTCCAGAGGCGGGCATTCACAGGCTGTAGTGGTGATGACGTGCGCTGCGGCAGTCGCAATGCTGCTATCGGCCGCCGCACGAGCCCAGGACGCCCCTGCGGATCAGTCTGCCGCTGCCCCGAGCAGCGCGGAGCTGCAGGAGGTCGTGGTCACCGCGGAGCGCCGCTCGAACAACATCCAGCAGGTGCCGATCGCGGTGTCAGCCTTCACGGCCGACCAGTTGCAGAGCCGCCAGCTCAATGACATCCATGCCCTGGGCAACCTGACTCCCGGCGTGAACCTCGATGCAGGCGCGCCGTTCTCAGGAGACCGCTCGGTGCTGTCGGCCTCGATCCGAGGCATCGGTCAGGATGACTTCGCGTTCAACCTCAACCCCGGCGTCGGTGTGTATCTGGATGGCGTGTTTCTCGCCCGTACGATCGGCGCGAACCAGAACCTGCTCGATGTCGACCGCGTGGAGATCCTGAAGGGTCCGCAGGGCACGCTGTTCGGCGCCAATACCATCGGCGGCGCGATCAGCATCGTCACTCACACCCCCGGTAACGATCCGCGCTTCATCGCACAGGTGACCGGAGGCCAGTACAACCGTCGTGACGTGTCGTTCACCGCGGACCTGCCGATCATCAAGGATGTGCTGCTCACCTCGATCAGCGTCTCCTCGCAGAATTAGACGGGATGGGACAAGGTCATCCCGTACCCGGCCAACTCGCTCTATGGCTCAGCGCCCTTTGTGACGGATCCGCAGACCTCAATGGCCAAAGCGGGCTACGAGACCAACGACAACTACGACGGCACGGGCGTAGTGACGATGCGGGGCAAGGTCCTGTGGATGCCTTCCGACAAGATGAAGATGACCTTCACCGGGGACTGGTCGCATGAGGATCAGACTGCCCTCGGCTACCGCATCCTCAACACGTACACGGGGAACATGAACTATTCGACGTTCTCCACCCTGTACAACCTGTGCATCAGCAACGGCGCGAGCGGCATCGCCGGCGCCATCGGCGCCGCCGGTGGGCCCCCGGACTTCGTGGTGGCAGGCGCTCTGGCCAACCAGGCCCCTTTCAACGCCGCCCCGGTCCCCAATTTCGCGCTCGGGTGCACGAGCCCGCGCGCCCGCAACGTCAGCCTCAACGCGATCGGCGGCGCGCCCCTGATCGGTGCCGGTTACGTCGGTGTGCCTGTGGGCACGATTCCGTTCCCGGGTGTCGACCCACGATACAACTACGGGCTCTATCTGAATCCGGCGACCCGCTCGCAGTACCTGGGTTCGCAGCAGCCGCGCATCTTCGATCAGTTGGCCGCATCACAG
>DATNEN010000209.1:0-6261 GCA_035552975.1 Steroidobacteraceae bacterium
AGGTGATCACGCTGGGCCCCGGCGAGCGCGTCGACGCCTACATCGAGATGAATCAGCCGGGAGTGTGGATCCTGGGCGCGACGGATGAGGCCACCCGCAATGCAGGCCTCGGCGCGGTGGTCGAGTACGCCAACCAGCATGGCCAGCCGAAGTGGGTGCCGCAACCGGGTGCCCGCTGGGACTACACCGTGTTCGGCAACCCGCCCTCCTCCCAGCCGCCGCCCGAGCACACCATCGAGATGGTGTTCGAGAAGATCCCCGGTGGCGCAGGTCCGTTCAACCTCTGGACCGTCAACGGCAAGTCCTACCCCCACGACCGCGAGTTCGTGTTGCAGCAGGGACAGCGGTATCGCCTGGTGTTCCGTAACCGCACCGATGACTCCCATCCTTTACATTTGCACCGGCATCTTTTTGAGCTGGTGGATGTGAACGGCAAGCCGACCAGCGGCATCCGCAAGGATACGGTGGTGGTGCCCATCTATGGGCGCGTGAGCGTCGATCTGACCGCCGATCAGCCGGGGCTGAGCCTGTTCCACTGCCACATCCAGTCGCACATGGACTTTGGATTCAAGGCGTTATTCCGTTACGGGTGAGGGCGCGCCGCGCCGGCGCGATATACTCAGACGCATGAGCCCGCCCAACGATGCACGCAAGCCCGACGTTACGATCTATCACAATCCCGCCTGCGGGACCTCGAGAAACACGCTGGCGCTGATCCGCGAGGCCGGCATCGAGCCGCAGGTGATCGAGTACCTCAAGACCCCGCCCGACGCCGCGCTGCTGCGCAGTCTGCTGGAGCGCATGGGTATGCGGCCGCGCCAGCTGTTGCGCGAGAAGGGTACGCCGTATGCGGAGCTCGGCCTGGCCGAGGATCGCTGGACGGACCAGGAGCTGATCGCGCACATGCTCGCGCATCCCATCCTGATCAACCGCCCCATCGTGGTCACCCCACGAGGTGTCAGATTGTGCCGTCCGGCGGAGACAGTCCTGGAGCTGCTGCGTTAGGATACCGTCGCTTCCGACTAAAACATCGAAAAACGGGGGAGGCCCATCGTGGCAGGGACTGAAATTCCTACGTTGTGGTTCGTGGCGCCGCTCGTGGTCGTGGCGCTGCTCGTCGTGCTCGCATCCGCCTTCACCATCGAGACCGCCCACGCCTGGATGAGACCTTCGAGCAGCAGGCGCAGATCGCCATCGACGTGAAGAACAGCCTGGATGAGTCGATGCGCGAGCTCGGCTACAACATCGTCAAGTCGCTCATCACGGACATCGTGCCCGACGACGCGCGCCGCGGAGCTCGGCGTCAAAGTGCGTCGGCGATGTCCTGCAGGAGAGCGGGGTCGTCGGGCTTGGTGGGCGGCGGGTAGCGGCGCAGCACCTTACCGTCGCGGCCAATGAGAAACTTCTCGAAATTCCAGGCGATGTCCCCGGGAACTCCCTCGGTAGGCGAGGTCAGGAATGCGTACAGAGGGTGACGGGTCTTGCCGTTCACCTCCAGCTTGGCGCTCATCGGGAAGGTCACGTCGTACTGCGTGCTGCAGAAGCTCGCGATCTCCGGCTCGCTGCCCGGCTCTTGCGCGCCGAATTGATTGCACGGAAAACCCACCACCGAGAAATTCTGCTCGCGCAGATCGCGATGCAATTGCTCCAGGGCGGAATACTGTGGCGTCAACCCGCAGCGGCTCGCCACATTGACCGCAAGCACGACCCTGCCGCGAAGCCTCCCCAGCAGGTCGGCCGATCCATCGATGCTGCGAACGGGAATGTCGTAGAAGCCAGCCATACAGGCCTCCAGTGCTGGCGGGATCGCCGTTGGCAGCGTGGAGGAGCCTCCCAGTGAAGTCAAATGAGGGACACTCGCAGGGCGCTTGGCAGCTGCGCGGCTCCAGCAGCTCTGACGGATCCGGCTTCGGCAAACTGTGGACGGTGGGGGAATCCAGGCGGCGCGACTGACGAGCGAGTCCTTCGTCCCCAACGACCCCGTTTACAACCCGAATGACACACCAATGACACACCTTCACTGCCGCGTCTGACGCGGCGGCCGCGACATGCGAAAATCGCCACGTCGCTGCTCGTCAGGCAGCCACGCGGCACGGGCAGCTCACCCCCTCTCTACCGACGGATTGGAGCGCCTCACCATGCATGCACAAGTCCAAGTCACAGCACTCAGCTCCGATGTGGAATCCTTCATCGGCAAGCCGCGCCAGGTCCTGATCGACGGTCGTTGGGTCGGCGCGAAGAGCGGCCAGAGCTTCGATGTCTTCGATCCCAGTACGGGAGGCCCCATCGCAAAAGCTGCCGCGTGCGAGCAAGCGGACGTCGATGCCGCCGTCAGCGCCGCACGTAAAGCCTTCGACCAGGGACCCTGGCCACGCCTGTCCCCGTCCGAGCGCGGCCGTATTATCTGGAAGGTCGGCGATCTCATCCTGGAGAACCTCGAAGAGCTCGCCCAGCTCGAGGCGCTCGACAACGGCAAGCCGATCGCGGTCGCGCGCGCCGCCGACGTGCCCCTGGCGGCGGACCTGTTTCACTACATGGCCGGCTGGGCCACCAAGCTCGAAGGCAACACCATCGGCCTGTCGGTGCCCTACACTCCCGGAGCCGAATACCATGCCTACACGCGGCGCGAGCCCATCGGCGTCGTTGCGCAGATCATTCCCTGGAATTTCCCTCTGTTGATGGCCGCGTGGAAGCTGGGCCCGGCGCTGACCACCGGCTGCACGGTCGTGTTGAAGCTGGCGGAGGAGACTCCGCTGTCGGGGCTGCGCCTGGCGGAGTTGTGTCAGGAAGCGGGCCTGCCGAAGGGCGTGCTGAACGTGCTGACCGGATTCGGCGAGCCCTGCGGCGCCCCGCTGGCGGCGCATCCTTTGGTCGACAAGGTCGCCTTCACCGGCTCGACGGAAGTCGGCAAGCTGATCGTCAAGGCGGCCGCCCACGACCTGAAGAAAGTGACGCTGGAGCTCGGCGGCAAGTCCCCCAACATCGTGCTGGACGATGCGGACCTCGAGCTCGCGATTCCCGGTGCCGCGAACGCCATCTTCTTCAATCACGGGCAGTGCTGCTGTGCCGGCTCGCGGCTGTTCGTGCAGGAGAAGAAGTACGACCAGGTCGTCGAGGGCATCACCCAGCTCGCCAGGAACATCCGCCTCGGCCCCGGCCTGGATACGCGCACGCAGATGGGCCCGCTGGTTTCGCAGACGCAGCTGGAAAGAGTGTCCAGCTATCTGCGCTCGGGCGAGGAGCAGGGAGCGAAGGCGGTGTGTGGCGGGAAGCGCCGCGGCGAGTCCGGCTACTTCGTCGAGCCGACGGTGCTGGTCGACACTTCACCGGACATGAAGGTCTACCGTGAGGAGATCTTCGGACCGGTGGTTACCGCGATCCCGTTCAAGAGCGCGGATGAGGACCTCGTCGCTCGTGCCAACGATACGACCTACGGCCTCGCCGCCGGCATCTACTCCAGGGACCTGGCTCGCGCCCAGCGCATCGCCAACCGCTTGCGCGCCGGGACTGTGTGGATCAACTGCTATAACATCTTCGACGCAGCGCTGCCTTTCGGCGGCTACAAGCAGTCCGGGTGGGGTCGGGAGATGGGGCACAATGCCCTGGACAACTATCTGGAGACGAAGTCCGTCTGCGCCAGCATCTGACAACACCGTGACCGGTGAGCCGCCGCGCAAGAGGATCTCCTCTTCGCGGCGGTGGCCGGTGCAGTCGATGTTGCGACTTGCCGGCGGCACAACGCGCCGCGGTATCGGCCGTCAACGGCGGGGTTTGCAATGGGAAACGAGCTCGACGATGCGGTGAGCCGGCTGTGCCTGGCGTTTCCCGGAGCGGAAGCGCTCCAGTCGCATGGATCGGCGAATTTCCGCGTGACGCGCGGCAAGACGTTCGCCACCTACGTTCTCAATCATCACGGGGATGGCCGGATCGCCCTGTGGCTGCGGGCGCCGCAGGGCATGCAGGACACTTATGTGCGCACCGAGCCACGGCATTTCTTCAAGCCGCCCTATGTCGGTCCGAGCGGCTGGCTCGGAGTGCGGCTCGACAAGGGCATTCCCTGGAAGCGGGTCGCCGAGCTGGTCCGCACGGCCTATGACACCGTGGCGCCGGCCCGGCTGCGGCAATCGATGGAGCGAACGCCGGAGGTCCCTGCACCGAAAAAGCGCGTCACGGTGGCAGACATCGATCCGAAGAACACTCCGCGCGGCCGGCGAATCCTCGCCTCCATGCGCAGGATCTGCCTGGACCTGCCGGAGACCTCCGAGGCGTCGCAATTCGGACAGCCGGTGTGGCGTGCCGGCAAGAAAGTCTTCGCGCAAGCCTATTGCTACCAAGGACGCTGGCGTGTGGCCTTCTGGGTAGGAGTGCCCGCCCAGTCCCTCATGACCGCCGATTCCCGTTACGAGATCCCACCCTACATGGGTCACAACGGCTGGATTGCGTTGGATGTCTCCAAGAGCCACCGCGAGGGCGAGCTGCGCCCGCTCGCACTCCAGAGCTATCGCCACTTCGCGCTCAAGAAGATGCTGGCGCGCTTGTAGGGAGGTGCGGCGGCAGACCGATCGCCCCGATCACTTCAATCTGGTCGCCATGTGGACCAGCCGTGCAAAATTCAATGACTTCGCCTCCGTACCCGCTGCACGTGAGTTTCGGAAGAGCGTAGCTTCCTCGCTCGGCTCTCCCTACGACGAGCGACTCTACCGCCGTGCCAATGGATTCAGTGAGGTCTTCAAAGCATGAACAACCGATTCGCAGGCAAGAGTGTGCTCGTCACCGGCGCAGGCTCAGGTATCGGTCGCGCCACGGCGACGGCCTTCTCAGCAGAAGGCGCGCGCCTGGTCGTAAGCGACGTCAACGATTCCGCGGGCCAAAGCACGGTGGCACTGATCCGCGAGCGCGGTGGTGAAGCCGAGTTCGTCCACACGGATATCTCGCGCGCAGCGGATTGCGCGGCGATGGTCGAGCTCGCACTCAGCCGGTACGGGCGCCTGGATGTGGCCTTCAACAACGCCGGCATCAATCTGCAGGTCGCCCCGATCGCCGATGTGGACGAAGGGGAGTGGCAGCGGATTCTCGCGATCAATCTGACGGGCGTGTTTCTGAGCATGAAATACGAGATTCCGGCCATGAAACGCACCGGCGGCGGCAAGATCATCAACACCGCCTCCGTCGGTGGAGTGATCGGCACCGCAGGCATAACGGCGTACTGCGCAACCAAGCACGGCGTGGTCGGGCTCACAAAGTCCGCGGCGCTCGATCACATCAAGGACGGAGTTCGCATCAACGCCATCTGTCCCGGTGGCACGCTCACGCCGATGCTGACCGAGTGGTTCAAGGCGGACCCGGAGCTCGCGCGCGCAAAGGTCGCGGAGACGCCGATCGGCCGCATGGCAGAGCCGTCAGAGATCGCTCGTGCAGTTCTGTTTCTCGCCTCCGATGAGTCCTCCTTCATGGTCGGCCACGCCTTGGTTGCCGACGGAGGGCTGACCGCGCAGTAGGCGCAGGGACCGTGGTGGCCGACGGAGCACTCACCGCGCCGTAGGCGCAGGGACCGCAGCCAGAGCAACCGTCGGCGCACTCGGCTGCGTAGCGAACGCCGCACGATAGTCCGCGCGGTAAGGCGCCAACGATAAAGCGGCCGCGACCAACCCCAAAACCCCCGCCAGCCCCACGGTCAGCGACATCGACCACCCGATCTTCTGCGGATCGTGGAACAACCGGTCATCCAGCAGCCCCGGAAGCAGCGAGCCGAAATTCAGGCCGATCATCGCCACCGCGAAGATGACGACCGCGGAAACCAGTCCGCGCGTCTGATTGGGGAAAATGAGCTGCACGGCGGCATAGCCGCAGCCGATCGGCAACCCGATGAAAAACACCGCCGGCACCAGCAGCGCGACTGTCCACCCTGCCTGCCCCACGAGGGTCGCCGGCACCAGCGTGAGCAATACGCCTGCCAGGCTGATCAGGCCGACGCGCAATGAAGCATCCGTCAGTCCGCGGCTCTGCCAGCGGTCCGAGAGCCATCCGCCGGTAAACAGGCCGATGCAACCACAGCCCAGGGTCGTCAGTCCGAGCACCAGCCCGGTTCGATCTTTCGGCCAGTGGTGCAGCCGTTCGAACAAAGTCGGCCCCCAGCCCAACAGGACGTAGTTGCAGGTGGCCTGGCAGCTGATCATGACCGACAGCCCCAGGGCCGAGCGCCAGCGCATCCGGATCTGCTCCAGCAGTGCGCGCAGGTCGAGCTTCGCGGGCCTGCCGTCA
>DATNEN010000210.1:0-22360 GCA_035552975.1 Steroidobacteraceae bacterium
CGCACATTGTCTGCGACAACCCATAAGTTAAGACCCCTTTCCGTGGAAAGATCTTGACGTATTCTGCCGACATAAACTGTGTCGCGGTTCGCTGCCTCGGTAGCCGCCGTTGGGTACCCCCCTGCCCGGCGCTCATCCAGCACCTCCACCCCCGGGGCCCGCTTGAGCAGGGCCCGAACCTCCGCAACCGTGATCTTCGTCGCAGTCTCGATGCTGACGGCCTCGGAATGGCCGTAGAACACCGGCACCCGCACTGCCGTGGCGCTCACCCGGATGTTCGCGTCCTCGAGGATCTTGCGGGTCTCCCAGACGATCTTCATCTCCTCGCGCGTATAGCCGTTGTCCTCGAAACGGTCGATCTGCGGCACGCAGTTGAATGCAATGCGCTTCGGCACGACCCGCGCGGCCGGGGACGCGCGACCGCTCATCAGCGCGATGCTCTGCTCCGCCAGCTCCTCCACCGCCTCCCGGCCGGCACCCGAGACCGCCTGGTAGGTCGCCACGTTGATGCGCTCGATGCCCACCGCGTCGTAGATCGGCTTGAGCGCAACGACGAGTTGGATGGTGGAGCAGTTGGGATTGGCGATGATGCCGCGTGCCCGGTAGCCATCGAGCGCGTGCAGGTTGACTTCCGGCACGATGAGCGGGACGTCGTCCTGGTAACGGAACTCCGAGGTGTTGTCGATCACGATGCAGCCCGCGGCCGCTGCCTTGGGCGCATGCTCCTTCGAGACCGCACCCCCCGCGGAGAACAGGGCGAACCGTGCGCGTGCGAAATCGAAGCCCGCGAGCTCGAGCACAGGGTAGTCGCGGCCCCGGAAGCTGACCGACTTGCCGAGCGAGCGGTTGCTGGCGAGCGGATAGATCTCCCCGACCGGAAAGTTGCGCTCCTCCAGCACCCGGAACATCGTCTCGCCTACCAACCCGGTAGCGCCGACGACCGCGATGTCATGCGTCCGACCGCTCATATCACGGGCGTTCTGGACTGGACGTCCGCGTTCTGAGCGCGGTGGCGCAAGTAGTGATCCATGAGCACGATCGCGAGCATGGCTTCAGCGATCGGCGTCGCGCGCAGCCCGACACAGGGATCGTGCCGTCCCGTGGTGACAACCTCCACCGGATTGCCGTCGATGTCGATGGTCGTGCCGGGCACCTGGATGCTCGAGGTCGGCTTCAGCGCCATGTGCGCGATGACGTCCTGTCCGGAGGAGATGCCCCCGAGAATGCCGCCGGCGTTGTTGCTCCTGAAGCCCTTGGGCGTCAGCTCATCCCGATGCTCACTGCCTTTCTGTTCCGTCGCGCGCACGCCGGCGCCGATCTCGACGGCCTTCACGGCATTGATGCTCATCAGCGCATGGGCGATGTCCGCATCCAACCGGTCGAACACGGGCTCTCCCAGACCAGGGGGGACGCCCGTGGCCACCACGGTGACGCGAGCGCCGATCGAGTCTCCCGCTTCGCGCACCTTCCAGATCAGAGCTTCGAGCTCGGGGATGCGCGCGGGGTCGGGACAGAAGAACGGGTTCTGGTACGCAAACGGCGGATCCACAGGCTCCAGCCGCAGATCACCCACCTGGCTCAGGTAGCCATGGATGCGGACGCCGAGCCGATGAGCCAGATATTTGCGGGCGATGGCGCCGGCGGCGACCCGCATGACCGTTTCACGTGCCGAGGAGCGCCCACCGCCTCTGTAATCGCGGACCCCGTATTTCTGCTGATAGGTGTAATCGGCGTGTCCGGGGCGAAAACGGTCCTTGATTTTCTCGTAGTCGCGCGAGCGTGCGTCCGTATTCTCGATGAGGAGGCCGATGGGCGTGCCCGTCGTACGCCCCTCGAACACGCCCGACAGCATGCGAATCTGATCGCCCTCGCGGCGCTGGCTGACGAAATGCGACGTGCCGGTGCGGCGGCGATCGATATCGAGCTGCAGGTCCTCGGGGCAGATCTCCAGCCCCGGCGGACAGCCGTCCACGATGCAGCCCATGGCGGGGCCGTGGCTCTCGCCGAACGTCGTGACTGTAAACAGCTTGCCTATCGTGTTACCGGACATGTTTATTGGCAAAAGTCACCTTACGGTGCTTTTGCGGACATCAGCTTCGTTTCCGGCCGCGAAAGGCGTGACTTTCACGGCCTGCGCCCAATTGTTCCGCCGTGAGCAGGAAGACACCGCCGCCGCCACGCTCGAATTCCAGCCACGTGAACGGCAGATGCCGGTAGGCGCGTCGGACGGCCGCTGCGGTGTTGCCTACCTCGACGACCAGAATTCCGCGCGGACGCAGGTGGCGGCCCGCGTTCCGTAGGATGACCGTGACGGAGTCGAGGCCAGCCGGTCCTGCCGCAAGCGCCATCCGCGGCTCATGCCGATACTCCGGCGGCAGACTCCGGAGCTCGCGCGCGCCCACGTAGGGCGGGTTGGCCACGATGATATCGTAGGTTTCACCCTCGATGGCGCTGAAATGATCCGATTTGAACAGGCTCAGGCGCCGCCCCAGGCGGTGCCGCCTCACATTGGCGCGCGCCACTTCCAACGCCTCCGGCGAGATGTCGAGGGCATCCACGCGGGCGCGCGGAAAGGCCTTGGCGCACGCGATGGCGATACAGCCCGAGCCGGTGCCCACATCCACGATCCGCCGCACCCGGGCCGGATCGATCCACGGCGCGAACTGCCTCTCAATGAGCTCCGCCAGCGGGGAGCGAGGGATCAGGACGCGCTCGTCCACGTGGATCGGCAGCCCGGCAAACCAGGTGAGCCCGGTGAGGTAGACCGCCGGGATGCGCTCGCGGATGCGGCGCTCGATCAGATGCTCCGCCCGCCGCCGCCCCGCCTCACTCACAGGCCGGCGATAGAGGCTCGGGCGGGCCTCATGCGGCAAGCCAAGCGCGTGCAGCACGAGCGCCGCAGAATCGTCGCGCGCGTTGTCCGTCCCGTGTCCGAAGAACACGCCTGCGCGGCGCAGACGCCGCGCGCCAAGCTCGATGAGCTGAAGCACGGTCGGCTTGCGGCCCCTGTGGGATACTGGCTTCATGGAACGAAGATCCTGGCTCCTCATATTCGTGGCGGCGCTGTGCGCCGCGTCGGCCGGCTTCTGGCTGGCGCGCAAACTTGACAGCTCCGCTCCCCAGCTGGCAAGCGGCACCTGGTTGCCGCAGGCGCGCCAGGTCGGGGACTTTCATCTCATCAACGACGCCGGGCAGCCCTTCTCGGCCGCACAGCTGCAGGGCGCCCCGAGCCTGGTGTTCTTCGGCTTCACGCATTGTCCGGATGTCTGCCCGACCACCCTCGCCAAGCTCGCTCAGGTGAAGAAGAGCGGCGCGCTGCCGCAGCTGCGCGTGCTGCTGGTCAGCATCGACCCGCAGCGCGATACGCCACCGGTCCTGTCCCGGTATGTGCATGCTTTCGACCCGCAGTTCATCGGGCTGACCGGCGACACGGCGGCGGTCGGCAAAGTGGCCGCGGACTTCGGAGTGGCGGTTCAGCGGGTGCCGCTGCCGGGAGGCGACTACACGATGGATCACTCCGCCACGGTCTTTCTGCTCGACGCCCATGCCCGCGAGGTCGCCGTCTTCACCCCGCCGTTCGATGCCAAACAGATCGCCCAGGATCTGCGCACTGCGGCGCCGGACCTCAACAAGAACGGTTGATGCGCGACGCGCTGTTCATCGCGCTGCAGAAAATCCTTCCGCAGCATTTCCTTTCGCGCCTGGTGCTTCGACTGACGCGCGTCCGGGCGCCGCGGGTCAAGAACACGCTCATCTCTGTTTTCCTGCGCAGGTTCCGGCCCGACATGAGTGAGGCGGCCCAGCCGGATGCGCTCAGCTACCCGAGCTTCAACGAGTTCTTCACCCGCGCGTTGCGCGCAGGCGCGCGTCCCGTGGATTCCAACTCCCAGGTCATCGTATCGCCCGTGGATGGCACCGTGAGCCAGATCGGATCTCTGGCGGGCTCGCGGATCCTGCAGGCGAAGGGCCACGACTACACGCTCGAGGAGCTGCTCGCTGCCTCCCCTGCCGCTTCCGACTGGCCGCAGCGATTCCGCGGCGGGCAGTTCGCCACCTTGTACCTGGCCCCTTATAACTACCATCGCATCCACATGCCGATGCATGGCACCCTGCGCGCCGCGTGGTACGTTCCTGGGAGTCTCTTCAGCGTCAACGCGGTGACCGCCGCTTCCGTGCCCAACCTGTTCGCCCGCAACGAGCGGGTCGTGTGTATCTTCGAAGAGGGGCCTGCGCTGTTCGCGATGGTGCTGGTCGGTGCCCTGTTCGTGGGCAGCATCGCGACGGTCTGGCACGGCGACATCACCCCGCGCCGCCGCCGGCAGCGGACGGACCTTCCGGTGGACCGTTCGCTCGGGCCCCTGTCGTTGCGCAAGGCAGCCGAAATGGGTCGCTTCAACATGGGATCGACGCTGATCCTGCTGACGCCCGCGGGCTTCGCCGAGTGGCTGCCGGGACTCGCAGCCGGGTCGCGCATTCAAATGGGGGAGGCGCTGGCGAGGATCCGATGAGCGACTGGCGTCCAACGGCCACTCGAGCGACGCTGCAGCGCCGGGCACAGATGCTGGGGCAGGCGCGCAGCTTCTTTGCCGCACGGCAGGTGATGGAGGTCGACACGCCGGTGGTGGTGAACGCGCCCGTGACCGATGTGCACATCCACTCGGCGCAGGTGACCTTATCCAACCATCAACCGTACTTCCTGCACACCTCCCCGGAATACGCCATGAAGCGCCTGCTGGCCGCAGGCACGGGCGACATCTACCAGGTCTGTCACGTGGTGAGGGGCTTCGAGCGCGGCCGCCTGCACAACTCGGAGTTCACTCTCATCGAGTGGTATCGCACGGGGTTCTCGTTGAGCCGGTTGATGGAGGAAGTCGCAGAGCTCGTGCGCGAGCTGCTGGGGACCCCTGCTGCGGGCGAGAGATTGAGTTATCGTGAGGCATTCCTTCGTCACCTGGAGTTGGATCCTTTCACGGCCTCCGACCAACAGCTGTCGAACGTCGCCCGCGTGCACGGGTACACCCCAGCCGACCCGCCATCGCGGGATGAGTTGCTCGAGTTCCTCATGGGCACGCGCGTCGGGCCGCAGCTGGGCATCCACGGTCTCACCTTCGTTCACGGTTACCCGGCCTCACAGGCCGCGCTCGCTCGCCTGGATCCGCAGGATCCGAGGGCTGCGCTGCGGTTCGAGCTCTATGTGGAGGGGGTGGAGTTGGCGAACGGCTTTCACGAGCTAGCCTCGGCCGCGGAGCAAAGGGCGCGCTTCGAGAGCGATCTGGCGGCGCGCCGCCGGCTGGGGTCGCCCGCGCCGCCCCTCGATGAGCGCCTGCTCGCCGCGTTGGAGGCGGGGCTGCCGGACTGCTGCGGAGTCGCCTTGGGTTTCGACCGAGTCGTCATGCTGGCGACAGATGCAAAGTCCATCGATGAGGTGCTGCCATTCCCCACCGAGCGGGCCTGACACGGATCGCCCTTACGGGGGAGAGCCAACCGGTCCGGCGCCGGTAAGAATACGCACCCGTCGGAGCACACCACCGATGCACGCAACCCACCGCTACGACTTCAAGGACAAAGCCGCCGATTACGCCAGCCTCGCGGGCGAGCTGACGGGACTGCTGGCGGGCGAAACCGACATGGTCGCCAACGCTGCCAACACCTCAGCGCTGCTGTTCGATGCTCTTCCAGACATCAACTGGGCAGGCTTCTACTTCGTGAGAGGCAACGAGCTGGTTGTCGGACCGTTTCAGGGCAAGCCCGCCTGTGTGCGTATCGGCATGGGCAAGGGGGTGTGTGGTAGCGCTGCGCAGCAGCGCAGAAGCATTGTGGTGCCGGACGTGGGGTCTTTTCCCGGGCACATTGCCTGCGATGCCGCCTCCCGCTCGGAAATCGTGATTCCGCTGCTGGCCAACGACCTGGTGTTGGGCGTGCTCGACATCGACAGTCCCACGCCCGCGCGCTTCGATGAAATCGATCGTGTCGGGCTCGAGCGTGTGGCCGGCATTTTTCTCGAGGCGAGCCGGCCTTGAGCGAGTCTCGCGCAGGCAGGGGTCTGGCCGCGGGCCTGGGTGCCTTCATCATCTGGGGGCTCTTTCCGCTCTATCTGAAACCACTGCACGCCGTGGGAACGCTCGAGGTGATCGCGCATCGCGTCACCTGGTCGTGCGTATTCATCTTCATCTGGATGCTGCTGCGCGGTGAGCTGCGGCAGGTCCGCGCGACACTGGCAAATCCTGCGCTCCTGTGGCGCCTGTGCCTCTCGGCAGGCCTGATCACCGTCAACTGGGTGGTGTACGTGTACGCCGTCGCCAACGGACACGTGGTGGAGACGAGCCTCGGGTACTTCATCAACCCGCTGCTGAATGTGGTGCTGGGCCTGGTATTCCTGCGCGAGCGGCTCAACCCGGCGCAGTGGATATCGGTAGGGTTGGCGAGCCTCGCCGTGCTCTACATGAGCGTCATTTCGGGCAATCCTCCCTGGATCTCGCTGACCCTGGCCGTGGCGTTCGGTCTCTACGGGTTCGTGCGCAAAGTCATCCCCGTCGCGGCCCTTCCGGGCCTCGCGGTGGAGACCTTCCTGCTGCTGCCGGTAGCGGCGGGTTACCTCCTGTGGCTGGAGATGACCGGTGTGGGCGCCCTCGGCCATTCCGGTGGAGTGGTCGATGCGATGCTGGTCGCCGCCGGGCCCATTACGGCGGTGCCGCTGTTCCTGTTCGCCTATGGCGCCCGACTCATTCCGTATTCAGCGATGGGACTGATTCAGTATCTCGCCCCAAGCCTGCAACTGGCGCTCGGGCTGGCGGTGTTCGGGGAAACCCTCGAGCGCAGCCGCGCCGTAGGCCTCACCCTGATCTGGGTGGGGCTGGCGATCTACACCGCCGATGGGATCTGGCGGAGCCGCCCGAAGCGGCGTTCAGCCCTTGCCGCGTGAGATGTAAGACCCGGTCCGGGTGTCGATCCTGAGGATGTCGCCTTCGTTGATGAACAGCGGCACGCGCACCACGGCGCCGGTCTCCAGCTTGGCCGGCTTCTGGCCGCCGGTGGCCGTGTCGCCCCGCAGGCCCGGATCGGTCTCGATCACCTTCAGCTCGATGTGAGGCGGCGGCGTGACAACCAGGGGAACGTTGTTCCACAGGGTCACGATGCAAACCACGCCGTCCTTGAGCCACTGCGCGGCATCGCCCACGGCGGCCTTGCCGGCGGTGTACTGCTCGAAGCTTTCCGGCTGCATGAAGTACCAGAAGTCCCCGTCCAGATAGAGATACTGCATCTCCGTGTCGACCACGTCCGCCGCCTCCAGGGACTCCCCGGAACGGAAGGTCTTCTCGATGGTCCGGCCGGTCTTGAGATTGCGCACCTTGATGCGGTTGAAGGCCTGCCCCTTGCCGGGCTTGACGAACTCGTTCTCGACGATGGCGTAGGGCTCGCCATCCAGAAGAACCTTCATGCCGCCGCGGATTTCGCTCGTGGTGTAGCTGGACATTTCGTGCTCACGTGGGTCTGGTGCAGAATGCGCGACCCGATCGATCCAACCGGCGCGCCAAAAGGGCCGCGTATGATAACGGCAACGACCCCCCCCCGCTACCTGACCCCCTTGGGACAGGCCCCCGCCCGCTGGCAGCTCGAGATGGCCGCCGCCCTCACCAGCGTCGAGGCCCTGGCGCAGGCGGTCGGCCTGGATGCGGGGGCCTGCGATGCGACCGCCGCCGCAGCGTTCAAGCTCCGCGTTCCACACAGCTACGTACGCCGCATGCGTCGGGGCGACCCTCACGACCCCCTGCTGCTGCAGGTGTTGCCCTCCCCCCGCGAGAACCAGAAGAGAGCGGATTTCACCGCCGACCCGGTGGGGGAGCAGTCAGCGGTCCGGGCCCCGGGATTGCTGAAAAAGTACTCAGGTCGCGCCCTGCTGATTACCACGCAGGCGTGTGCAGTCCATTGCCGCTACTGTTTTCGCCGCGAGTTCCCCTACACCGAGCAGGCAGGCGATGCGCCCAGGTGGAGTGAGGCACTGGAGGAGATCGCTCGCGATGAGTCGATCCAGGAAATCATCCTCAGCGGCGGCGACCCCCTGTCGCTAAGCGATGCCCGATTGAAGAGCCTCACGGATGCGCTCGCTGACATCCCTCACTTGCGTCGACTGCGTGTGCATACACGTCAGCCCATCGTGCTGCCCTCCCGCGTGGATTCTGGACTCATCGCCTGGATACGCGGCGTGCGCCGGCCGATGGTATTTGTCCTGCACTGCAACCATCCGAACGAGATCGATGCGGAGGTCCGTGAAGCCTGCGCCGCGTTGCGCGAAACCGGCCTCACCCTGCTCAACCAGTCGGTGCTGCTGCGTGGGGTCAACGACTCCGCGGACGTGCTGGCCGAGCTGTCCGAACGACTCTTCGAGGCAGGCGTTCTCCCCTACTATCTCCACCTCCTCGACAAAGTCAGCGGTGCAGCACACTTCGATGTGCCGGAGGCCACCGCCACCCGCATGGCCGGACAGCTGGCGGCGCGCTTGCCGGGCTATCTCGTCCCCCGCCTGGTCCGTGAGGTACACGGCGCACCGGCGAAAGTTACGTTGCCCGTCACGCTTTAACTGAGAGACGGCTCAAAGGGCCCCCGCGGGGTCGGTGCTAGAATCCCTGATAACGCCCGGTAGGGCGGCCCGGAAGGGCGAGGCGCGTGAGCGCCCGAGTAATCCGCCCCGTTCCGGGGTATTCGTTCGCCTGGGGAGGCAGCCGCTTGACCGAGCAGAATGCGGTCCCGCTCATCATTCTGAGCACCGCGCGTGATCCCGTTGAGGCGATCAATAGTGTTCTGCGCCGGGCAGGGCATGCGGTTCATTGCACCTGGATTCCGGAGCTGCGCGACCTGGCGGACGCCCTCACGCAGATCAATCCGGAGCTGGTGATTCACGTGGCCAGCGGAAGTATCGAATTGCAGGCGACCATCGGGGTTCGCGATCAGGTCGCCCCCCGGCTGCCCGTGCTCGTCCTGGCGGACGCCCTCGGCAAGGAGCCGGCCACCGAAGCCCTCATTACGGATGCCCTGCTCGCAGGCGCCCGCGACCTGGTGTCCCTCTCCATGCCGGCGCGATTGAATGCCGTCGTGCTGCGCGAGCTACGCGCGTTCCGCATGGAACGTGCCCTGAATACGACGGTCAAGTCGGCGCGCGATGCGCGCAGCCAGCTGGAGTCGGTGCTGCAGCGATCCAACGACGCGATCATTCAGGTGCAGGAAGGCATCGTGGTCGACGCCAATCCCGCCTGGGGCGAGTTGTACGGCAGCCTCGACGGCCTGGTCGGGCAGCCGGTGATGGACCTGTTCGATGAATCCAACCAGGCAGCGCTCAAAGGCGCCTTGACCGCCTGCCTGCAGGGCCGCTGGAGCGACCACACCCTGAAGGTGGGTGCGCTGCTAGCGGATGGCTCCGCGTTGCCCGTTGAAATCGTGCTGGCCCTCGGTGAGCACGAAGGGGAGCCGTGCGTGCGGCTGGTGGTGCCGGCCAGAAAGCGCGACGAGGTCAAGCTCGCCGCCGACGTCACGGAAGCCATCCGCTCGGATGCCTCGACCGGCTTCCTGCACAGGCGCGAGTTGCTGGAGGCGCTGGCCAAGCGCCTGGCGATCCCCGCGGCGGGCGGCATGCGTCACCTCGCGCTGATCAAGCTCGACAAGTTCGCTACGCTCGAGCGCGACGTCGGCGTCGTCGCGAGCGAGGAGATCATCGTCGAGTTCGCGAAGATCCTGCGCGAGACGCTGCACCCGAAAGAGATCATCGGCCGGCTTGGCGGTGTGAAGTTCCTGGCGCTGCTGGAGCGCGGCAACGAGCACGACGTCGAGGCCTGGAGCGCGCAGCTCCTGGGCCGGTTGCAGAAGCACACCACACGCGTCAGAGACAAGTCCGTCACTGTGACGTGCACGATCGGTCTCACCGTGGTCTCGCACAGCCAGACCGACCTGGACGCAGTCATTGCCGACGCTGTCGAGGCCTGCAAACGAGGCACCCAGCGTGGCGGCAATCAAGCGGTCGTCTCCGACCGCGCCGATGCCGATACGCGTGTTCAGTCCTATGACCTGGTGTGGGTCAAGCACATCAAGGCGGCCCTGATGGAGAACCGCTTCCGGCTCGTACAGCAGCCGGTGGCGAGCCTGCAGGGCGAAGATCCGGCGATGTTCGACGTGCTGGTGCGCATGATCGACGGGAGCGGCAAGGAAGTGTTGCCGTCGGAGTTCATGGCTGCCGCCGAGCGCAACGATCTGATGAAGAACATCGATCGCTGGGTCGTGGGAGCCTCTTTATCGTTCGCGGCACAGCGCAAGCCCGGGTGCCTGTTCGTGCGCCTGTCGAAGGACACCGTCGCCGACGCGACGTTCCAGGGGTGGTTGGAGAATCACGTGCGCTCGAGCCGCGCAGAACCCTCGCGGCTGTGCTTCCAAGTGAATGAAGCGATTGCCTCGACCTACGCCCCGCAGGTCAAGGCGCTCGCGGGCGCTTTGCGCCAGCGCGGCTTCCGCTTCGCCATCGATGGCTTCGGCTCCGGTCGTGACAGTCAGGGGCTGCTCGATAGCGTGCCCCTGGACTTTGTGAAGATCGATGGCGCACTGGTGCAGAGCCTCGCCGCCGACCAGGGCCTGCAGCAACGCACGCGCACCCTGGTCGAGGCGGCCACCAAGCGCCTCATCCAGACCATCGCCGAGCGCGTCGAGGACGCCAACACCATGGCCGTGCTGTGGCAGCTCGGCGTGCAGTACATCCAGGGCTACTTCATCAACGAGCCCGAGCAGGTCGTGCTGGGGGCGGCGCAGGGGCGCTGAGGGGCCTCGCCCGCGGCGCCGGCGGTACGCTAGTCCTTCTTCTCAGGCGGCGGAGGCAGCTTCGACTCCAGGCGATCGACCTTGCGAGGCCAGCCGCGAGGCAGCACCGAGCCGCGCTGGGCGCGCTGACCGCGGTATTCCTTGAGGTCCTTCCAGTCGAGCTCCTTCTGCTTGTCACCCGCCCAGAGCACGAGACTGCCGCTGGGAGGCACGACGGCCACGCCGGTCATCACCTCCTCGCGAGCGGCGGCCTTCTTGGAAGGAATGTCATAAAGCTTGTTGCCCTTGCCGCGAGGCATCTCCGGCACGTCCGTGACCGGAAAAGCCAACAGCTTGCCTTCGCTGCTGACCGCCACGACGAGGGCGTCCTGGGAAGGCACCCACGCCGGAGGCAGCACGAATGAGTTGTCGGGCACGTTGAGAACGGTCTTGCCGGCGCGGCGGTCGGTGATCAGTTCCTTGAGCCGTACGGTAAATCCGTAGCCCGCATCGCTCGCGAGCAGCCACAGATCCTCGGGCTCGCCGATCATCACCCCGGCGAACTTCGCGCCATCGGGCGGATTGAAGCGACCTGACAGCGGATCGCCGAGTCCGCGCGCCGAGGGCAAGGAGTGCGCCGGCAGGCTGTAGGTGCGGCCGGTGCTGTCGATGAATACTGCCTGCTGCAGGCTGCGGCCCCGGGCGGCCGACTGGAAGCCGTCGCCGGTCTTGTACGACAGCGTCAGGGGATCGATCTCGTGACCCTTCGCCGAGCGCACCCAGCCGCCGGTGGACAGCACCACCGTCACGGGCTCGTTGGGAATGAGCGAGGTCTCATCGATCGCCTGCGCGGCCTCGCGCTCGACGATCTTCGTGCGGCGGTCGTCGCCGAACTTCTCCGCATCCGCGCGGATCTCCTCGCCGACGAGCTTGCGCAGCCTGGCGCGGCTCTTCAGCAGCGCTTCGAGCTCATCGCGCTCATCGCTCAAGGCCTTCTGCTCCTCGCGGATCTTCATCTCCTCGAGCTTCGCCAGGTGGCGCAGCTTGGTCTCGAGGATCGCCTCGGTCTGCTCATCCGAGAGCTTGAAGCGCTTCATCAGCACCGGCTTCGGCTCATCCTCCCGGCGGATGATGCGGATCACCTCGTCGAGATTCAGATAGACGGCCAGCAGGCCGTCCAGGATGTGCAGCCGCCGCGTGACTCGATCCAGGCGGTGCTGCAGTCGGCGCGTGACGGTCTTGATGCGGTATTCGAGCCACTCGCTCAGGATGCTCTTCAGGCCCATGACCTTCGGCCGGCCGTCGAGCCCGATGACGTTCAGGTTGACCCGATAGTTGCGCTCCAGGTCGGTCGTGGCGAACAGGTGGTTCATCACCTCGACCATGTCCACGCGGTTGGAGCGGGGCACGATGACCAGCCGCGTCGGATTCTCGTGATCGGACTCGTCGCGCAGATCCTCCACCATCGGCAACTTCTTGTTGCGCATCTGCTCGGCGATCTGCTCCTGCACGCGCACGCCCGAGACCTGGTAGGGGAAGGCCGTGATGATGACGTTGCCGTCCTCGATTTCGTAGGTGGCGCGGGCCTTGAAACTGCCCACGCCCTTCTCATAGAACTCCTTGAGGTCGGCGCGCGGGGAGATGATCTCCGCGCCCGTCGGCAGGTCGGGGCCCTTCACGTGCTTCATCAGCTGCGCGGTTGTGGCCTCCGGGTCCTCCAGCAGGTGAATGCAGGCGGCCGCGACTTCGCGCAGATTGTGCGGCGGGATGTCCGTCGCCATGCCCACTGCGATCCCTGTCGTGCCATTGAGCAGCAGGTTGGGCAATCGGGCCGGGAGAAGCATCGGCTCTTCCAGCGAGCCGTCGAAGTTCGGGGACCAGTCCACCGTGCCATGCGCCAGCTCGCCCAGCAACACATCGGCGTAGCGCGTGAGCTTCGCCTCCGTGTAGCGCATCGCCGCGAAGGATTTCGGGTCGTCCTGCGAGCCCCAGTTACCCTGCCCGTCCACGATCGGATATCGATACGCGAACGGCTGCGCCATGAGCACCATCGCCTCGTAGCAGGCGCTGTCACCGTGCGGGTGATACTTGCCGATGACATCGCCAACGGTGCGCGCGGACTTCTTGTGCTTGTTGACGGCGGCGAGGCTCAACTCGCTCATCGCATAGATGATGCGACGCTGCACCGGCTTCAGACCGTCGGCCAGCGCCGGCAGCGCGCGGTCCAGGATGACGTACATCGAATAGTCGAGGTACGCCTTCTCCGTGAAGGTGCGCAGCGGCTGCTTCTCGATCCCCTCGAAATTGAGCTCCTGATCCTGCATCGCTAGACCTGCACTTCCGCCAGGTTGCCCTTGGTCTCGAGCCATTCGCGCCGGTCGGAGGCGCGTTTCTTGGCGAGCAGCATATCCATCAGCTTGTCCGTCTCGTCCTTGGCTTCCACGGTGAGCTGCACCAGGCGCCGGGTGCGCGGATCGATGGTCGTCTCGCGCAGTTGGGCGGGATTCATCTCGCCGAGGCCCTTGAAGCGCGTCACCGTCGGCTTGGTGCGCGGGCTTTCCTTCTCGATGCGCTTCAGCAGGCTGTCGCGCTCGGAGTCATCGAGCGCGTAGTAGACGCTCTTGCCGGCATCGATGCGGTAGAGCGGCGGCATTGCGACATAGACATGGCCGTTGGTCACCAACGGACGGAAGTGGCGCAGGAACAGCGCACACAACAAAGTCGCGATGTGCTGCCCGTCCGAGTCGGCATCCGCCAGGATGCAGATCTTGTGGTAGCGCAGCGGAGCCAGATCCGCCGAGCCGGCCTCGACGCCCAGCGCCACGCTGATGTTGTGCACTTCCTCGGACGCGCCGATTTCGCCCGCATCCAGCTCCCAGGTATTCAGGATCTTGCCGCGCAGCGGCATGATCGCCTGGAAGTCCTTATCGCGCGCCTGCTTGGCCGAGCCACCGGCGGAGTCGCCCTCCACCAGGAACAGCTCCGAGCGCTTGGGCTCCTGGCTGGCGCAATCGGCCAGCTTCCCCGGCAAGGCCGGGCCGCCGGAGATGCGCTTGCGCACCACGCGCTGCGCTTCCTTGAGCCGCTCCTGGGCGTTGCTGATCGCGTACTGCGCGATCCGCTCACCGGCATCGGGATGCCGGTTCAGCCACAGGGCCATCGAGTCGCGCACGAAGCCTTCGACGAGCCCGGCTGCATCGCGGGACGCAAGCCGCTCCTTCATCTGGCCGGCGAATTGGGGCTCGTTGATCTTCACCGACAGCACGTAGCCGACCTTGTCCCAGACATCCTCGGGGGTGAGCTTGATGCCGCGCGGGACGAGGTTGCGGAACTCGCAGAACTCGCGCACCGCCTGCGCGAGGCCGGACCGCAGGCCATTGACGTGCGTCCCGCCTTCGATGGTCGGAATGAGATTGACGTAGCTCTCCCCGAGCACTTCCTGGACATTGGGCGCCCACGCCAGCGCATAACTCACCGCATCGGCGTCCTGCTCGCGGGAACCGGTGATCGGCTCGGCAGGCAGCAGCTCGGTCTTGCCCAGCTCCTCCAGCAGGTACGCCCCGAGATCGCCGGTGAAGAACCACTCGTCCTTCTCGCCCGTCGCCTCGTTCTTGAAAGTGATCTTCAGCCCCGGGCACAGCACGGCCTTCGCCTTGAGGGTGTGCTTGAGCTGCGGTACCGAGAATTTGTCCGAGTCGAAGAACTTCGGATCGGGCCAGAAGCGCACCGTGGTGCCGGTGTTGCGCTGGCCCACCGTCCCGACCGCCTCGAGCTTCGAATAGACCTTCCCGTCCTTGAAGCCGATGTTGTATTCCTTGCCGCCGCGCTTGATCCAGCACTCCAGCTTGCTCGACAGCGCGTTCACGACGGACACGCCGACGCCGTGCAAACCGCCGGAGAACTTATAGGTCTTGTCGGTGAATTTGCCGCCTGCGTGCAGCCGCGTGAGGATCAGCTCGACCCCGCTGACTTTCTCTTTCGGGTGAATATCCACGGGCATGCCGCGGCCGTCGTCCGCCACCTGCAGCGAGCCGTCCTTGAAGAGGGTGACGTCGATCTGCTTGCAGTGTCCGACCAGCGCCTCATCGACGCTGTTGTCGATCACCTCGTGCGCCAGATGGTTCGGCCGCTGGGTGTGGGTGTACATCCCGGGCCGGCGCCTCACGGGCTCCAGGCCGCTCAGGACTTCGATGTCGGAAGCGGTATAGGATTGATTCATCGACGCAAGATCCGCTGTCAGCCGGCGCGGATCTTAGCAGGGATACTGAAAATTTCAGTATCAGGCCAAGTCGGCGAGCAGCGACTTGCGCGCGGCCTCGCTGAGCTGCGGCACGCTGTGCCGATAGTGCGGGTGATCGACGCCCACGCCAAGGGCGTCCCCGGAGCGCAGGGCGGCCACCATCTCCGCTGTCAGCTCGAAGCGCAGGAAGTGCACAGAGGAGGTTTTCTCGTCGTTCTCGCGGTCGAGATCTTCGTCGGCGATCGCGAAGACCCGCTCGCGTGCGCCGACCTGAACCCAGCAGCGATCCTCCACGCCCTTGAGCTTCGCCAGCTCGCGCTGGCGCTCGGTGACGTCCGGGAACTCGATGAGCAGCGTCACCTTCCAGTTGCGGCCGTCGGGGATGAGCGGATTGTAGGCGGCGAGCTCATCGGCGATGCCTTCCGGCTCGAAGATGCGCTCGGTGCGCAGCATTTCCTGAACCTGGTACTGCACGGTGATGCGGTCCTCGAACAGCCAGGTCGCATTCGGGCCGACGTGGATCTGCCGATCGCGCTTGTGCTCGAGCACGCTGGTGCGGATCGCCGGGCGCTCGCGGGCATAGCGCTCCAGTGAGTAGAGGTCTGCGGGAGAGAGCTTGTTCATGGTCTATTGTCCCATTGCAGAAAGTCGCCTACGGCCCGAAATGGGCCAGCGCTTTCTGCACGCGGGGCAAAAAGCGTGGTTTTTGCCCCGCTAGATGCCGTAAGCGAGCCGCAGTAGGCGCAGCGGGTGATCGGGCTCTTGCGGCTCGCTGAGGCCGCTTTCGATCTGGCGCCCCGCCATCGGGCAGTCGCTGGTGTAGTGATCGGGGTGCGCATTCTGCACCCGCTGCATGACCGGCTTGCCGATCTTCACGGACGCGGCGCGGAATTCCTTCTTCACCGCGTACGTGCCGTTGTGGCCGGAGCAGCGCTCGATCACGTCGATGGTGGTATCGGGCACCAGCTTGAGCACGTCGCGCGTCTTCAGGCCGATGTTCTGTACGCGCAGGTGACAGGGCACGTGGTAGCTGACCTTGCCCAAGCTGCTCTTGAAATCGGTGCGCAGCAGGCCGGCGCGGTGGCGCAGCATCAGATACTCGAACGGATCGAAAAACGACAAGCGCACCCCCTGTACGTCCGCATCCTCCGGGTACATCAGCGGCAGCTCCTGCTTGAACATCAGCACACACGAGGGAATGGGAGCGACGATGTCGTAGCCGGCATCCACGGCCTCCTTCAGCCGCGGGATGTTGAACTCCTTCAGCCTCGCGACCGCCTCCAGGTCCCCGAGCTCCAGGCGCGGCATGCCGCAGCACTTCTCCTGCGCAATGAGCCGGACTGGAATGCCGTTGTGCTCGAAGACGGCTACGAGATCCTCATCGAGCGCCGGCTCGTTGCGGTTCCCATAACAGGTCGTGAAGAGCGCGACCTTGCCCGTGGTCTGCTCGGTGGAGCGCACCGTGGCACCGTCGCCGCGCGCATCCGTCGTGCCAAGGCCGGCGAGACGTTTGCGAGCCGTCCGGGAATGATAGGTCGGGATGGGCGCCTTGCGGTCCACGCCGAGGGCCTTTTCCAACAAGGCGCGGCCTGCCGAGGAGCGGTTGACTGCGTTGACGATCTCCGCCACGACCGGGATCCCTGCGAGGCTTCCGACGGTGTCCGTGGACGCCAGCGCCCGATTGCGGAAGCTCAATCCTTCTCGTCGGGCGTGCACCGCCTTCGCACGCAGCATCAGGTGCGGAAAGTCGACGTTCCAGGGGTGTGGCGGCACGTACGGACACTTCGTCATGAAGCACATGTCGCACAGGTAGCAGTGGTCGACCACCTGCCAGAAAACTTTCTTCGCGACGCCCTCGACCTCCCCCGTGGGCGTGTCGTCGACGGCGTCGAAGAGCGTGGGAAAGGAATTGCACAGACTGAAGCATCGGCGGCAGCCGTGGCAGATATCGAATACCCGCTCGAGCTCCTTCTCCAGGGACGCTTCGTCGTAGAACGCCGGGTTGCGCCAGTCGATGGGATGGCGCGTGGGCGCCTTCAGGCTGCCTTCGCCGGGGGCCCGGGCCGGTGTTCGAGCCTGGGAGGGCGGCCCGTCGGCCGCACTCCCATTCGCTTCATCGGGGCTCAGATCGAATCCAGCGCTTTCTGGAAGCGGTTGGCATGCGAGCGCTCGGCCTTCGCCAGCGTCTCGAACCAATCCGCGATCTCGGAAAAACCCTCTTCGCGAGCGGATTTCGCCATGCCCGGGTACATGTCGGTGTACTCGTGGGTCTCACCGGCAATGGCGGCCTTCAGATTCAGCTTGGTCTCGCCAATCGGCAGGCCCGTGGCCGGATCGCCCACGGCCTCCAGGTACTCCAGGTGCCCGTGCGCGTGGCCGGTCTCGCCCTCAGCGGTCGAGCGGAACACGGCCGACACGTCATTGAAGCCCTCGACGTCGGCCTTGGCTGCGAAATACAGGTAGCGACGATTCGCCTGCGACTCGCCGGCGAAAGCGTCCTTGAGGTTCTTTTCGGTCTTGCTGCCCTTGAGATTCACGACTCACTCCTCGATCAGATACTGATTAGACTGGGTCTAACGCTGGCCCGAACTGTATTCCGCGGCGCCCTGCTACGTCAACCGCTTGACGGGCACTCGATCCCGTGCAGTCGTTGCCCCGTCCCATCAGGCTGTGTAACGTGGTGCGTTGGTTGACCCACGGTCCCGCTTCGGGACTGCCACCGGAGTATGCTCAAGCTTGTCTCGCGAACCCAAACCGGACCTCCCGGGCGACTCATCGGCCATGAGCCCGGCCACGCCGGACTTCGAACAAGCGCTCGCGGAGCTGGAAGGCCTGGTGGAACGGCTCGAGAGCGGCGATTTGCCCCTGGATGAGGCTCTGCAGACCTTCGAGCGGGGGGTCGCGCTGACGCGCCAGTGCCAGGGCGCACTCAAGAGCGCCCAGCAGAAAGTGGAGATTCTGCTCAAGCGCAGCGCGGATGCGGGGGTCGAGCCGTTCGCGATCTCCGACGACGACGCTCCAGGTGTCTCCTAAAGGGCCGGCGGCCGGTCGATCGGCGCTGCGCGTGACGTCTATTCCTGCATGGTCGCCGATCCAAATCCCCAGATGAACCAGGACTTCCCGCAGCGCCTCGCGCAGTACCGCAGCCGGGTCGAACGGATGCTGGAGAAGTATCTGGACCTGCCCGATCCGGGTACGCCGCGCCTGTGCGAGGCCATGCGGTACAGCGCGCTCGGCGGAGGCAAACGGCTCAGGCCGATACTCGTCTACATGACCGGGGAGTCTTTGGGCGCATCGCTCGCACAGCTCGATGCACCTGCAGCAGCGGTCGAGCTCATCCATGTCTACAGCCTCGTGCACGACGATCTACCGGCGATGGATGATGATGACCTCAGGCGCGGGCGCCCCACGTGTCATCGCGCTTACGACGAGGCCACGGCCATCCTCGTCGGCGATGCTCTGCAAGCACTGGCATTCGAAGTGCTGGCCGGGGATCAAACTCCTTCACCAGCCCTGCGAATCGAGATGATTCGTGCGCTGGCGCACGCGGCAGGCACCTCCGGAATGGCAGGCGGGCAGGCAGTGGACCTGGCCGCGGTCGGGCAGACGCTGTCCGTCGAGGCCGTCGAGAACATGCATCAGCGCAAGACCGGCGCGCTCATTCGAGGGAGCGTGCTGCTCGGAGCGCTCGCCGCGGGGACCCCGGAAGGCCCGCCGCTGCGGGCTCTGGAGCGCTTCGGATCACAGATCGGTCTGGCCTTCCAGATCCAGGACGACATCCTCGACGTCGAGGGCGACCCGGCGCTGCTCGGCAAGGCCACGGGTGCAGACGCTGCGCACCTCAAACCAACCTATCCGAGCACCGTCGGATTGCAGTTGGCGCGCAACCGTGCTCGCCAGCTGCGCGATGACGCGGTCGCCGCGCTCGCGCCACTGGGGGAACGCGGGGCTGCACTGACCGAGCTTGCGCATTTCGTGGTCAGCCGCGTGAGCTGATGTTTAAAGGAGACACGGCATTGTTCTTGTTACTGTGCGGTACGCCCTCCCGCGACCCGGGACGTTGGCTTGACCGTCGTGTAAACTGGTTCAGATGACTGCTCCGCCAGATAAGTATCAGCTGCTCAGCTCGATCGAGACCCCGGCGGACCTCCGCCGGTTGCCTCTGGCCAAGCTGCCCGAGCTGTGCGCTGAGCTGCGGCAATTCCTCATCCACACGGTCAGCACCCGTGGCGGTCACTTCGCGGCAGGCCTCGGCACGGTCGAGTTGACCATCGCCCTGCACTACGTGTTCGACACGCCCGAGGATCGCTTGGTCTGGGACGTTGGCCACCAGGCCTACCCCCACAAGGTCCTCACCGGACGCTCAGACCGTCTCCATACCATCAAACAGCATGGCGGGCTTGCTCCCTTCCCGGCGCGCTCGGAAAGCGAATACGACACCTTCGGAGTGGGGCACTCCAGCACTTCCATCAGCGCCGCCCTCGGGATGGCGGTCGCCGCCGCCCAGCTCGGCCTGGATCGGCGTGTGGTCGCGGTCATCGGCGATGGCGCCATGACGGCCGGCATGGCCTTCGAAGCGTTGAACCATGCAGGCTCGTTGCCCAACAACCTGCTGGTCATTCTCAACGACAACGACATGTCGATTTCGGAGAACGTCGGCGCGCTGTCCAACCACTTCGCTCGCGTGCTCTCCGGCCGCGTCTACGCGCATCTGCGCGAGAGCGGCAAGAAGGTTCTGAAGCAGATGCCCACCGTGTGGGAGCTGGCGCGCCGTTCGGAAGAGCACTTGAAGGGCATGGTCCTGCCGGGGACGCTGTTCGAGGAGCTGGGTTTCAACTACATCGGGCCGATGGACGGCCACGACGTCAAGGCGATGGTCAGCGCCCTGCGCAACCTGCGCAAGCTCCACGGCCCGCAGTTCCTGCACGTCGTGACGCGCAAGGGCAAGGGCTATCCTCCGGCGGAGGCCGACCCCATCAAGTGGCACGGCCCGGGTCCGTTCGATCCGGTCAGCGGCACCATCTACAAGGAAAAGAGCACCGGTCCGAGCTACTCGCAGATCTTCGGTCAATGGGCGTGCGACATGGCTGCTCGCGAGCCGCGTCTGATCGTCATCACTCCCGCCATGCGGGAGGGGTCCGGACTGGTCGAGTTCTCCAAGCGATTTCGCGACCGGTATTTCGATGTGGCCATTGCGGAACAACACGCCGTGACCTTCGCCGCCGGTCTGGCCGCCGAGGGAATGAAGCCGGTGGTGGCGATCTATTCGACTTTCCTGCAGCGCGCCTACGATCAGCTCATCCACGACGTCGCGCTGCAGAATCTGCCGGTGGTGTTCGCGATCGATCGCGCCGGACTGGTCGGCAGCGACGGTGCTACGCACCAGGGCAGCTACGACCTCTCTTATCTGCGCTGCATCCCCAACATGGTGGTGATGGCCCCTGCCGACGAGAACGAGTGCCGGCAGATGCTGTACACCGCGAGCACCTTGGATTGCCCGTCCGCCGTGCGTTATCCGCGCGGCACCGGTCCTGGGGTGCCGATTGCGCAGGACATGACCGCCCTGCCTGTCGGTCGCGGCGTGGTCGTTCGTGAGGGTCGCAGTGGACTCGCACTGCTCGGATTCGGTCCGATGGTCGAGCTCTCGCGAGATATCGCGAACCGCCTGGATGCGACCCTGGTCAACATGCGTTACATCAAGCCGCTCGATGAGGACCTCGTCCTCTCCCTCGCGGCACGACACCGCGCGATAGTCACCATAGAGGAAAACGCGGTGGCCGGCGGTGCCGGCTCGGCTGTCGCCGAACTGCTCGCATCCGAAGGGGTATCGATGCCCCTGCTGCAATTGGGCATCCCTGACCGGTTCATCGAGCACGGCTCCAGAGAGACCTGCCTCGCCGCGGCGGGACTGGACGCGCCGGGCCTCAGCAGCAGCATCGAGCGCTGGTGGGGGCTGCAGACCCGGGAACGCGGCCGGTCAACCGGGCGCTCAGCGGGCCGCTCGGCCGGTACCGGCTGACGGACGGGAACGCCGCGGAGCAACCGGCCGGATAACCGGGTGCTATTGCATTATGTCGGTGCGGCCTTATTACCACTGGCGGTATTCCTGTAGGCTTCAGGCATGACACCTCCCCCCTCATCTGCCAAGGTCGTGCGCCCGGTACTCGCGGAAGTCGAGGATGTGCAGGCGCGCGCCGACACGCGCCAGCTTCCGATCAACCGCGTCGGCATCAAGGAGATCCGGCACCCGGTGCGGGTCAGGGACCGCTCGGCCGGCGAGCAGCACACCATCGCCACCTTCAACATGTACGTGAGCCTGCCCCACAATTTCAAGGGCACACACATGTCGAGGTTCGTCGAGATCCTGCACACCGAGCGCGAGATCTCCGTCGAGTCGTTTCGCAAGATGCTCGAAACGATGACGGGGCGCCTGGAAGCCGACGCCGGTCACGTGGAGATGAATTTTCCCTTCTTCGTGATGAAGAAAGCCCCCGTCTCAGGCGTCGAGAGCCTGATGGACTATCACGCCACGCTGATCGGGGAGCGCAAAGACGGCCATACCGAGATGTGGGTGCGTGTGGTGGTGCCGGTGACCAGCCTCTGCCCGTGCTCGAAGAAGATCTCCGACTATGGCGCACACAACCAGCGCTCGCACGTGACCATCACGGCGAAGCTGCGTAGCCACATGTGGATCGAGGAGCTCATCGAGATCGCCGAGAGCGAGGCCTCGTGCGAGCTGTATGGAATTCTGAAGCGTCCCGACGAGAAGTACGTGACCGAGCGCGCCTACGACAACCCGAAGTTCGTCGAGGACATGGTGCGGGACGTGGCGACGCGCCTGAACAGGGAACATCGCATCGGCGCGTATGTGGTGGAGTCGGAGAACTTCGAGTCCATCCACAATCACTCCGCGTACGCGCTCATCGAGCACGACAAGGAAGAATGACCGCGAAAATTCCCGCGGACGATCACCTCGCCGGCAAATACCACGCTTTTTGCCGGCCCCGGGGACTGGCTGAGGGCGTAATTTCCGCGAAAATTCCCTGCGGGAATTTTCGCCAATAAATCAGTTCGGCTGCTCCAACGGCAGATCGACGATCACTCGCAACCCGGGATCGTTGCTCTCCAGTGCGAGCCGCGCGCGATGCAGCCGTGCGATCGCGGCCACCAGGCTCAGCCCCAGCCCGCTCGTGTGCGTGTCGCCGTCGTTCCCCAACCGTGCGAACGGCTGAACCGCCCGCTCCCGATCCTCGGGCGCAATGCCCGGGCCGTTGTCACTAACGACCAGACGCACGCCTTGATCCAGGCGTGAGGCGCTCAGCTCGATCCAGCCGCCGGAGGGAA
>DATNEN010000211.1:0-11728 GCA_035552975.1 Steroidobacteraceae bacterium
ACACCGCTCGTCTGCTCGCCGCCGACAGCGATGCGGGCGATTGGCTCACGTATGGCCGTACCTACGACGAGCAACGCTTCAGCCCGCTGAAGCAGATCAACGCCGACAACGTGGGTCAGCTGCGGCTCGCCTGGCACGTCAACCTGGACGCCATGCATCGCGCGCAGGAATCCACCCCCATCATCGTTGACGGTGTCATGTACATCACCACGGCGTGGAGCAAGGTTCTCGCGCTGGATGCAGCGAGTGGCAAGCAGCTGTGGGCGTTCGACCCGGCGGTACCGGGAGCGGCAGGCTTCAAGGCCTGTTGCGACGTGGCCAACCGGGGCGTGGCCGTCTGGAACGGCAAAGTGTACGTCGGCACGATCGATGGTCATCTCATTACGCTCGATGCGGCCACGGGCAAGCCCGTGTGGTCGGTCGCCGCGGTCGACGATTCGAAGTCCTACACCATCACCGGTGCGCCGCGCGTGGTGAAGGGCAAAGTCATCATCGGCAGCGCGGGCTCTGAGTATGAGACGCGCGGTCTGATCAGCGCCTTCGACGCCGAGACGGGCAAGCTCGTGTGGCGCTTCTACACCGTGCCCGGGGAGCCCGGGAAGGCCGACGGCGCCGCCTCCGACACGGTTCTGGAGAGCAAGGCGCGTCCCACGTGGAACGCCCAGTCCTGGAAAATGGGCGGCGGCGGCACGGTCTGGGATGCGATGGCGTACGACCCGAAGCTCGACCTGTTGTATTTCGGAACAGATAACGGCTCACCCTGGAACAGCGCGGTGCGCAGCCCCGGCGGCGGAGACAATCTCTTCATCGCCTCGATCATCGCGGTACGACCGGACACGGGCGAGTACGTGTGGCACTTCCAGGAGGCCCCCGGAGAGAGCTGGGACTATTCGGCCGTGCAGCAGATCGTGCTGGCGGATCTGCAGATCGACGGCAAGCTGCGGCACGTGCTGCTGCAGGCGCCCAAGGACGGCTTCTTCTACATCCTCGATCGCGCTACCGGGGAATTTCTCTCCGCCAAGCCCTATGCCCAGGTGAACTGGGCGACCCGGCTGGATCCGAAAACCGGCCGGCCGACCGAAGATCCGCACGCGCGCTACGGCGAGACGGGCAAGCCCTGGGCTGCGCTTCCCGGCCCCGGCGGCGCTCACAACTGGATGCCCATGTCCTACGATCCCAGCTCGAAGGTCATGTACATCCCGGCCAACGACCTGGGCTTCGTGTACATCGGCGACAAGCGCTTCAAGCCCCGGAGCTTCGGCTGGAACACCGGTGTCGACTTCAACGCGGGCAGCTTGCCGGACGATCCGCGTACCGTCGCCGGTATCAAGAGCGGTCTGAAAGGCAAGCTGGTGGCCTGGGACGTCCCCGGGCAACGCGCCCTGTGGAGCGTTGGTCTGCAGAAGCCGTGGGACGGCGGTGTGCTCGCCACAGCGGGCAACTTGGTATTCGAAGGAATGTCCACGGGTGAGTTCGCAGCTTTCAAGGCGGATGACGGCAAGCGCCTGTGGTCGACCCAGACGAACACCGGAATCGTCGCACCACCGGTGACCTACGAGGCCGGAGGAGCGCAGTACGTAGTGGTGGAGCTCGGCTGGGGCGGCGCTTTCCCGCTATCGGCGGGGGAGTTGGCACGCGGCTACGCACCCAACGACCTGAACGTGCCGCGCGTGTTGGCATTCAAGCTCAACGGCACGGACACCATGCCGCCTGCACCTGCGCCGCTGCAACGCAAGCTCGACCCACCGGCGGAGACCGCTTCGGCGGCGGTCGTGGCGCAGGGGAAGGCGCATTACCACTCCTATTGCAACGTGTGCCACGGCGACAGTGCGGTCAGCAGCGGGGTTCTGCCGGACCTGCGCTACTCCGCCGCGTTGCCGAATCCGGCTACCTGGCAGAGCATCGTTCACGATGGTGTACTGCAGGGCAACGGCATGATTGCCTTCTCGCAGGCACTCACGCCCCAGGAGGTAGAGAGCATTCGCGCCTACGTCATTCACCGGGCGCACCAGCAGATGGCGGAGGACAGCGGAAAGCGGTGAGCCGTGGGGACGGTGCCGTAAGGCGTGAGCATTCCCCCGGTGAGCGTGCAATGATAGCGCGGCGGAGAGCCTCGAGTGGGCTACGACGGGTGTATGAGCGCATTTGAGACATTTGCTACGGACGGATTGGAGCCGGGCAGAAGGCTCGAATTCTGGAACGAGATCGCGTGCAAGACGTTCACGCCGGTCGTTTCGGACCCCGTGGATCCGTCGACGTTCTCCGCACGCCTGACGCGCACGCAGATCGGCGGATTGCGCATTTCCGAGGTGCGCTCGGCCCCGGCTACCATCCGCCACACGCTCTCCCAGGTGGCCCGCTCGCAGGAATCCTCGTTTTTCCTCGTGGTGCAGCTCGAGGGCACCAGCTGCAATCGCCAGAACGAACGCGAGGCCAGGCTGTTGCCGGGCGACTTTACGCTGTGCTCCAGCACGCTGCCCTATGAGATGAGCTTGCCGAGCGCGGCGCGCCGGCTGGTGCTGGGTGTCGCAGACAATGCGCTGCGGCGCCATCTCGCGTGCGCCGACAGTGTTCTCGGGGTGCGCATGTCGGGCAATCGCGGCATGAGCGGCTTGCTGTCGGAGTTCATCAGGAGCCTGTGGACCGCCGACCTCGACACCTGGGGCCCCGCAGTGACTTCGCGGCTCTCCTACACTGTGTTGGATCTGATCGCCGCTGCGTATTCGGTCATGCCGCACGCCAAGCACGAGGTTTCCTCGCTCGCCACGGCTCATCGCACGCGCATCGTCGGCTATATCGAAGCTCACCTGCGCGACCCGGGACTGGATCCGAAACGCATCGCAGAGGCATGCCGCATCACCCCGCGCTACCTGCATCATCTGTTCGCGCAGGAGACCGAGACGGTGACGCAATACATCCAGCGGCGGCGCCTGGAGGAGAGCGCGCGGGCACTGGTGGCGGCGCCGGTGCGCGGCCGGCTCGTGACCGAGATCGCCTTCGATTATGGCTTCAACAGCCTGACGCACTTCGGGCGCGTGTTCCGCAATCACTACGGCATCACCCCCAGCGAGTACCGTCGCGGTTGCTTGATCGGTGAAAACCGCCTGCGGCCGGAAATGGGCCGGCAGTTTTCACGGAGTTGAGCCCTCAGCCGGTCCGTGCGGCGTGCCACCCTCCGCCGCGGCCGCTTGTGGCGCTATAATGCCCTACCCATGTCGAAACCCAAGATACTGCTGACCCGCCGTTGGCCAGCCGAAGTTCAGAGCTACCTCGCCTCCCGCTACGACGTCACCCTCAACGATCGCGACGTGCTGCCCGGACCGGAGGAACTGCGCGCGGCGCTGCGTTCTCACGATGCCGTCTGCCCGACGGTGACGGACAGGCTCACCGCCGACATCCTGCAGGCCGGCGCGGGCAAGGTGAGGATCATCGGAAACTACGGCGTGGGCGTGAGCCACATCGATGTCGATGCCTGCAAGCGATTGGGTATCGTCGTGACCAATACACCGGATGTGCTCACTGAGCCTACGGCCGAGATCGCACTGACTCTGATGCTCATGGTGGCCCGCGGCGCCGGCGCGGGCGAGCGCGAGATCCGCAGCAAGACCTGGGCGGGGTGGGGTCCCATGCGCAATCTCGGCGCGCTGGTCACAGGGAGGACCCTTGGCCTCATCGGCTTTGGCCGCATCGGACAGGCGACCGCGCGCATGGCGCATCATGGCTTGGGCATGCGGGTGAGCTATTTCTCGCGGCGGCGGGCTGCTGCGGAAGTGGAGGCGCAGACGGGAGCCTCGCAGTGCGCCTCACTCGATGAGCTGCTCGCGACGTCGGATTTCATCTCGCTGCATTGCCCCGGCGGGGCTGCCAACCGCCATCTCATCGATGCCCGGCGCCTGCAGCAGATGAAGAAGACGGCGTTCTTGATCAACACCGCGCGCGGCGAAGTGGTGGACGAGGAGGCGCTGGCGCAGGCGTTGCGCAACGGGACGATCGCCGGCGCGGGCCTGGACGTCTACGAGCAGGAGCCCCGCGTTGCGGCCGAGCTGCTGACGCTCGAGAATGTCGTGCTGCTTCCGCATCTCGGCAGCGCCACTCTGGAGACGCGTGTTGCGATGGGCATGCGCGTGGCGAAGAATCTTGATAGCTTTTTTTCCGGCGAGACACCTCCCGATCGCGTGGCCTGACAACATCGCAACTGCCGCTCCATGATCAAACGCAACCTCGGCGCTTCCGGGTTGGAGATCGGTCCGCTGGCCCTCGGCGGCAACGTCTTCGGGTGGACGGCGGACGAGCCGACCTCCTTCCGGGTGCTCGACGCCTTCATTGCGGCCGGATTCAACTTCATCGATACCGCGGATGCGTATTCGCTCTGGGTGCCCGGCCACAAGGGCGGTGAGTCGGAGACCGTCATCGGTAACTGGCTGCGGCGCCGGCACGTGCGCGACCGCGTGATCATCGCCACTAAGGTGGGTGTGGAAATGGCACCGGGAGAGTCCGGCCTTTCCAAGGAGTACATCCTGCGCGCCGTGGAGCGCTCGCTGCAGCGGCTCAACACCGAGTACATCGATCTGTATCAGTCGCATCGCGACGACCCGGATACGCCCATCGACGAGACGCTCGAGGCTTACGCGCAGCTGATCCGTGAGGGCAAGGTGCGTGTCATCGGCGCTTCCAACTTCAGTGCGGCACGGCTTGCCGAGTCGCGACGCGTCAGCAGCGCCGGCGGCTACCCACGCTATGAGAGCCTGCAGCCCTGGTACAACCTGTATGACCGGGACAAGTTCGAAGGAGAGCTGGCCGACTACTGCCGCAAGGAAAGCCTGGGTGTCATCCCGTACTTCTCCCTCGCCAGCGGCTTCCTGACGGGCAAATACCGCCAGGACAGCGATCTGAAGGGCAGTCCGCGCGCCTACCGGGTGAAGGACATGCTCAATGAGCGCGGCAAGCGCATCCTGGGCGCGCTCGATCGGCTGGCGCGCGAGCTGCAAGCCACCCCGGCACAAGTGTCGCTGGCGTGGCTGCTTGCCAAAGGGGTGACTGCGCCGATTGCCAGCGCCACCAGCGTCGCGCAGCTCAACGAGCTGATGGCGGGAGTGACGCTGCAGCTCAACGGCGATGCCGTGAAGATCCTCGACGAGGCCAGTGCGCGGCGCGAGTCCGACGCTCCAGCGACTGAAGCGCCGCCTCCTCGCCGCGCCAGCTGACGATCGGACTCCTCGCCTCCTAGGAGTGACGTGCCATCAGCAGGTGAAGCTCGGGTGGCAACGGAGCCAAGTCGATCTCCACGTTGAGGCAGGCAGGTCTGCCGCTGTCGAACGCGGCTTTCAGGGCAGGGCGCAGCTCCTCGATACGTGTCACGTGTTGGGCATGGCAGCCGAGCGCCGTGGCGACGTCGTGATAGCGGGCATCGGAGAGGCGCGTGCCCGTGACCTGCGCGGCGCCCGAGACGATTTCCTGGAAGTGCTGCGAAGCCGCCCAGCTGCGGTTGTTCATGATCACCACGACGATGGGCAAGCGATGCCGGGCCATGGTATCGAGCTCCGCCATGGTGAAGCCGAATGCGCCATCGCCCACCACACACAGCACGCGGCGGCCCGGATCGGCAGTCTGGGCGCCCAGCGCAAGCCCCATCCCGAAGCCGACCGCCCCGAGAAATCCATGAGTGATATAGCTGCCTGGACGGCTCTGCCGGATCACTTCGTTGAGCCAGTGGTACGTTTCCGCTCCGTCGGCTACGACCGTCGTGTTGGAGTCGATGCTGTCTACGAGGGTGGCTACTGCCTGATAGGGGTGGATCGGGGGCGCAGAGCGTGCGGTCTCGCGTATTTGCATCTCCAGGCGAGTGCGCTTCAGGGTACGGATCCGGTCGCTCCAGAGACTGTGATCCGGCCACGGCTGTTTTGAAGCCAGCAGGGCACGGAGCATCTCGCGGCTGTCGGCGACGACCCCCAGGGCGACGCCGCGCAGGCGACCGATCTCCTTGGGATCGATCTCCACGTGGATGATCTGCGCGGCGCTCGGGACGAGCCGGTCGGACGAGCCCAGGGTGAACAGGCCAAAACGCACGCCCAGCGCCAGAACGACATCCGGACGCTCGGCGCCGGTCAGATCGGCCATTTTGTGGAACGTTCCGCCGTAGAGCGGGTGGTCGCTCGGCAGCAGGCCGTGCGCCTGGAAGTCCGAGAAGACGGGAATTCCGGCGCTCTCGACGAACTCCCGCAACTCGCGCTCGCAGGCCGATTGCCATGCCCCGACCCCCGCCATGATCACCGGGCGGCGGGCTTCGCGCAGCAGGTGCAGCGCACGCGTGACCGCTTCCTGCGCCGGCGCCGCTGGGGCGAGTGGGATCGGATCGGGGATCGTGACGGATCCCTCCTCAACCTGAGCCCCCAACACATCGGAGGGCAGATCCAGCAGCACCGGACCGGTGGGTCCGGAGGTCGCCAGGCGGATGGCCTGGGCGAGCAGCCGCGGGAGCTGCTGCACGGTGGTGACCTGGTGCGCCCACTTGGTGATGGGCTTGGCGATCGCCACCTGATCGATGCCAGCCTGCAGTGTGCTGGTCTCGGCATCGCGCAGCGCGGCGGCGCCGCTGAGGTAGAGAACCGGTGTGCGATCCAAAAAGGCGTTCGCCATCGAGGTGATGACGTTGGTGAAGCCGGGACCGGCAGTGATCATCGCGACGCCCAGCTTGCGAGTGGCGCGCGCGTACCCCTCGGCCGCGTGCCCCGCCGCCACCTCGTGGCGGGTATCCAGCACGGGAATACCGTGGGTGCGACACGACTGGAAGATCGTCTCCAGGTGCGCGCCATGCAGCCCAAAGAGGCGCTGAACACCGGCCTTCTCCAGGGTTCGTACGACCAGCTCGCCACCGGTTATCGACGTCGTCATGGTGATCGCTCCGCCCGCTTTCCAGCGGCAAATTTTCCAGTCTCGATCGCAAAGTTGCTACGATGAGGCCAGCGGGCATGGCGCTCAAGGTCGATTTTCACCCCTCGAGCCCGCCGGCGCCTTCGGTCATCGGCACGTGGAGCTGCACGTCATGAACGAGACGGTTCCCCTCGCACCTGCACCTGAAGCCGGCTCTGCGACGCAGCCCTGGCCCAGTCCGGCTCGCGCCTGGTATGCCGTAGGCATTTTCGCCCTCGCCCTGACGATCAACTTTCTGGACCGGGGCATCCTCAATCTGCTGATCGAGCCGGTGAAACGCGATCTGCAGCTGACCGATGTGCAGGTGAGCATTCTGGTCGGCTTCGCATTCGTGCTGTTCTACGTCATCCTCGGGTTGCCGATTGCGCGTCTGGTCGACAGCCGCAGCCGTCGTTTGATCCTGGGCTCGGGCCTGCTCATCTGGAGCCTGATGACCGCCATCTGCGGGCTGGCGCAGAATTTCTGGCAGCTGTTCGTCGCCCGCGTGGGCGTGGGCGTGGGCGAGGCCTGCAGCGGCCCCTCGACGTACTCGATGTTGGCGGACCTGTTCCCGCACGAGAAGCTGCCCCGCGCCATCTCTGTCCTGAACTTCGGGTTCGTCACGGGCAACGCGCTGGCTCTGCTGGCAGGCGGCGCCGCTATCCACCTGGTCTCCACTTGGCCGCCGCTGTCGCTCCCGCACATCGGAGCGCTGCATCCCTGGCAGCTCACGTTCATGCTGGTGGCGATTCCCGGCCTCATCGTCGCCTCCCTGTTCACGACGCTGAAGGAGCCGCTGCGCCGGGGGCGCGTGGGCTCGGCCCAGTCGATTCCTGTCCGCGAGGTGGTTCGGTTTCTCATCGACAATCGCGGAGTCTACGGGCCGATGTTCCTGGGCCTCGCCTTCAACTCCGTGGTGTTCTTCGGAATCCAGACCTGGACGCCGCCTTTCTTCATGCGCACCTACGGGTGGAGCGCTGCGCAGATCGGAGTGATCTTCGGCCTGGTCATTCTCATCGTGGCGCCCATCGGCTTGATGTGCGGAAGCTTCCTGGCCGAGCGCTTTGCGAAGCGCGGACGCGCGGACGCCAATCTGCTCGTGACCCTGATCGCGTTCGCGCTGGCGGTACCCGCCTCGATCCTGTTCCCGCTCATGCCCACCCCGCAGCTGTCCATCGTGATGTTGGGTGTCCTGTACTTCGTCGCGATGCTGTCGCCGGGTCCGCAGAATGCGGCGTTACAGATCATCACGCCCAACCAGATGCGCGGTCAGATTACAGCGCTCTACCTGTTCATCTTCAATGCCGTCGGTTTCGGCACGGGCGCAACGGTGGTGGCGTTCGTCACCGACCACGTATTCGGCAACGAGGCCATGGTGGGGTACGCCATGGCGACCGTGGGTGCCGTGCTTGGCCCCATCGCCGCGCTCCTCATCTGGGCCGGGCTCAAGCCCTATGCCGCCAGCGTCCTGCGTGCACGCAGCTGGGCGTGAAGGTCGGAGCCGCGGCCGCTAAGATGGGCATCCCCGGGGCGCCGCGCTCCTCCAGTCCGACTCGCGAGAAGATCATGCAGACTACAGGCGCAGCATTGCTCGAAGCGATGCGCGATAGCGGAATCGAGTACGTGTTCGCCAACTTGGGCAGCGACCACACGGCCTTCATCGAGGCGCTCGCCGCAGAGCCCGCTGGCAGCCAGCGCTATCCGCAGGTGATCACCTGCCCCAACGAAATGGTCGCTCTGAGCGCGGCGCATTCCTTCGCGCAGGTGTCGGGGCGTGCGCAGGGCGTCATCGTCCACGTGGACTGCGGCACTCAGGCGCTCGGTGGGGCGATTCACAATGCGGCCAAGAGCCGCGTGCCGGTGCTCATTTTTGCCGGCTCTTCCCCCGCCACCCAGGAGGGAGAGCTGCGGGGCAGCCGCAACGAGTTCATTCATTGGATCCAGGATGCATTCGATCAGCGCGGCATCGTGCGTGGCTTCATGCGTTACGACAACGAGATCCGCACCGGGACCAATGTCCGACAACTCGTGCACCGGGCGATGCAGTTCGCGTACAGCGATCCCCGAGGTCCGGTGTATCTGACTGCGGCACGCGAGGTGCTGGAAGCGCAGATCGAACCGGTCAGCATCGATCGTGCGCAATGGCCGGCGATCTCCCCGACGGCTTTGCCTCCAGAGGGCGTTGAGGAGGTGGCCGCTGCCCTCGCAGCAGCGCGGCGCCCGCTGGTCGTGACCAGTTACATCGGCCGCAATCACGCGGCCGTGCGCGAGCTCGTACGGCTCGCGCACCTGGTGGGTGCGGGTGTGCTGGATTCCGTCCCGAGCTGTCTGAACTTTCCGACCGACGATGCCTTCTATCAGGGGTGTCAGTGGAACGAGAAACGCCAGAATGCGGCTCTTGCGGAGGCGGACGTCGTGCTGGCGATCGACACCGATGTGCCCTGGATCCCGCTCATCAATCATCCGAGCGCTGCGGCACGGATCATCCATATCGATGTGGATCCGCTGAAGGAGCAGATGCCGCTCTGGTACATCCACGCGCAGCAGGCGTTCCGGGCCGATGCCGTCACCGCGCTGAGACAGTTGAACGCCCGCCTGGAAGCGATGCGGCTGGATGCCGGTGCCGTTGCGGAGCGACGCGACCACTACGCCAGGCGGCATGCGGAGCGCAAGGCCGAGCTCGGGCGTCTGGAGAAGCCGCGGTCCGATGACCTCACTCCGGAGTATCTGACGGCGTGCGTTCGCGATGCCATCGGCCCGGAGGCCATCGTGCTGAGTGAGGGTGTCACCAACTTCCCCGCGATCTCCAACCACTGCGGGCGTACTCGACCCGGGACCTTCTTCAGCGCAGGCGGAGGCTCGCTGGGGTGGAACGGCGGTGCAGCGATCGGTGTCAAGCTGGCGCGCCCCGACACCGTGGTCGCTGCGTTGACGGGCGATGGCTCCTATCTGTTTTCGCAGCCCTCCACAGTCCACTGGATGGCTCGCCGATACCGTACGCCGTTCCTGCACGTGGTCTACAACAACGCCGGGTGGCGGGCGCCGCGCTTCTCAACGATCGGAGTGCATCCTGAAGGTCTCGCCGCTCGCGGCGAGGATATCGACACGAGCTTCGCACCCTCGCCGGATCACGCGGGTATTGCGGCGGCCGCCGGCGGCGCTCATCCTGAGACGGTCCGCAGCGCCTCTGAGGTGAAGCCTGCGCTCGAGCGGGCGATGCGCGCCATTCGTGATGAAGGCCGCGCAGCCGTCATCGACGCCGTACTGGCGCCCGCTTTCAAAGCCTGATTTCCGCGCGCCACGCGCCGGAAGGAGATGTACTTACCATGAACGCGCAAGTTTCCCCGCCCCGCCACGAGTCGCTCGTCGCCGGTTTTCTGGGCAAGACCCAGCAGTTGTTCATCGACGGCCAGTTCGTTCCGGCGCAGTCGGGGAAGACGTTCGATGTCATCAACCCGGCAACGGGCGAAGTGTTCGCACGCGCCGCGGCCGCCGATGCCGCCGACATCGACCGCGCGGTGAAGGCCGCACGCAAGGCGTTCGAGAGCGGCCCTTGGCCCAACATGTCGGCCGGCGGCCGTCGCAATCTGCTCCTGAAGCTGGCAGATGCGATCGAAGCGCATGCGGACGAGATTGCAACGCTCGAGAGCATGGACAACGGGATGCCCGTGATGATGGCGAAGTTCGGGGGCGTCGCGAGCGCAGCGGAGTGCCTGCGCTATAACGCCGGCTGGGCGGGCAAGATCAACGGCGAGACACCGACCCTGTCGGCCCCCAACCATCACGCCTACACCTTGCGCGAGCCCATCGGGGTCGTCGGATCGATCACGCCTTGGAACTTTCCGTTTCCCATGGAGGTGTCCAAGATAGCGCCGGCACTGGCCGTGGGGTGCACCGTCGTGCTCAAGCCAGCTGAGCTGACACCGCTGACCGCAGTGCGGCTCGCTGAGCTGATCCAGGAGGTCGGCTTTCCGCCCGGGGTCGTCAATATCGTCACCGGCTTCGGCGACCCCGCCGGCAAAGCGCTGGTGGCGCACCCCGAAGTCGATAAAGTGTCTTTCACAGGCTCGACGCTGGTCGGCAAGTCGATCGTCGCCGCCGCCGCAGGCAATCTGAAGCGCGTCTCGCTCGAGCTGGGTGGGAAGTCGCCCGTGATCGTTTTTCCGGACGCCGATCTGGATCGCGCGACCGAAGGTGCCGCCAACGGGATCTTCGGTAACGCGGGGCAGGTGTGCGTTGCCGGCTCGCGCCTGTTTGTGCACAAGAACGTGTTCGATCGCATCGTCGGCGGCATCGTGGAGCGCGCCAAGAAGCTGCGTGTCGGCCCGGGCTTGCAGCCCGACAGCCAGATGGGGCCGCTGGTGTCGCAGAAGCAGCTGGAGCGGGTCACCGGGTACATCCAGTCCGGTGCCGCGGACGGAGCCGAAGTGGTCGTCGGTGGCAAGGTCATCGAGGGCAAGGGCTATTTTATCCAGCCCACGGTGCTGGCGCAGACCAACCGCGACATGCGCGTGGTGCGTGAGGAGATCTTCGGGCCGGTGGTGTGTGCGATGCCGATCGACGACGACGATCTCGAGCGTATCGCCAGGCAAGCCAACGACACCGATTACGGCCTGTCCTCCAACATCTGGACGCGGGATATCAGCGTGGCGCACAAGCTCGCGCGCAAGATCAAGGCGGGTATGGTGCGGATCAACGGCGGGCAGGGGCTGGATCACGCGCTTCCGTTCGGCGGCTACAAGCAGTCCGGATGGGGGCGGGAGAATGGGCGCGAGGGTGTGGAGGCTTACACTGAGATGAAATCGGTCAGCGTGGCGTT
>DATNEN010000212.1:0-21979 GCA_035552975.1 Steroidobacteraceae bacterium
CGCGATGGCAAGGTGCTGCGCCGCTATCCGCCGCCGACCAGGCCCGACGACCCCGCGCTGCTGCAGGACATTACCGAGGCACTTTGACGCGAGCTGTGCGCGTCGCTGACCTCCGCGCACGAGCGCTCAGGTGTGTGGGCCGCTGCCGCGCCGATCACCGGTCACGTCGGTCAGGGCTCATGCGTAACGGAAGAGTGCCTTGAATCCAAAGTCCATGTGCGACTGGATATGACAGTGGAACAGGCTCAGGCCCGGCTGGTCGGCGGTCAGATCGACGCTCACCCGCCCATAGATGGGAACCACCACCGTATCCTTGCGGATGCCGCTGGTCGGCTTGCCGTTCACATCGACCAGCTCAAACAGATGCCGGTGCAGATGCAAAGGATGTGAATCATCGGTGCGGTTGCGGAACACCAGGCGATAGCGCTGTCCCTGCTGCAGGACGAACTCGCGGTCGTGGGGGTAGGACTTGCCGTTGACGGTCCAGAGATTGAACGGGCCGGCGCCGCCGGGGATCTTCTCGAACACCATCTCGATGACATGCTCGGGCGGTGCCTGGGAGGAGGGCGGGTTGCCGAACACGGTGTAGTCCCAACGGGCGCCCGGTTGTGGGAGCCACTTCGGCTGGCCGTGCTGATTGGCATACTCGACGACCACGCCGAGGCCGGCGTTGCGGGTGGCTTCATCGGTCGCCCCCAGGATCCACACCCCCGGCTGATTCATCTCGATGTAGGCATCGACGCGCTCGCCGGGGCCGAGCGTGATCACCTTCGCGCTCTGCTGCACAGGTACCGGGTTGCCATCGAGCGCCAGCACATGAAACTCGTGGCCGGGCAAGGCAATCTGCCGATTCTCGACCGCGCTGGCGTTGAGCAGGTGGACCAGTACGCGCGTCCCGGGCCGCACGCGAATGGGCTCGCCGGCGCGCAATGCCTTGTCGTTGATGGAGAACAGTTGCGAGATGACCTCGAGCCCATTGGCCCGCGTGTCGAGTTTGTCCGGCCGCTCCGGTTGCGGCCCGGGAGACTCCTGCTCGTCCATGTCGACGAACTGATCGGTGTAGAAGGGCTCCCAGTCGCGCAGCGCCAGAAACAGCTCCTGGTCGTAGTGTCCCGGGTCCGCGCCCGAGTCGATCATCAGGAACCCGTACTGTCCGGTGTAGCTGCCCCGATGCAGATCGCCGGCGGCCATGGCGTGCGAGTGGTACCAGCGAGTGCCCGCGGGGCGCGGCGTGAATTGATAGCGTCGTCGCGCACCCGGAGGGATGGGCGGCGTTCCTTCCTCCTCTGCGCCGTCCACCTCCGAGGGGACGAACAGGCCGTGCCAGTGAACCAGCTCGGCCGCATCCGTCTCGTTGATGACGTCCACCGTGACCGGCTTTCCTTCCTTCATGCGAAGGATCGGGCCGGGGGATGTGCCGTTGTACGCAATCGTGCTCACGTAGTGGCTGGGAGCAATCTCCAGCGCCGTGGGAGCGATGCGCAAGGTGTAGTCGGCGGGCGGCCCCTGCGGGGGGGCCGCATCCGGCCCCGGCGGCCCGTGCATGCCCGGCGAAGTCTGTGTTGGCGCTGCGGCGAGCTTGCCTGAGGCCGCTCCCAAGCCAGCTGCACCCGCAAAAGTTACGAATTCGCGACGCTTCATCGGTGTAAGGTCAGCCCAGTGGTGCCACTGCGCATTGGCGGCGGGGGAAAATGCTCTCACGACCGATTTGCGATGGGAACAGCCATCCGACTGCGGTACGGTTACGCCACGCACTGAGCGTGCGCCGCGTACCGTCTTGCGGTACGAATTGTTCCCGTACCCCCTCGAGGCCAGAATGCAGCTGCGCCGACCGTTCCGCTTCCTAGCCCTGCTCGGCAGTCTCGGTTGTGGACTGCTGGCGCTGTACTGCGTGCGTGTGGCGTACTCGCAGGACCTGCCCTTCGATTCGGGAGCTTCCCAGGAGAAGGCCGAGTTCTACTGGTCGCGCCTGCGTTACACCGCCAGCTACGGAGGCGGCGGTGGCGGGGGTTACGGATTCGGATTCGGTTACGGCGGCTACGGAAGCTGGATGCGCGACTATCCGAAGGCCGACCGCCAGGTGCTGCTCGCCCTGAAGCGCCTGACGCGGATCCAGATGCGCCCCATCGAGCAGATCGTCGACCTGGACCACGATGCGCGGCCGCAGGAGGTCCTGGACGGGGGCGACGGGAGATCGCAGAGCATCTTCGATTACCCGTGGGTCTATGCCGTGCAGGTCGCCAACTGGACGTTCACTGACGCGCAGGCGAAACGCCTGCGCGAGTACCTGCTCAAGGGCGGATTCCTGATGGTAGATGACTTCCACGGCACTCAGGACTGGGACCGTTTCATGGAAGGGATGCGCCAGGTGTTCCCCGACCGCCCGGTGGAGGATCTGCCCGACAGCGATGAGATCTTCCATACCCTCTACGACCTGAGCGAGCGCTTCCAGGTCCCGGGAGAGCAATACGTTTTTTCCGGACGTACGTATGAGAAGGACGGGTATGTGCCGAAATGGCGCGCGATCCGCGACGACAAGGGTCGCATCATGGTCGCGATCTGCCACAACATGCACCTCGGAGATGCCTGGGAGTGGGCCGACATGCCGGAGTATCCCGAGAATTTCGCCTCCCTCGCGTACCGCCTGGCGCTCAACTACGTCGTTTATGGCATGACACACTAGGAGCGTGGCTGAGTGATGATCACCTACCGCGCCCTCGCAACGGCGACTCAGCCGGGCTCCTAGAGCCGCGCGCCGCGCGCCCCTGGCGACCGAAGCCGCGACGATGTTTCAACTCCTCTTCAAGTATCCCTACGCCGCTTTCGCCCGCGGCGACTTGCTGCTGCTGGGCACGGCACCGCGGTGGCTGCTGGTGCTGTTGATCGCACTCAGCGCCGCCGCAGTGGGTGCGCTGCTGTGGACACGACGCTCGCGCTGGGCGGACACGCTGCGTGGCTGGCGGCTCGGTGTGCTGTGGGTGCTGGAGTCGGCGAGCATTGCCCTGCTGCTGGTGTTGTTGTGGCGCCCGGCGCTGGCGGTCACGGAGCTCAAGCCCCGTCAGAACATCGTCGCGATCCTGGTGGACGACTCGCGCAGCATGGCGCTCGCCGAGAACGGCTCGACCCGTGAGCAACAGGCGGTGCAGGCGCTGCAGGGTGGGGTGTTGACCGACCTGCAACGCAGGTTCCAGACCCGACTGTATCGTCTGGATACCGGGGTGAAGCGGGTCGAGGAGCCGGCGGTGTGGGGTCCGGCTGTAGCGCCTGCGACACACATCGGTTCGAGCCTGGAACAGCTGGTCACCGAGACCGCCGACCTGCCGCTGGGCGCGATCATCCTGTTGAGCGATGGCGGTGACAACGCCGGGGGGATCGACCGCAGCGTGATCGAGTCGCTGCGCAACCGCCGCATACCGGTCTACACGGTGGGATTCGGTCCGCAGAGCGTGGATCGGGACATCGAGGTCGAGGACGTGGTGGTGGCCTCGCGCACTCTTGCCGGGTCGCGTTTGAGCGCGACGGTGAAGCTCCAACAGCGCGGCTTCAGCGGAAGCAAATCCGCACTCACCGTGCGTGACGGCACCAGACTGTTGGCATCGAACCCCATCACTTTGGGCGCGGATGGCCGGCCACAGACGGAGAACGTGCTCTTCAACGTCGGGGCGGCCGGCGCCCGCACGCTGCAGTTCGGGGTCGAGCCTCTGCCAGGTGAGGTCAATCGCGCCAACAATACGTTGACGCGCCTGGTGTACGCGGAGCCTGAGCCGCAGCGCATCCTGTATTTCGAGGGTGAGCCGCGCTGGGACTACAAATTCATCCGCCGTGCGGCCGGGGACGATCCGATGATCCAGGTCGTCTCGATGCTGCGCACGACCGAGAACAAGATCTATCGGCAGGGGATCTCCAATCCCCAGGAGCTGGCGGAAGGCTTTCCGACGCGGGCGGCCGACCTGTTCGCGTACCAGGCGCTGATCATCGGCTCGGTCGACGCCGGCTACTTCACGCCCGCGCAGCAGCAGCTCATCAAGGATTTTGTCGACCGGCGTGGCGGCGGACTGCTGCTGCTCGGGGGCCGACAGTCGTTGGCGGATGGCGTCTGGGGCGGCTCGCAGATCGCCGACCTGATTCCACTGGTTCTGCCCGAGGGCCACGCGACCTTTCATCGCGATCCGGCGACCGTCAGCCTGACCTCCGCGGGGGAGGACAGTGTCATCTGCCGGCTGCTGGATGACCGGCAGGCCAATGTCGACAAGTGGCACAAGCTGCCCTATTTGATGGACTATCAGGACCCGGGGCGGCCCAAGCCTGGCGCCGTCGTCCTGGCGCAGATGCACGCGGGCGAGCGCACCATGCCGATGCTCGTGACGGAGAGCTACGGGCGCGGCCGCACGGCCGTGCTTGCCACCGGAGGCACCTGGCGTTGGCAGATGAGCCTGCCGCTCGGGGACAAGAGTCACGATCTGTTCTGGCAGCAGCTATTGCGCTGGCTCGTCACCGACACGCGCGGACGGGTCATGGCGTCGGTTCGCAATCTCACTCTCTTCGATGACGGCCACGCCCGGATCTCTGCGGAGGTGCGCGACAAGGACTACCGCTCCGCCGCGGATGTCAGTGTCAGTGCGCATCTCATCGGCCCTGCGGGTGTGAACGCCAACGTGGAGCTGGATCCCGTGGCCAACGCGCCGGGGCGCTTCCAGGCGGATTGGACTGCGCCGATGCCCGGACTGTACGTCGCCGAGCTGACGGCGCGTCGCGGCAAGGAGGAGATCGGCACCGACATCGCGACGTTTCAGCGCCTGGACGGCGTCGCCGAGAGCTACCACACGGAGCAGGATCGCAACCTGCTCGAATCGCTCGCGACGAGCACCGGCGGCCGCTATCTCCAGCCCGCGGGGCTGCGTGAGCTGGCGCAGGAGATTCCCTATTCCGCCGCCGGGGTGACCCTGCGCCAGACCCACGATCTGTGGAACATGCCGATCGTGTTCCTGGTGCTGCTGGGGGCGCGTTGCGGCGAGTGGCTGCTGCGCCGCAAGTGGGGTGTCGTATGAGCGCTTGGCACCGCTGGCCTGCAGTGCTCGCTGTGGTGTTGCTTGCTGCCGTGCCGCGGGCGCAGGCGGACAGCTATTTCCTAACCGTCGCGGGCCTCGGGGGCGAGCCGGACTACGAGCAGCGCTTCCGTGCCATGGCGGCCGACCTGGATCGCATCCTGAAGGCGGCCGATACGACCAATCATGTCGTCACTCTGTCCGGCGATGAGGCCACGCGCGCTCACATGACCGCGGCTCTGCAGTCGATTGCGGATCAAGCCTCGGCCGACGATCAGTTCGTGCTCATCCTCATCGGGCATGGCTCCTACGACGGGCGGCAGTACAAGCTCAATCTCGTCGGCCCGGACCTCGCCGCGTCCGCGCTCGCGCAACTGTGCAATCGAATCGCAGCCCGGCAGCAGTTGATCGTCAATACGACCAGCTCCAGCGGCGCCTCCGTGGCCGCGCTGAAGCACGAGGGCAGGGCAGTCATCGCGGCGACGAAGAGCGGCACGGAGAAGAACGCGACCGTGTTCGCGCGCTACTGGGTCGATGCGTTGCGCGATGCCACCGCGGACACCGACAAGAACGATTCGATCAGCGCGCTGGAGGCGTTCCAGTATGCCGCCGCCAAGACGGCGGAGTTCTACGAGTCCCAGAAGCGGCTGGCGACCGAACATCCGATCTTTGCCGACGCCGGGAGCGCCATCGCGCTGCGCACCGCTTCGCTGGCCGGCGGTGCCGGCAGGTCCTTGGCCAGCTTTGTCATGGTTCGTCTCGGCACCTCCGGCGTTGCCGCGGCCGATCCCGCCAAGCGCGGGTTGCTGGCGCGCAAGGAGCAGCTGGAGAGCCAGGTCGATGCGCTCAAATACCAGCGCGCCGCGATGTCGCCGGAAGACTATAAGCGTCAGCTCACCGACACCCTGGTGGAGCTGGCGAAAGTGCAGGAGGCGCTCGACAAGTGAGGCAGGCGGCAAGCCAACTTGCGCTCATCACGGTCGCTGCGGGCGCGCTCGCGACCGCACTTCCTGGGAGCGCCGCCGCCGGCGCGACAGCGCAGGCAGCCGCCCCTGTTCGCGTGGCCGCCGCCCCGCCCGTCGCCGCCCCGCCCGTCGCCACTGCGCCCGCCGCTACGGCGCCCGCCGCCACGGCGCCCGCCGCCACGGCGCCCAAAGCGCCGGCGACTGCGCACGAAGCGCGCGGCGCATCCCCGAACCAGAGCAACGCTGAGGCGGCTGCGCCCGAGCGTTGCCAAACGCTGGAGAAACACGGGCATCGCGGCGAGGCGCAAACCTGCTTCCGCGATCTGGTACGTAGCCAGAGCACCTATTTGCGGGCGGAAGGGTACTGGGGCCTGCATTCCTACGACCAGGCCAATGAGGAATTCCGCGCGGCGGTTGCGCAGTCCGATCGCAACGCGCTGTACCGCGTGCGTTGGGGGCGCATGCTCCACGAGCGCTTCAACAATCAGGACGCACAGGATCTGTTCAAGGAGGCGCTGCAGCGCGACCCGAAGAACGCACCCGCCTACCTGGGACTGGCGCTGGTGAGCGCCGATGGCTTTGACAACGGGGCCATTCAGTACGCGCGGCAGGCGCTGCAGCTCGATCCCAAGCTGGCAGCTGCCCACGAGCTGCTCGCGAATCTGGCGCTGGAGGACTCCGACACGGCGGAAGCGGCTGCCGAGGCCGATGCGGCATTGAAGCTGTCGCAGGACGCGCTCGATGCCCTGGCAGTGCATGCGAGTATCGAGGTGCTCGCCGACCGCACTCCACAGGAGTGGTTCGCCAAGATCGCCGCAGTCAATCCTGGGTACGGCCCTGGCTATGCGCTGGTGGGACACCACCTGACACTCAACGGGCGCTACATGGAAGGGGTCGAGTACTACCGCAAGGCCGTGGCTGCCGATCCGCAGTTGTGGTCGGCACGCTCGCAGCTCGGCATCAACCTCATGCGGCTGGGTCAAGACGCCGAAGCACGCGAGCAGCTGCGGAAGTGCTATGAGAACGGCTACCGCAACGAGGCGACGGTCAACAGCCTGCGCCTGCTGGACAGCTACAAGAACTTCGTCCTGCTCAAGGACGACACGACTGTCCTGAAGTTGAACCGCAAGGAATCCGACCTGCTCTATCCGTACTTCCACGCGGAGCTCAAGCGCGACATCGCCGACTACGAGCGCAAGTACCAGATGAAGCTGTCGGGTCCAGTGCAGGTGGAGGTCTACCCGGATCACGAGGACTTCGCGGTGAGGACTTTGGGGATGCCCGGCCTGGGGGCGCTCGGGGTGACCTTCGGCAACGTGCTGGCCATGGACAGCCCCTCGGGACGCAAGCCGGGGGATTTCCACTGGGCCAGCACTCTGCGCCACGAGATGAGCCACGTGTTCATTCTGTCGGCGACCCAACATCGAGTGCCACGCTGGTTCACGGAAGGGCTCGCCGTGCACGAGGAGACGCAGTCCTCGCCGGAGTGGGGCGATCCGATGACGCCCGAGATCGTCGTCGCGCTGCGTGACAAGAAACTGCTGCCAGTCGCAGATCTGGATCGCGGCTTCGTGCGGCCGGAGTACCCTACGCAGGTGTTCGTGTCCTACTTCCAGGCGGGCCGGATCTGCGACTACATCCAGAACAAGTGGGGCGCGGACAAGCTGCTGGACATGGTGCACTCGTTCGCTCGCCGGGTCAGCACGCGCGACACCATCCAACAAGTGCTCGGGCTGAGCGCAGAGGACTTCGACAAGCAGTTCCAGGGCTGGCTCTACGACAGCGTGAAGGACACGGTCAGTCACTTCGATGAGTGGCGCAAGCACCTGACGCACCTGGCGGACCTGGCGCAGGCCAAGCAATACGACGAGGTGATCCGCGAGGGCGATGCCGTCATCCAGCTGTATCCGGACTACGTGTACGATGCCAACGCGTACGAGTTCCTGGCGGAGGCCTACCTCGCGCGCGCGAACAAACCGGCGGCAACCAAGGTGCTGCAGGCCTATGTGAAGCAGGGTGGCCGGCGCCCGGAGACGCTCAAGACGCTGGCGCGGATCCAGGAAGAGCAGGGCGAGGTGCAGGCGGCGGCCGCGACGCTCGATCGGATCAACTACATCGATCCGGCCTACGATGAGGATCTGCACCGCCACCTGGGCAAGCTGTGGCTGGCCCAGAAGAATTACGACGGCGCCATTCGCGAGTACCGCTCCGTGTTGGCGCTGCATCCGTTGGATGTGGCCTCCGCGCAATACGATCTCGCGGAGGCTTACATGGGCGCCGGGCAGCGCGACAAGGCCGAGGATGCCGTGCTGGCCTCGCTCGAAGCCGCTCCCGGCTACCGTCCCGCACAGAAACTGTTGTTACAGATCAAGGCTCCTTAGAGGTCAAGCATGAGCACCGTACCCGTCTCCGACGTCGATGGCCGCCCCGTCGATTCCGACGATCTGCAGCAGCGTGTGGAGCGCTTCCACGGCGTGCGGGATCGCATCCTCGAGCAGGTTCGCAAGGTCATCGTCGGCCAGGATGAAGTCCTGGAGCAGATCCTCATCGCGCTGTTCGTCGGCGGGCACTGCCTCATTACCGGCCTGCCGGGCACGGCGAAGACGCTGATGGTGCGCACCATCGCCACCACTCTCGGGCTGCAGTTTCGCCGCATCCAGTTCACGCCGGATCTGATGCCAGCCGACATCACCGGTACTGACATCATCGAGGAGGACGCGACCAGCGGACATCGGCGCTGGACGTTCGTGCAGGGGCCGCTGTTCGGCAACATCATTCTCGCGGACGAGATCAACCGCACACCGCCGAAAACGCAATCGGCGCTCCTGGAAGCCATGCAGGAGCGCTCCTGCACGGTGCGCGGCAACGTCTATTCCCTGCCGCAGCCCTTCTTCGTGCTCGCCACGCAGAACCCGATCGAGCTGGAAGGGACCTATCCGCTTCCGGAGGCGCAGCTCGACCGGTTCCTCTTCAATACGGTGCTCGACTATCTGAGCGCGGACGATGAAGTGCGCGTCATCGACCGCACTACCGGGGCGACGACGCCCGAGGTCGTTCCGGTCACCAACGCTCAGGAGCTGCTGGAGTTTCAGGACCTGGTGCGCAGGGTGCCGGTCGCCGAGCCGGTCGCCCGCTACGCCGTGCAGATCGTGCGCGCGACCCGCTTCAAGACCGACGGCGCTCCGGAGATCGTCAGGAAGTACGTCAACTACGGGGCGAGCGTGCGTGCGGCGCAGTTCATGGTACTGGCGGCAAAAGCCCGCGCGCTCTCACAGCACCGCTATCACGTGAGCTACGAGGACATCGCCGCGCTGGCGGTGCCGGTGCTCCGGCACCGCATCCTGGTGAACTTCCACGCCGAGTCCGATCGCATCGATGCCGATGAGATCCTGCGGCAGCTGCTCGCGAAGCTTCCGCCTCCCAGGGGTTGAGGATGTCGCGCTTCCTGGACCCGGCAGTGCTGGCGGCGATCTCGGGGCTCGACCTCATCGCCAAGACGGTGGTCGATGGCTTCGTCGCCGGCCTGCACCGCTCGCCCGACCTGGGGTTCAGCCAGGAATTTGCCGAGTACCGCGCCTATACCCCGGGAGACGACTTGCGGCACGTAGACTGGAACGTGTTTGCGCGTACGGAGCGGATGTATCTCAAGCGCTACCGCGGGGAGACCAACAGCCTGCTCACGTTGCTGCTGGATGCCAGCAACTCGATGAACTTCAGCTCGCACGCCGTCGCCAAGATGAGCTACGCCCGGTATCTGGCCGCGGCGCTGTGCTACCTGGCGATCCGCGCCCAACGCGATGCCGCCGGGCTGCTGGTCTTCGACGATGAGGTGCGCGACTACGTGCGTCCTTCGACGCGTCAGGGTCAGCTGCAGCGGCTGTTTGCGGGTCTGGAGCTGGCCGAGCCGCGCGCCCGCACCAGCTTCGATGCGCCGATGCAGCACCTGCAGGCGTTCCTCAGGCGCCGTGGGATCGTGGTGATCTTCTCCGACTTCTATGCGGCGCCCGAGACGATCATTCGTGCGATCGAGCCGTTGCGCTTCCATGGCAACGAGATCGTCCTGTTCCACATCCTCGACCCGCGCGAGATCCAACCTGATCTGGGCGGCGCTTCCGTGCTCGTTGACCTGGAGACCGACATCAGAATCGAGGTGAACGCGGACTACGTCGCGCGCGAGTACCAGCCGAAGATTGCCGCGCACATCCAGGCGCTGCGCGACGGTGCGCAGCGCGCCGGCATGAGCTATCAGTTGCTCGTGACGGATCGTCCCCTGGACGGTGCGCTGCGCGAGTATCTGACCATCCGGCAGAGCAGGAGGTTCTGAGGTGGGCTTTCTGGCGCCCGCATTCCTGTTCGGTGCCCTGGCGGTGGGTGTGCCGCTCTACCTGCACCTGTTACGGCGCAATACCAGCACACCGCTGCCTTTCAGCTCGCTGATGTTCTTCGAGCGGCAGCCGCAGGTCGCCGTCCAGAGGCGCCGGTTGCGGTATTGGCTGCTGCTGGCGCTGCGGCTGGCGGTGCTGTTGTTCCTGGCGCTGGCATTCGCCGAGCCGTACGTGAGCCGCTCGATCGCCGGGATCGCACCGGAGAAGCTGATGCTGGTGGTCGTCGATGACTCCTTCAGCATGCGCGCGGGAATGCGGTTGGAGGACGCCAAGCAGCAGGCCCTGGATGTGCTCGCACACAGGCGTTCTGGGGATCGTGCACAGGTGCTCGCTCTGGGGTCGCAGGTGCACGTGTTGACGCAACCCACGCAGGATGCGCGTGCCTTGCGTGACGCCGTAGAGAGCATTCAGCCGGGAGACTCGCGTGCCAGCTTCGGCACGCTGGCAACCGTCGTCAGGTCCATCGCCGACAACGAGCACGTGCCGGTGGAGATGCACCTGTTCAGCGACCTGCAGAAAACCTCCATGCCGCCGAGCTTTGCGGAGATGGCGCTGCCCGGAAGCGTCGCCGTGGAGCTTCATGACGTGGCCGTCGCCGCCGCACCGAACTGGGCCGTCGAGAGTGTCGCTGCGCCCCGGCAGGTCTGGGATCCGCGCACGGTGCGCATACAGGCGGTCGTCGCCGGATACGGCACGCCGGCTGCAACCCGCACCGTGTCGTTCCTCGTGAACGGCAAGACAGTGAGCACTCAGAAGGTCGACGTTCCGGCCTCGGGGCGGGCCATGGTTGAGCTCAACTCACTGGATCTGCCGTACGGCCTGTCGCGCGGCGGCGTGAGAATCGACAGCGCCGATTCGCTTGCTGCGGACGATGAGTACCTGTTCGTCATCGAGAGATCGGACCGCAAGCGTGGCCTGTTCGTGTACCAGCCCGCCGACACCCGCTCGGTGCTGTACTTCGGGGATGCGCTGACAGCCGCCGCGCAAAGCTCGGTGGCGCTGGACAAGGTAACGGTGGATCGGCTCGCCGATGCCGATCCCACTCAGTATTCGTTCGTGGTGATCTCGGATGTCGCGTCCCTGCCGGCGGCCTTTGCAGGCCAGCTCCTGCAGTACGTTCGCCGGGGCGGCAGCGTCCTGGTGGCGCTCGGCACCACCGCCGCGCAGCAGAAGCAGATTCCGCTGTTCGGCGGCAACATACTCTCGTTACGTAACTACTCGCGCGAGCCGGAGCGCTACGCCGCCGTCGGCGATGCCGACGCCGCGTACCCACCGGCCGGCTCGCCGGAGGAATGGGAGGGCGTACGGTTCTTCTATGCAGCGACCGTCGATGAGCGCGGTGCGCGGGTTGGCGTGAGACTGCAGGACCGAACGCCGCTGCTGCTGGAGAAACCCGTGGGCGAGGGGCGCGTCGTGCTGTTCACCTCGGGGTTCGACAATCTGACGAACGATTTGCCGCTGCACCCTGTGTTCGTCGCCTTCGTGGAGCGGGCCGTGCGCTACCTGTTCGGCGGCGAGGTCGGCAACAGCTCGCGCCGTGTCGATGAGCTGTTGCAGCTGCGCACGCAGCGGGAGGCCGCCGCAGTCGGCGTGGAGGTGATCGATCCGTCCGGAAGACGGGGCTTGTCCCTGCAGCAGTCCACGTCCGAGCAGACATATCCGCTCTCGCGCACGGGGTACTACGAGGTGCGCCTTGCCAATGGCCGCCACGATCTGGTCGCCGCCAACGCCGACCGGCGGGAGTCCGATCTGACGCCGATTCCGCCGGATGTCCTTGCGCTGTGGCGTGGCAGTACCGAAGGTCCGCCAGCCCAGGCGCCGGCGGTTGCGCCTGCAGCTGGGGCAACCCCTGCGGGTGGCCGTACCGTGGCGCCATCCGGCACGCTGCAGAGCGGCCTCTGGTGGTACGCTATTTCCCTGTTGCTGGTCCTCGCACTGGCCGAATCCCTGGTCGGCAGTGGGTATCTGGGTACTCTTCGGGACGAGCCATGAGCGCAATCGAGGAACTCCGTTCCTATGTGAGCCGGCTGCGACGTCGCTTCCAGCTGGCGGCATTTGCGCGTGGCAGCGCGATCGTGCTGGCGGTCGCGCTCATCGCGACGCTTCTCCTGACGATCATCATCAATCGCTTCGCCTTCTCGAGGGCGAGCCTGTGGAGCGCGCGGGCGGTGCTGCTGCTGGCGCTGACGCTGGGCACCGTGTTTGGGTTGGCGATCCCGCTGTGGCGCCTGGGGCAGAGGTGGTGGACGCGCCGCGCGGAGCGGGAGTTTCCGCAGTTCCAGCAGCGCCTGGTGACCTTTGCCGAGCGTGACGGGCAGACAAGGGATCCGTTCCTGGAGCTGCTGGCGGCGGATACGTTGCGGGTCGCTCGCAATACCGACTTCAAGGCCGCCGCTCCCGATGCGGCACTGCTGGCGCTGTTTGCTATCGGAGTCGTCTCGCTCGGGGCGCTGGTATGGCTGATCCGGTCCGGTCCCGGTTACCTGGGATACGGGGCGGCGGCCTTGTGGACGGGGCCGCGCGCTCCTTTGTATGACGTGCACGTCAGTCCGGGCGACGCCACGATCCGGCGTCACGCCGATCAACTGGTGACCGCGCAGTTGCAGGGCTTTCAGCGCGGTGACCTCACGATCCACGTGCGCTATCAGGGCAGTACGAAGTGGGAAGAGACGACCATGCAGCCGCGGCCCGCGGGACCGGGCTTCCAGTTCCTGTTCGCCGGCGTCCCGGAGGATGTGGAGTACTTCGTCGCGGCGGGCGCGGTCGAGTCGCCGCACTTCCATCTGCGCGTCGCCGACATTCCAACCGTCAAGCAGATTCGCGTGACCTATCACCACCCGGACTGGACCAAGCTCGCCGACACCGTGGAGGAGCACGGCGGGGATCTGCGGGCAGTGGAAGGAACCGAGGCGCACCTGGAGGTCATCACCGACAGGCCGATGGATGTCGGAATGCTGACGTTGGATGACGGACGGCAGATCGCGCTCACCGCGGCAGGCGGAACGCATTATCGCGGTGTGATCAAGCTGGAGAAGGACGGCGCGTATCACGTCACCACGCGGGAGCGCAGCCAGATGGTGCGCATCTCGGACGACTATTTCATCGAAGCAGGTCCGGTGAAGCCCCCCGAAGTGGCGTTGCTGAGACCGGAGCGCGACTACCGCGCAAGTCCGATCGAGGAGGTGACGCTGGGCGCGCGGGCCGAGGATCCGTTCGGCTTGAGCGAGTTCGCGCTGCACTATTCGGTGAACGGCGGTCCTGAGAAGGTCATCAACCTGCTGAAGCAGCCGGGTGCGAAGCAGGCCGAGGGGGGCGCCCTCGTCGCCCTGGAGGGGCTGAAGCTGATCCCCGGCGATGTCGTCGGTGTGTACGCGGCGGCCAAGGATGCGCGCGGTGAGGCGCACACGGACATCTCATTCATCCAGGTCGATCCGTTCGAGCGTGAGTTCTCGCAATCCCAGCAGTCCGGCGGCGCAGGCGGCGGCGGTGGCGCAGCCAACGATCAAGCGCAGATCGCGCAGCGCGAGAAAGAGATCATCGCCGCGACCTGGAAGCAGGATGGGATGAAGAACGCCGCGGCGAAACAGGCCGCCGAGCAGGCAAAGTTCCTGTCCGACGTTCAGACCACACTGCGCAGCCAGGCGTACTCGCTCGCCGGGCGATTGGGGATGCGCGACCTGCAGACCGCCAACGAGCAGTTCGGCAGCTTCCAGCGGGAGATGGAGGCGGCCGCCGTCGCCATGGGCCCCGCGGCCCAGCAGCTCACCGACCAGAAGTGGAGCGCCGCCGTCACCGAGGAGCAGAAGGCCCTCCAGCACCTGCTGCGCGCGGAGGCGACGTTCCGGCAGATCCAGGTCGCTTTCGGTGCCCGGGGCGGCGGCGGCGCGGTCAACTCTGCGGGGCGCGATCTGGCGAGCCTGTTCGACCTGGAGCTCGACACCCAGAAGAATCAGTACGAGGCCGCGCAGACCCCGTTCAACACCAGCCAGCGCGGCTCGGAGATCGAGGACGCGCTGCGCAAGCTGGATGAGCTGGCGCGCCGGCAGAGCGAGCTTGCCGCGCAGCGCAACGCCAACGCCGAACAGTCGGCCGAGGAGCGCTGGCAGCAGGAGATGCTCCGCCGCAAGGCCGATGAGCTGCAGCAACAGATCGAGCAGCTGGCGCGCAACAGCGGCCAACAGGGAAGCAGCTCGTCGCAGAGTGGCCAGCAAGGCCGCGACTCCTCGCGCAGCGGCCGCCAACAGGGGAGCCAGGGCAGTCAGGGGTCGGCCGCTGGGCACAGCGGCGATTCCGGTGGCGACTCGATGGCCGCGAGCGCCCGCCAGGCGTTGAGCCGACTGCGCCAGGCCGAGGACGAGATGCGTCGCGCGGTGGACGAGCACAACAGCGTGGCCGCGCGCCGCGCCGCCGACCAACTGCGCGAGGCGATGAACCTGCTCGCCGGTGTGCAGCAGCAGGACATCTCCCATCAACTGGATTCTCTGAACGGCCAGGCCGGCCGGCTCGCCGACGAGCAACGCGAGCAGAGCGGCCGGATGGGTGCGCTGCGCAGCGGCCGCAGCCTCCGCGATCCTCAGAACAGCAACAACGTGCAGCAGCTGATCGATGACCGCCAGCGCCTTGCGGACGAGCTGGCACGCCTCACCCGCGACATGCGCACTGCACAGAGTCAGGCGCAGGAGCGTAATCACGACGCCGCCGCGAAGCTGCGCGATGCGCTGGGCGATCTGGAGTCGGCCGACACGGAGACTCACTTGCAGCGCAGCGCCGACATGCTGCGCCGTGGCTACGCGCCCCTCAACGACGATGCGGAAGATCAGATCGCCTCGGATCTGAAGCACCTGCAGGATCAGCTCGGTCAGGCCCGCACGGCGATGGCCGACGGCCGCTCACCCTCCGATGACGCGTTGGACTCGGTCGAGCGCTTGCGCAGCCGGCTGGCGGCCCTCGATGACAGCATGCGTGGCAGCGCGCAGCGAGGCGCGGGCGATGGCGCAAATCGCAACCCCGGCCAGGACGGCAACAACGGCCGAGGCGGTGACGCGGCCAATGGCCGTAACGGTGCCCTTGGGGGCCCCCAGCTCGGCGGCCGAGTGGGTGATGTCGGCGGGCAACGCGGGGTCGACGGTCGACTCGCGGGGCCGGTTGGCGGAGCAGTAGGCGGGGCCTACCGCGGTGGACCTGTGGACGGCGCCTGGAATACCGGTGTGGATCCGGGCCAAGGTCGCCTGCCTGGTGCGGCCGGCTCGGTCCGGATCGACCCGACCACTATCGTCTCCACGCCCGAGAGCCGGCGCGTCTATCAGGAAGGGATGAAGGAGCTCACCCGGCTGCAGAAGTCGGTCGCCGACGACCCGGCGGCACGCAGCCAGGTGGACGATCTGGTGCGCTCGATGCAGAGGCTCGATCCGCGGCGCTTTCCGGGAAATCCCGCGATGCTCGATGAGCTGTATGCACGCGTGTTGAGCGGCGTGGATCGACTGGAGCTGCAGTTGCGGCACGAGCCCGCAGAGAGCCAGCCCGGGCAGGTGAGGAGCGACAATCCCGCCCCCATGCCGGCCGGCTATCAGACGGCGGTCGCGGAGTATTTCCGCCGCCTGAGCAAGAACCCTTAAGTTAAGCGAACTATTGTCGCAGAGGAGCGTGAGCTTGAGGCACGGGTTGTTCGCGCACTGGACCGTACTCACCGTGAGGCGCAAAAATAGCACTGGGAGGCGCGCAGGGATGGGGGTCGCCGACTACGATTCGGGTGGTATGTCCGTGTGGATCAAACGATTAGCTCCGATTCTGCTGTGTACTCTCTGCCAGGGGGCGTGGGCGGCGGCGGGAGGCAGTGTCGCGGATGCGGCGATGCACTCGGATTCGGTGCAGCTCACGAAGCTGATCGCCTCCGGTGCCAACGTGAATACGCCTCAGCCCGATGGCTCCACCGCCTTGCACTGGGCGGCCCATCACGGCGATGCGGTCGCTACCAAGGCGCTGCTGGCCGCCGGTGCCAACCCGAGCGCGCTGACTGACACTGGCATCACGCCGCTTTCCCTGGCCTGCGAGGAGGGCAACCCGGCGGTCGTGAAAATGCTCCTCGACGCCGGCGCTGATGCCAACCAGGTGCTCGCCAACGGCGAGACGCCTCTGATGATGGGCGCCCGGACGGGTAACGTCCCGGTGATGAAGGAGTTGGTCGCGCACGGCGCGAAGGTCGATCAGCGCGAGAAGCTGCGCGGCACGACGGCCCTGATGTGGGCGTCGGCGAATTCGAACACCGAAGCCGTCAATTTCCTGATTTCCAAGGGCGCCGATGTCAACGCGCGCTCGGCGAGCGTACAGCCCGGTCGCAAGCCCTACGTCGCGCCCCCCAGCCGCGAGCGCATCGAAGAGTTCGTCAACGGTACCGGACTGCGCGGTAAGGCCGTCAAGGAAGAGGGTGACACTGCGCCACCGGGTGAGAAGAAGGAAACGCCGCAGGAGCAGGCGGTTGAAGGGGCGCGCCTGGAGAAGGAGATCGCGGAGGCCAAGAAAGCCATCGATCGCTTTCCGACGACCGCCAAGTGGAACCAGCGTGGTCCGGAGAAGTTCGGCGGCCTCACGCCGCTCATCTTTGCGACCCGCCAGGGAGACCTGGCAACGGTGAAGGCGCTGCTGAAAGCCGGCGCCAATGTGAACGAGACGAGCACCTACGGATGGACCGCGCTGCTGGATGCCACGCAGAATCGCTTCTACCAGATCGGCGTGTATCTGCTGGAGCACGGCGCCGATCCCAACATTGCCAACGACGGCGGCTGGACGCCGCTGTACATCGCGACCGACAACCGCAACATCGAAGGTGGCGACTATCCGACGCGCAAGCCGGATATGGACCACCTGGACTTCATCAAGCGCTTGCTGGCCGCCAAGGCCAACACGAACGCGCGGATGCACTCCGATACCGAGACGCGCACGGTGTTCACGCACCAGTGGCTGGAGGAGGAGGGTGCGACGCCGTTTCTGCGTGCCGCGCAATCCGGCGATCTGGTGTTGATGAAGCTGCTGCTGCAGTACGGAGCCGACCCGAAACTCACGACGGATCACAAGGTGACGCCGCTGATGGTCGCCAGCGGAATCGGCTGGGTCGAGGGCGTGACGTACGAATGGTCGCCGCAGGAAACCTATGACACGGTGAAATTCCTGCTCGACTCAGGCGCCGACGTCAACGCGCAGGACACGCTCGACGGGCGCACCGCGCTCATGGGCGCCGCTCACAAGGGGCGCAACGACGTCGTACAGCTGCTGGTCGATCACGGCGCAAACTTGTCCCTGCGCGACATCGGAAGCCGCGACAGCATTCACTCACTCGCGGGTCTGACCTTCCAGGCCATCGACTATGCGGACGGCCTGGTGCGGGTCGGGGTGCAATCGGCGATTGCGCACCCGGAGACTTCCGCCCTGCTGCGAAAACTCATGACTCAGCGCGGCTTGCCCGTGCCGGCAGAGGGTCGTACGCTCGCCTCGATCTGTGTGACGGACCTGTGCAAGTAATCTCGAGGATCCCGGGGGGGTTCATGTTCAGAGGTGTGGTTTCCAAGGGCAGGGCGCGCGCCGTCCTGGGGGCGGGGGCGTGCCTTGCCCTCGCAGTCGCCATGGCTGGACCGTCTGCCCGGGCGGCCGACTCCCCTAATCCCGCATCCAATGCCGCGCCGCCCAAAGCCGCACCGAATGGCGCACCGGCAGGCGCGCGGCCCGGCGCAGCCGAACAGCCGTGGCGCCCCACGACGCTCTTCAACAGCGGAGATCCGACCCTGAAGCTGACGCCGCCGCTGCGCGGCTCCAGGCCGGCTCCTCCGGGCTCTGCGCCGCCCAATCCCGACCCGAAGAACTTCGAGGGCGTGTGGTGGCTGGAGGGTTACGAGTACATGCTCGGTCCGGCGCCCGGGATTCCGGCCCCGATGAAGCCCCAGTACATGAAGATCCTCGAGCGGCGCATCCGCGCGAAGAATGCCGGCACGCCCGAGGCGGATGCCTCCACCCAGTGCTTCCCGCACGGGATGCCGCGCCTGATGGAGAGCCCCTATCCCATCGAGATCGTGCAGACCCCGGGCCGCATCACGTTCCTGCACGAGGTGGCCCACAACGTGCGCCGGATCTATCTGAACTCGCCTCACCCGAAGAACCTGAAGCACACCTTCCTCGGGGACTCCAGGGGCCACTGGGAAGGGGACACCCTGGTGGTGGACACGACCGGACTGAACGACCGGACCTTCATCGATGACGAGGGCGGTGTCCACTCCGACCAGGAGCACACGATCGAGCACTTCCGCAAGATCGATGGCGGGGCGAAGCTCGAGATGATCATGACGGTCGAGGATCCGGTGACCCTCGAGCATCCTTACAGCTATCGCCGGGTGTACGACTGGCGTCCCGATGTGCGCCCGCAGGAATACGTCTGCGAGGAGAACAACCGGAACGCGCCCGAGGGCGGCATCACGGTCGCCAAATGAGGCCCACGAAGTGGGCTAACGCCCGAAGGGCGGCCCGTATGGGCGAGGCCGGAGGGCCGGGTCTTCTGCGGCCGAGTCATTGACAGTGCCGAACAGCCCGGGGTAAACCGGGCTCTTCCTCCGGCTCAAGGCCTCCGGCGTGGCCTCGCTCGATGAACATCTCCGGCACCCATTACCGCACCCTCTGGCCGACTTCCGCGGGAGCGATCCGCGTCATCGACCAGACCCGTCTGCCCTTCGAATTCACGACGGTGGATCTGCATAGCCTGGCGGATGCCGCACGTGCAATCCGGACCATGGTGGTCCGTGGCGCTCCCTTGATCGGTGCGACCGCCGCCTACGGCCTGGCTCTTGCGCTGCGCGCTGACCCCTCAGACTCGGCTCTCGATGCGGCCATCCAGACTCTGGGCGAGACTCGTCCGACTGCTGTCAATCTCGCCTGGGCGCTAGCGCGAATGCACAACGCTGTTGCGGACCTCGCACCGAGCGAGCGCGCGGAAGTCGCGTTCCGGGAGGCGGCCTCGATCTGCGACGCCGATGTCGAGCAATGCCGCGCTATCGGTGCGCACGGCCTGGAGATCATCCGCAAGCTCGCTCCCGTGCGGAGCGGACCGGTGAACATACTCACTCACTGCAACGCGGGATGGCTCGCGTGCGTGGATTGGGGTACTGCCCTCGCACCGGTTTACATGGCGCACGACGCCGGAATCCCGGTGCATGTGTGGGTGGACGAGACTCGCCCGCGCAACCAGGGGGCAGCGCTCACGGCCTTCGAGCTAGCCAGTCACGGCGTGCCCCACACGGTGATCGCCGACAATCTCGGCGGCCTTCTCATGCAGCGCGGCAGGGTCGACATGGTGATCGTCGGCAGCGACCGGACCACTGCCTGCGGCGACGTCTGTAACAAGGTCGGCACGTACCTGAAGGCTCTCGCGGCGCGCGACAACGGGGTCCCGTTCTACGCTGCCCTGCCGGTCAGCACGATCGATTGGTCGCTGGAGGACGGCGACTCGATCGTGATCGAGGAGCGCGCCGCGGCCGAGCTCACTCACATCACGGGCCGGACGGCCGGTGGGGGCGTCGAGACCGTGCGCGTGATACCGGAGGCAAGCCCCGCGCTCAATCTCGCCTTCGATGTGACACCTTCTCGCCTCGTGACGGCATTGATCACCGAGCGCGGTGTCTGCCCTGCAAGCCGAGACGGTCTGCAGCGGTTGTATCCGGAGCGGCAGAAAGCCGCATGAGTAGCCGCGACGACGCAGCGCGCCGGGAGTCGCTGATCCTCACCTGCCGCGGGTTGCCGCGTCTGACCGAGGGTACCTCCGGCAACGCCAGCGTGCGTCGCGACTCCGTCAGCTTCTTCATCAGTCCGACGGGGATGCCCTACGAGACTCTCGAGCCGGAGGACATTCCCCTGGTACACGTCGAGGGCCGCTGGTTCGGGCGGCGGCGCCCCTCCAGCGAGTGGCGTTTCCATCGTGACATCTACCTTGCACGCAGCGATGCAGGTGCGATCGTGCACACGCATTCCAGACACGCAACTGCGCTTGCGTGTACCGGGCGCGGAATACCGGCGTTTCACTACATGGTCGCCATGGCAGGCGGCATCGACATCCGCTGTGCCCCCTACCACACCTTCGGCACACAGGAGCTCTCCAGCGCCGCGGTGGCAGCGATCGAGGGACGCAAAGCGTGTTTGCTGGCCAACCACGGCGTCATCGCTCTGGGTGCGGATCCACGCGCCGCGCTGGCGCTGGCCGGTGAGGTCGAGAATCTCGCTGCCCAGTACTGGGCCGCACTCGCGCTGGGGAACGTGAAGATGCTCGACGAGGCGGAGATGCGACGGGTGCTGGAGAAATTCCGCACCTATGGGCAGCAGGACGCGACCGACACCGCGCTGCTGTTCGGCGGCAAGGATATTCCCAAGTGATCGCCGGCCGCAGGCGCTGCTGATGGCCGGGGCAACGACGCGCAGCGTGGCGACAGCGGCTCTCGAGGACGCGGGCCTTGTCGAGCATGCCGCCAGGAAGCGCAACGCCATCCGCGGTGCGTTTGCCTCCGAGTTCATCGACATGTTCGATATCTACCTGCCGGTGGTCGTGCTGGCGCCGGTGCTGGCTTATTTCCGCCCACCGGAGGCCTCCGCCGGCGAGCAGGCCATTCTGTCCTCTCTGGTATTCATCACCACGCTGTTGGGGCGGCCCATCGGCGGTCTGCTGTTCGGGCTGGTAGCTGACCGCGTGGGGAGGCGCGCGGCCTCGATCTACTCCGTAGCCGGGTTCGGCGTGGTGACGCTCGCGATCGCCTTGCTGCCCGGGTACGAAACTCTCGGCATCGCTTCCTACTGGCTGCTGGTGCTGCTGCGCTTCATCGACGGCATTTTCCTCGGAGGCGGTTATACCGGCGCGATGCCGCTGGCGATCGAGTACTCGAAAAAGCACGAGCGCGGGTTCGTCGGCGGGCTGATCATCGCGGCGTTCTGCGGCGCCTATCTGAGCATCAACCTGCTCGCGCTGCTGCTGTTCGCCGTGCTGCCGCCCGAGGGCCCCCATTCGCAGTATGCGCATTGGGGTTGGCGAATTCCCTTCGTGATCGGGGCGTTGCTCGCTTTCGGCCTGGCACGCTACTACGTCCAGGAAGTGGCAGAGTCGGAGATCTGGCTCGACAAGAGGCGGCGGGGCCAGGTCGCCTATCCCGGGCTGCTGCGCGGAAGCAATGGACGCAGCCTGGCACAGGTGCTGCTGATGATGACGGGCTTCTGGCTCACACAGAACATCATCACTCTCTATTTGCACACCGGGCTGCTCAGTCAGACGCTGCACCTGAGCAGCCTGCAGGTCACCGCTACGCTGCTCGTTGCCTACTTCGCGCTGTTCTTCAGCTACATCGGCGCGGGCGTGCTCGGGCAACGGATCGGGCGACGGCGCTTCTTCGTCATCATCGGTGTGGCGATCGCCTCAGTGGGCGCTGCTATTCTCCATGTCCTTGCCAACACCGATACGCTCTCCCTGCCGGCCATCATCGCGCTGGTGTGTGCCCTGGCGGTCCTGGTGACCTCGCCGTGGGGCGTGATCGTCACTTATATCAATGAGCGCTTCGCCACGGAGGTC
>DATNEN010000213.1:0-9748 GCA_035552975.1 Steroidobacteraceae bacterium
GCAATCAATCCAGCGCGGCGACGTTCTTCTTGACGCTGGCGTTACGCCGGACTTCGTCGATGTAACCCATGACGGCCTGCTCGCCCAGGCGGGCGGCGGCCTGCTGACGATAGGCCTTCTCGGCCTGCACGTTCTGATCGCCGGGCTTGGCGCGGATGTTGGTGAGGGCGTAGATGGCCGCGCCGCCGGTCGTCAGTTTGACAGTGCGATAGACCGTCTTGCCGTTGGCGGGCTTCGGCGCCGAGAACACGGAGCTGAGGATCTGCCCCGGAATCCCGGTCTCGGTACGGCTGATGTACTTCGCGGGCTCCGCGGTCACGCCGAGGTCCTTGGTCACGGTATCGAATGAGGCTCCCGCGTCGAGCTTTGCCGTCGCTTCATCCGCCGCCTTCACTGCCGCTTGGGTGCCCGCCTGCTTACGCAGATCGGCGACGATGCCGTCGTGAACTTCCGCCAGCGGCTTGAGAGCCGGCTGCTTGCGGTCGAGCACCTTGAAGATGATCAGCCGATCCTCACCGGCGAGCACCGGGCCACCGAGCTTGCCGATGCCGACAGGCGAGTCGCCGAACACCAGGTCCTGCAGCGGCTGCACACCGGCCAGCGCGCCGCCACCGGCGCCGCGCAGGAACTGCGGGACATCGCCGGTCGTGAGCTTGTATTCCTTCGCGAGCGCATCGAAGTTGGCGTCCGGCTCCTGCAGCTTGGTCTGCAACTGCTCCTGGATTTCCCCGAAACGGTCGCCGGCGCGATTGCGCTTCAAATCCGCCTCCAGCTCCGGGCGGACTTCCTGGAAAGTCTTGACCTTCGCCGGCTGGATCTCCTCCAGCTTGATGATGTGGTAGCCGAAGCGGGTCTTCACCGGGCCGACGATCTGCCCCGGCATCATGCTGAACAGCGCATCCGCAAAGGGCTTCTCCAGGGCGTCCCTGGTGACGAAGCCGAGCTCGCCGCCCTGATCGGCGGAGCCGGTGTCCTTGGAGTACTGCTTCGCCAGCTGCCCGAAGTCCTTGCCCGCTTTCGCATCCGCGAGCAGCTGCTGCGCCTGTTTGAGGGCGGCGGCATCGTCTTTCGGATCGGTGACGGCAATCAGGATGTGCTGCGCGCGGCGCTGCTCGGGATTGACGTACTTGCTCTTGTTCTTCTCGTAGTCGGCTTTCAGATCCTCATCGCTGATGGTCATCTGCGCCGCCACCTGCTCCAGGCGCAGCTCGCCGTACTGCAGGTGAGCCATCTCGGGCGTCATGAAGTCCTTGGTGTGCGCCTTGTAGTAAGCCTCGACGGTGGCGTCGTCGATCTTCGCAACGGCCGCGAACTTGTCCGCCGGCAGCAAGGCGTAACGCACCTCGCGCTGCTCGTCCTCGAGCGCGCGCATCCGCTGCACCTCCGGCGTGGTGACGAAGTCGGAGATCGCGATCGCGTCCTCGAGCTGCTCGCGCTGCAGGGACTCGCGCATCTGCGCTTCGAACGTGTCGATGGAGATCCCCGCCTGCTGCAGCGCGAATTTCGCGGCCTCCGGGGAATACTGGCCGGCGATCTGGAATGCGGGGATGCCGTGGATCGCCTTGATGATGTCCGCCTCGCTGACCCGGTACCCCAGGTCGTGCGAGCGCTGCGACAGGAGCAGGTCGCGCACCATCTGCTCGAGCATCTGATCCTGGAATACCGCCTTCTCCTGCGCAGGGATGTCGCCGCCGAAGCGCTGTTGCAACTGGCTCTGCTGGCGCGTCCACGCCTGCCGCGCCGTCTCCACGCTGATTTCTGCGCCGTCCGCCTTGGCGGCATAGTCAGGCGCGCCGAAGCTCAGGTTGACGATCCCGTAGGCGCCCCAGGCGGCGAAGATGACCGCCAGCGCTCCCAGTACGATGTAGGTGAGCCACTTCTGTGACTCCAGGATGTCGCGGATACCTTGCAGCATTGGATGGGCTCGTGAATCGTGGCGCGGCGCTCGAGCGCGGTGCCCCCGGGATCGCCCGCGCTGCCCTAACCTATTGAATTACATAGGTAAGCAGCTGCCGCCGACCGGATACCCCCCGCGCGAACGGCGAATGATAGCAATTCCGGAGGAATCGGCGAGCAGCGAAGCGGCGCCCAAAGGGGATCAGATGAAGCTCAGCCCGCCGTTGACGGGAATCGTCTGGCCCGTGAGGTATCCGTCGCGAACCAGCAGCATGACGACCTGCGCCACCTCCTCCGGTTCCGCGAAGCGCCCCAGCGGTATCCGCGCCGCCACATTGGCCGCTTTCAGGGGCTCGGCCATTTCCGTGTCGACGGGACCCGGGGCGACCGCGTTGACGGTAATCCCATCGGGCGCAAGCCGTGCCGCATAGCCTCGTGTCAGGCCTTCCAGGCCCGCCTTGGAGGCGTTGTAGTGAACGCCGACGATGCCCGCACCACGCGCGGCCAGAGAGGACATGTTGATGATTCGGCCCCAGCGCCGCTGGCGCATTCCGCGCAGCACCGCCTGCGTGCACAGAAATGCAGACTTCAGGTTGACCGCCAGCATGCGGTCGAATTGCGCCTCGGTGATCGCGTCGATGTCGACGATACTCGCCATGCCTGCGTTGTTGACGAGCACGTCGATCGCGCCCAGGCGGGAGTTGACCTCGGCAATCATCGCCTGAACCTCGTCGTTGATGGAGACGTCGGCGCGTACTGCGATCGCGCGGCCGCCGGCCCGCTCGATCTCGGCAACGACATCTGCCGCCTCGTTTTCGCGTTTCCTGTAGTTGACGGCGATGGCTGCGCCTTCCGTGGCGAGAGCAAGTGAGATGGCGCGACCGATTCCGCGGGAGCCGCCTGTCACCAGGGCGACACGGTCTTTCAAAATCTCTGGCATGGGGACTCCGTGTTGGGGCGAGCTTCAGGCGTAGGTATACGCTTCCTCGTGCTCGCGTACTTCGACAGCCGCCGCCGGGCTGGGTTTACGTCGCGGGGGCTCACTTGAATGGGTCCCGCCGCCCTGAAGCTTGCTGACCTCCACCGCCACCAGGGGCAGCGGTACTCCGAGGTGCAGCGCGAGGTCCTCCATGGGTACTGCGCTTTGCTCGAAGTAATCCTCGGGAAAGGGTGCCATCAGGTAGTTCATGATCCGACGTTGCAGCGAGGTGCGGCTCCCCCAGTCCAGCTCCTCGCTCAGCTCCATACTGTCGGTCGCTCGCTCGACAGCGAGCGAAACCTTGTTCGCGATGGCCACCAGGGACTCGCTCGCGGCCCGCAGGCCCCGGCCCAGCTCGACGGTGCCGCCCTGCACGGGTACCCCAAACACGTCCCTGGGCTCGCTCCAGGAGAAGTAATCGCCGGCAGTGGATGCCCAGCCGGTAGCCCGCAGCGCTGCAGCGTCTGCGCGCACTTCTCTGTCGAGCCACCACGCGAGGGGTTGCCGCGACAACAGGCGCCAGGTCTCGGATAACACGGGCAGCTGCAGGCGCACACTGTCGCTGTCGTGTGCACCGATGCGCAGCCAGGAGGAGAGCATCTCGACGTCCGGAAGGCTTGTGAAGCCGGGCGACGCCATCTCCCTCTTCTCGATCGCTGCCTCGACGAGGGGGCCGTCGAGCGAGCCCTCCCCTCGGGCATACAGCAGCACGGCGGCCACGAGTGCCAGCTCATTGCACACGCGGCCCTCCACAACCCGATCGAGCGTCGCCTCGGAGATCCCACCCGGACGCGCCAGGCGCTCGATCAGCGATCTGTCCAGACTCAACTGCGGGTCGTCCCACTCGAACAGCTCGCCCGCCACGAGTGAGTATCGGCTGCGGCGCAGATCCAGGCGGTTGGTCCCGGAACGACGCGACGGATCGATTTCCAGAAGCGCCACCAGGGAACGCCGCGAGCGCGTCGGCAAGGGTCGCAGGAGGATCGGAAAGGATTCGAGCTCGGACGGCCCGAAAACCCCCAGAGCGCCGGACTCATCCGGCGGCACGCGGGCGAGCGCCGTCGCGATCGACCCGGAGGGTATGCGATCGTATTCCAGTGCACCCTGGCGGCTCTCCACGCTGCCGGCCCACAAAAGCGACTCGATATTCTCCAGCGATGCCCGCCGGCCACTGATGTAGACCCGGACCGCGCTTTGGGGCCACAGGTACCCCCGAACCGAGGCGCCGTGGCTCGCGGTCCTCAATCGCTCGAGCCAAGCGAAGGAGGCAGGATCGGGATGCGGGACGTCGCGGATCTCGAGGGTCCGCTCCGCCATGCCCGGCTCGAGAGTCACTCCTTCCTCGCGGGGCTCCCGGGAGCCGACCCAGTGAACGATCGAGTAATGCCCCGGCGCGAGAGCCAGAGACAGTTCTCCGGTGCCACGTGCGCTTTCCGGCGCGCCCTCGAGCGGGTCGACCACCACGATCTGCGTCGCAGGATTGACGGCGAACACGCGAAGAACGACTCGTTCGTTGGCAGTTGGCATCCGCTGCTCCTAAAACAGCGTGAACGGCTTGGGGCAGTAGATCTCAGGCACCTGATCCTGTCCCTTCGCGCGCAGTCGAGTAACGCGCGCATGTAGGAACAGCTCGAGCGACTCGCCCGTGATGCGTTTCTTCCCATCGGCGGCCTGCCCTCGCAAGCCCTGCATCAGGGCCCTCGAGAAAACGCCTCGGTATCGGCCACCGAAGATCCCTTCATAGGCCAGGCGAGAATGCTCGCACGCAAACGCATACAGGATCTGTGTGTCGTACGGGCCGCGAGGCAGCTTCAGGCCATACGGGAGAGCCTGCTCGCTGGAGATCGACCTGCAGCCGTCCACGAACAACACGATCTCGCGAAACAGGCCCGACTTTCTGATCAGATAGGCGGCGTGGGTGATCGGAAAGGAGGCGATGACACCCGGTGGCCGTGCTTCGGCGGTCACGACATCGACGTCGATCGTGCCGCTCGCTTCGCAGTGTCCCGCCGAGAACAGGTACAGCCGGCGGCCGCCGGGCGGGTCGAGCGCGCCCCGCGGATACAGCAAACGGCTCAGCGCCGACTTGATGTTGCCTTCGTTGGGATAGGGGCCGGTCCGACTCGAGGACCACACGACCGAGTGCACCTGTTTCGCGGGCACTCCCGCGTCATCGACCAGCCATTGTGCAAAATCCCGACAATCGAAGGGCGGCCCCCTGAGCCTTTGATAGTTGCTCTCCGGATCGTATTGCGCCACGCCGACGACCAGCGCGTGATCGTCCGGTTGGCTCTGCCCCTTCATCGGATGCCGTCCTTGATGATACTGGCGAGGCTCGCCAGGGTTGGCTTGTCCAGATCGAACCCGCCGTGACGCATGGCATCGCACAGCCGTGCCGGAGGAAGGGTCGCGGGCGCCCAGTTCAAAGCCGGCCGCAGAAACTCGCACACGGAGGCGATCTGCGGCCGCGCGTACGGTTTACGCCCGCTGTAATAGCGTTGCATCCCGATCAACGGCTCATCGGCATGCTCCTCGAGAATGCCGCTGACCAGATACAACAGGGAGGCGTTGTAGAGATAACGGACTTCCCAATAGCCGCGCTCCCGCTCATCCGAGAGATTGAATACGCGCAGCGCCGCAAGGCAGCGCCGCGCGGCGGGCAGCCCGAGTCGAAACCGCTCGAACGTGCAGGCCGGTGCCAACAGAACGCAACTCGCCTGGAACTGTTTTTGGGCGGCCGCGAGCCGCTGCAGCAGCTCGACGATGAAAATGGAGCCCGCACTGTGGCCGACCAGCGTCACGGTCTTCTCCGGCGTCCACCAGCCGAGCAGCTCCTCCACGAACGCCGCTCCCGGGGAGGTTCGCGGAGGCCCGTGGAAAGCCTCGACGGTGTTGTTTTTCATCGCGTTCCAGACTGCCCGGCCGACGTTGGCCGCATAGAATGCCCGCAGGACCTCCTCGACGACCGTCGTGTACAGGCCATGGTGCGTGCGCTTCACGTAACGCGTCACGACCCTGCGTGCGGCGGAGATCACCCGCTTGATGAGGAAGGGTGCGAAAACCAGGGCGCGCGCGCCCCGGGTGCTGCGTGGGAAAGCCTCGGAGAGAACTTCCGGCGACATCAGAGTGCGCTTGTGAGTGACGGACCTCGCTCCGCGCGCGCGCCCGCCGGATCTGGGCGCCAGCTCCGCGAAACGCCTTTGAAGCGAGCCATCCGCCTCCAACGCCTCGTACGCCACAGCCTCCTGTTGTGGCGTCAGATCGCGCGGCTCAATGTCGGGGGCGGGCTGAGAGGCCTTCTTCCGCAGGCTCGCTGCGGTCTCATTGGGGGGAAAACGGGGCGGCCGGGGGGCCCCACCGCGCCGCTCACCGGCCACTGCCGTGGGTATGTCGGTCGCTGCCCAGAGCACCACAGAGCGAACCCGGGACACAATGGTCCAGAACACAGCCTCGCTCGCTATGGCGGGCAGATTCTTGCGCAGCGTCGTGCCCAGATCGGTATTCCAGACGAAGAACAGGGACTGCACGCCCTCTGCGGCATAGGCGCGTCCGAAGCGGGCAGCGCTCTGGTGTGCCGCTTCCCGGCCGACGAGGCCTCCGTGGAAGTGAACGACCAGCCCCTGGGTGCCGTCCTCGCGCAACTGGTCAAAGAACCGCTTCAGTTCCGTTCGATCCGTCTGCGCGAACCGACCCTTCTCGATATCGATAAATCGATAGCCGTTGCGGTGCGTCATGGCCCCTTCTCCGCAGGCCTAGCATATCCGAGTGTTTTACCGCGCCGACAGCTCGACTGCACGCACGTTCAGGCGCGCGCTACCGAAGCGCTCTGACCAGGCGGTGAACCCACGCGTCGGTCCACGCCACTGCAACTCATCGAGAGTCGTAAACAGTGGGGCATCGGTCCGCAAGGTCGCGAGCTTCTTGAACAGCAGAGCGAGCTCGCGGCGCTCCCCGAGCACCTCGGCAGGAAAGTCCTCGATCCGGCCGTAGCGTGTCAGCAGGCTGGCGGCACCCTTCGGGCCGATGCCGGCGATGCCCGGATAGCCGTCCGCGCTGTCACCGACCAGCGCGAGGTAGTCCGGAATCAACTCGGGATCGACTCCGAACTTTGCACGCACGCCGGCGGCGTCGCGGATCGCCTTGCTCTTACGGTCGACCTGCACGATGCGGTCTGCCTGAATGCACTGCGCGAGGTCTTTGTCCGGCGTCCAGATGCACACCTTCTGAGCGCGCTCGTCCCTGGAAGCCAACCAGGCGGCGGACGCCAAACCGTCATCGGCCTCGAGCTCGATCATGGGCCAGACGGCGACACCCATCGCCGCCAGGGCGTCCTCCAGCGGATGAAACTGTGCCCACAGCGCCGGATCGATTCCGTCGCCGGTCTTGTACCCGGCCCAAAGCTCGTTACGAAAAGACTCGATGACATGATCGGTCGCCACACCCAGGTGCGTGGCGCCCTCCTCGAGCATCTGCAGGACGGTGCCGAGCACTCCGGCGACGGCTGCGTAGGGCTTGTCCTGTCCCTTGTTGAATCGGCGCAGGCCATAGAAATGGCGAAACAGCTCGTAGGTGCCGTCGATGAGATGGATGATCACGCGAGTCGGGGTGTCCGGGCCGGGGGAGAGCGCATTCTAGAGACTTCGCGGGGGAGCGGCCTGAAGGGATTCAAATGGTTGATTCGGAAAGAGATTCGTCCGCGCGATGGTTTGCCCGCACCGTCCAACGCGACCAAACCTCGTTTGAGCGCATCTGAGGTAACGCAGTGCAGCCTTCGGAGTAGATAGTGGAGGGAACCGCACCGTGTCGCGCGAGGTCCATTCCTGCGTGACCGCGGTTCGGGGAGGGGTGAACGCGCGCATGCTTCAGCCGACGAACGAACAAGGGGGCGAAACCCTCGCTGACGAAGCAGCGTCGTCTGCGCCGCGCTCGATCCGGGGCACGTCTGCGACCGACGTCGAGATCGCGCCACAGGGAGCCAACCGAAAGCGGATCATCCTCATCGGGGCAGCCGCCCTCGCACTCATCGCAGCGATTCTGGCGGTACGGGCATGGATGACCTCCGGGGTCGGTATCCCGCGCGACAGGGTGAGGATTGCCGAGGTCACCCGCGGCATGTTCGTCCGGGATGTCGCGGCGGAAGGCACCGTCGTCGCCGCCAACAGCCCTACTTTGTACGCGGTCGCCAACGGCACTGTGACGTTCGTCTCCCGCGCCGGCGACCGGGTGGCCAAGGGCCAGGTGCTCGGCACGCTCGACAGCCCCGCGCTCGTCAACGAGTACCACCAGGAACAGGCGACGCTCGACAGTCTGAATGTCGAGCTCGGGCGCCAGGACATCGAGGATCGGCGCCAGCAGCTGAAGGACCAGGAGGACATCGACCAGGCCGCCGTGCAGATCGAGGCGGCGAAGCGTGAGTTCAAACGCGCCGAAACCGCTCGCAAGGATGGAATCATCCCTGAGCGGGACTACGCGAAGGCGCGCGACGACGTACAGAGCGCACAGTTTGCCTTTGATCACGCCAGCGCGAACGCGAAGCTCGAGACCGAGAGCCTGCGGTTCGAGGAGAGAACCAAGCACCTGGAGCGCGACCGCCAGAAGCTCATCGTGGCTAACCTGGCCCGCAAGGTGGCGGACCTGAGCATCCGCTCTCCCGTGGATGGAATGGTGGGGAGCCTTGCGGTCAATCAGAAAACCACGGTGGCCGAGAATGCCGCGTTGCTCACGGTGGTCGATCTGTCTGCGCTGGAGATCGAGTTTCGGGTGCCAGAGTCGTACGCGACCGAGATTGCTCCCGACATGAACGGTGAGATCGCTTATGGCGGGAAGACTTATCCAGGACGCGTCACCACGGTATCCCCGGAGGTGAAGGACAACGAGGTGGCCGGGCGGCTCAAGTTCGTGGACAGCGCCCCGGCAGGGCTGCGTCAGAACCAGCGTGTGAACGTACGCATCGTCATGGATTCGCGCAAGGACGTCGTCAAAGTGGAACGCGGTGCATTTGTCGACGCCGGCGGCACGGTCTACGTCGTCGAGGGCCCCATGGCTCGGCGGCGTACCGCGCGTCTGGGGGCGATGAGTGTGGGCGAAGTGGAGATCCTCTCCGGTGTCTCCCCCGGCGAGCAGATCGTCATTTCCAGCCTGAGTGATTTCAACAACGCGCCCGAAGTGCGCCTTGGCAACTAGGGGATTGACGTGATCCAGATGCAGAGTGTCTCCAAGGTGTTCCGCACGGATGTGGTTGAGACCCACGCGCTGAAGGCGTTCACCGTCAACATCGAGGCGCATGAGTTCGTCGCGATCACCGGCCCTTCGGGCTCCGGCAAGACCACCTTCCTCAATGTGGCGGGACTGCTCGAGGAGTTCACCTCGGGCCAGTACCTCCTGGATGGCAAGGATGTCAGCCGCCTGAAGGACGATGAGCGCTCCCGGATCCGCAACGAGAAGATCGGCTTCATCTTCCAGAGCTTCAATCTCATTCCGGACCTGAATATCTACGACAACGTGGAGGTCCCGCTGCACTACAGGGGATTCACCGGCGTCGAGCGGCGCAAGCGCGTCAGCGCGGCGCTCGAACGTGTCGGACTCACACAGCGTATGAAGCACATCCCCTCCCAACTCTCCGGCGGACAGCAGCAGCGCGCCGCCATCGCACGCGCCCTTGCGGGCGAGCCGCGAGTGATCCTGGCCGATGAGCCTACAGGGAATCTCGACACGACGATGTCAGGGCAGATCATGGACCTGCTGGAGGAAATCAATTCCAGCGGCACCACGATACTCATGGTCACGCACAACCCCGATCTGGCCATGCGCGCCCACCGGCACATCGAGATCGTCGACGGAACGCTGGCGGGCTCACGGGCGGGGAATCGTGCG
>DATNEN010000214.1:0-17458 GCA_035552975.1 Steroidobacteraceae bacterium
GCCACCCCGTGCCCAGGCCCGGAACACTCCCTTACGTTCTGGTAGAGTGCAGTACCCCATGCCTCGCAGACTGCTCAAACGCCTGGCGGTAACGCCCGGTTCGCTGCAGAACCGCTGGTATCTCAAGGTGTTCGGCACCCGGATTGCCGACCCCTGCCTGTGGGCGCCGCACCGCCGAGCCGTCACCGCTGCCTTCGGCGTGGGCCTGGCGATCTGTTTCATCCCCCTGCCCGTCCACATGTTCACCGCGTGCCTGATCGCGATCATCTGCCGGATCAATCTTCCGGTCGCCCTCGCGACGCCGCTGCTCGTGAACCCCCTGACGATGGTCCCGGTGTACTACGCCGCCTACCGCGTGGGCGCGCTGCTGCTGGGGCTGGAACCTCACTTCTTCAGCTTCGAGCCGAGCTGGGACTGGCTGCAGAACGGGCTGGGGCCTCTCTGGAAGCCCTTCCTGCTGGGGTGCCTCACCTGCAGCGCGCTTTCCGGTGTGCTTGGCTGGATGGGGCTCGAGCTGTTGTGGCGCTGGCGGGTGACCGCCCGCTACCGGTCGCGGCGCGAAGCCTCCACCGTCGCCTGAGCCGCTAAGACCCCCGTCGCCTGCACCGGCTCGCCGGCGGAGGTGCGCTCACTCAGCACTCCCTGCTCGATCTCCAGTCGCCGCTCCATCCGGCCGGCGAGCCTGAGGTCGTGCGTGACCACGACCAGGCTGGTGCGGCGTTCGCGGTTGAGCTCCAGCATGAGGGTGAATACCGACTCCGCGTTGGCCCCGTCCAGATTTCCGGTCGGCTCATCTGCCAGCACCAGCCTCGGCTCGGTCACCAGGGCACGGGCCACCGCGGCCCTCTGACGTTCGCCTCCGGAGAGCTGGTAGGGGCGATGCTCCAGGCGCTCGCCCAACCCCACCCGCTCCAGCAGAGCCCGGGCGCGCGCGCGGGCGTCGGCGACCTTCATCCGCCGCACCAGCAGGGGCATGGCGACGTTCTCGAGGGCGGAGAATTCCGGCAGCAGATGGTGAAACTGGTAGACGAAGCCGATCGCGCGGTTGCGCAGCTCGCCGCGGGCCTCTTCACCGAGCTCGTGAATGTCCCGGCCGTCCACGATGACGTGGCCGGATGTCGGCTTGTCCAGTCCCCCCAACAGTTGCAGCAGCGTGGTCTTACCTGAGCCGGACGCACCGACGATCGCGATGCGCTCGCCGGAGCGCACCGCCAGATTGATACCCCGCAGGACATCGAGCGTGACCGGGCCCTGACGAAAGCTCTTGTGGACGTCCCGTGCTTCGAGAACGACTTCATTCATAGAGGGTTCACTCGTGACGCAGAGCGTCTGCGGGCGCGGTGCGCGAGGCCCGCCAGGCAGGGTAGATCGTGGCCAGCACGCACAGCAGGAACGCCACCGAGCAGATCCGCAGGACATCGCCCCGCTCGACGTACGCCGGCAACTCACTCATGAAGTACACGCTGGCATCCATGAACTGGACGCCAAACAGCCGCTGGAGCGAATCCAGCAGCGATTCCAGATGATTGGACAGCACGGTGCCCAGCGCGGCGCCCGCGGCCGTGCCGGCCAGGCCGATCATCACCCCCTGGATCGCGAAAGCCGCCAGCACGTTGCGCGGCCCCGCGCCCAGAGTGCGCAGGATGGCAATGTCGGACTGCTTCTCCTTCACGATCATCACCAGGGTCGCCACGATGTTGAAAGCCGCGACCGCGACGATCATCAGCAGGATCACGAACATCATCGTCTTGGTCGTCTGGATGGACTTGAAGAAGTTGCTATGGATCATCGTCCAGTCGGTGACGAGGAAGTTTCCACCGAGCGCGAGCGCGAGGCGCCGCACGATCCCCGGAGCACGGAACGGGTCCTGTACGGCCAAGCGGATGCCGCTGGCCTTTTCCCCCATGCGGTAGAGCACCGCCGCGTCCGTCATGTTGATGAGCCCGAGGCCGCGGTCGTACTCGTACATGCCGGACTCGAACACGCCGCTGACCATGAAGCGCCGCTGTCGTGGAATGACTCCGGCCGGAGTCGCTGTCCCACTGGGCGCGATCACGACCACGGAATCCCCGACACTCGCGTTGATCTCGCGGGCGAGCGCACTGCCGAGGATGATCCGATACTTCCCCGGCACGAGATCCTCGATACGCCCGCTCTTGAGGTTGTGTGCGATGCCGGTTGCCTTGCGCTCTTCCTCAGGAATCACGCCGCGCAGGGAGGCGGCGGCGATTTTGGTGCCGTGTGAGAGCATCGCCTGCGCCTCGATGTACGGCACCGCGGCTTGCACCCCCGGCTGCCTCAAGGCCGCCTGCTGCACCAGGTGCCAGTCCGGCAAGGTCTCATCCAGGCCGGTGAGGGTGGCGTGCGAGGTGACGCTGAGCATGCGAGTGCGCAGCTCCCGCTCGAAGCCGTTCATGACCGACAGAACGACGATCAGCGTCGCCACTCCCAGCATCAGGCCCAGCACCGACATCAGCGCGACGAAGGACACGAAACCCCGCCGGTGCGAGGAGCGCAGGTAGCGGGTGCCGATCAACCATTCGTAGGGAGCGAAGGCCACGAGCTACTCGTAACGCAGCGCTTCCGCGGGGGCGGTGCGCGCAGCACGGATGGCGGGATAGAGGGTAGCGAAGCCCGTCAGCGCCAGGGCGACGACGCTGATGGCTACGATGTTGGACCACTTGACGTCGGAGGGGATCGCAGCGCTCACGTAGATATCGGCGTCCAGGATATGAAAGCCGAAGGTGCGCTCCAGGAAGGGCTCGATGGTGGCGACGTTGAAGGCGATCGCAAGCCCGAGAGCCACGCCCAGCCCCACTCCGAGCCACCCGATCACCAGCCCCTGTGTCATGAACATGCCCATGATCCGGCGGGGCGAGGCACCGAGCGTGCGCAGGATGGCGATGTCGGTACGCTTGTCCGTGACCACCATGACGAGCATCGAGACGATATTGAATGCCGCGACGGCGACGATCAGCATGAGAATGAGCGCCATCATGGTCTTCTCGATGCGGATCGCGCGGAAGTAGCTGGCGTTGTCCTGCGTCCAGTCGATGACCTGGAACTGCTGAGGCAGGCGCGCGCGCAATCCAGCGGCCAGCGCCGGAGCCGCCAGAGCGTCGTTGAAGCGCACGCGCAGGCCATGATCGCCCTGCGGCGCCAGCGCCCTGACATCGTCGATCGGCGCGAATATCAGGCCGGTCTCGGTATCCGCCTGGCTGGCATCGAACAGGGCGGCCACCGTCACTTCGCGCAGCTTGGAGTCGAGCGTGCCATCCGCCGCCACCCTCGGGATCAGCAGCGTCAGGGTATCTCCGACTCCGAGCGCCAGTCTTTCCGACACCAGCGGCCCGGCGAGCACCCGGTCCTCACCAGGGAGCAGATCGGACAGCTTGCCTTGGGTGATGGCACCGGCGAGATCGGTGACACTCAGCTCCGCCTGGGGGTCGATGCCGCGGACCAGTACCGGAAGCATCTCCGGCGTACGCTCGGCCAGGGCCTGCAGCTCCGCATAGGGAGCCACTCCGAGAACCCCTTTGGAGGCGCGGATAACGGCCTCCGCCTGCCGCCACTGCTCGTCGGAGGGAGGATGCGCGTCATCGCGTGCGACCACACGTGCATGCGCGGTGAGCGACAGAAGCCGATCGCGCAGCTCATCCTCGAAGCCGTTCATGACCGAGAGGATCACGATCAACGCGGCGACCCCGACGCACACGCCGACGACCGACGCCCAGGTGATGAAGGAGACGAAGAACTTGTGCGTTCGAGCCCGGACGTAGCGCAGTCCGACGAACAGCGACAGGGGATGGAACATCGTCGCGATTTAACCACATCGGCCCGCGGTGAGCCGCAATCCCGGCAGGGATCGCGGGGCAAGCGGAGCGCCGCAAATGCGGGACCTGTGTCACAGATTCCGGATGCGCGGCGCAGTTCCCGGTAGCGGCGCGCTTTGACAGAATTCCTGCGGTGCTATAGTGACTTGTGTGTTTGGGTGCGCCGCATGCGGCGCACGGGCATGCCCGGGGGGGACATGCCCAGGGTCGACGCAGAGCGCGCAACGCGCGCGCAAGAGGAGAGAGAGCCATGCAACTCCGGGTGCTCGCAGTGCTCTGTGCCAGCCTCGCTGTGACCGCTCTGGCGGTCGCGGATACGGTCGTGGTCGACGACCAGGTCGCCGTGAAGCAGACGTCAGTTCAGACGCCCAAGCGCGGCAGCACCATGGCGGACGTCGAGAAGCGCTTCGGCGCCCCCACGGAGCGCCATCCTACAGTGTCCTCGCCAGGGACAGCCCATCAGCCGCCCATCACGCGCTGGGACTACAACGGCTTCTCCGTGTTCTTCGAGCGCGACCGCGTCATCGATACGGTGGTGACCTCGGGCTGATCTCGAACGCGGCCGGCCGGCAAGGCCCCGCCTCCCGCCCAGGTTCAAGAACCCCATGAGAACTGGGGCGTAGCGCCTTGAGACTATTGGGCGTAACGCCTCACAAAGTGGTAGCCTTTGGCGACACTGATAAGAATTTAGGTGTTGCCCTGTGTCGGCGGATGGGTCGCTGAAGACGCGAATCGAGGCCTTGTTGCGTGCCGGAGCGGTGCGGCGAAAAATCGCCGCCGACCAGCTCGAAGCTGAAATCAAACGCCGGGAGGAAGTGCTGCGGCGCACCTTCCGACGCTACGTCTCCCCGAAGCTGGCGGACAAGATCCTCGAAGACGCACAGCTGCGCGAGAGCCTGCTCACCGCGGCCGAGGTGCGCACCCACGCCGTCGTGCTATTCGCAGACCTCCGCGGCTTCACCAGCCTGTCCGAGCGGCTCGCTCCCCACGAAGTCGTGCCCCTGCTGAACGAATACTTCTCGCTCCTCACCGAGATCACCTTCCGCTACGAAGGCACCGTGTTCAACATGGCCGGCGACTGCCTGATGCTCGGCTTCGGCGTCCCCCTGGAGCAGCCCGACAGCTGTGCCCGAGCCGTACAGGCCGCGCGGGAGATGCTCGATGGGTTTGCGTTGCTGGCGCAGAACTGGAAAACCCGCTTTCATATCGATGCCGGGCTCGGGATCGGTATCAACGAGGGAGACGTGGTGGCTGGAAATGTCGGCTCTCCGTCCTTCATGAGCTACACGATCATCGGCGACACCGTGAATGTCGCCTCGCGGCTGTGCCAGCGGGCCCGCTCCGGGGAGATCCTGTTCTCACGGACGTTCAAGCAATCCCTGGACGCGCAGGGCCTCGACATCAGCGCCACGGAGCTTCCGCCGATGCAGCTGCGAGGCCGCTCCAACCCGATCGACATTTTCTGTGTGCCGCTGCAGACGCGCATGCACGTGAGCGCAGCCGGCTCTGCCTAGTCCTGACTCCGACAGGCGCGTGCTCGACCCTCCCGTACCCACCTCCTCCGCGAGACGGATCCGCTGGCATCAGCTCTACGGCAGTGCCGCGGCGCTGGCGCTCGCCGATGCGACGCGCGCCGATCAGCGACTGTATGTCGTGATCGCCGACGCTGCGCGCGAGCTGGAGAGATTGACTGCGGAATTGCGCTTCTTCGCCGGCGACGGCCTGCCGCTGCTGACACTCCCGGATTGGGAAATCCTCCCCTACGACCTGTTCTCACCGCACCCGGACATCATCTCCGAGCGCTTGCTGACGCTGTTCGAGCTGCCCCGGGCGCGGCACGGCTGTCTGATCGTCGCCGCCGAGACGTTGCTGCAGCGCCTGCCGCCGCGCAACTATGTGCAGGCGCGGGCGTTCGAGCTGGGTGTAGGCGAGCCGCTCGCGCTCGAGCCGTTGCGCGAACGCTTGGTCGAAGCGGGCTACGCCAGCGTGAGCCAGGTGGGCAGCCCGGGCGAGTTTGCCGTTCGCGGCTCGCTGTTCGATGTCTTTCCGATGGGCTCTCGAGCCCCCTTGCGCATCGATCTGTTCGACAACGAGATCGAGGGGATTCGGCAGTTCGATCCGGAGACGCAGCGCTCGTTGGATTCGCTCGAGAAGGTGCGTCTGCTGCCCGCGCGCGAGGTGCCGCTGGATGCCGATGCAGTGCGCGAGTTCAGACGTCGTTTCCGCACGCGCTTCGAGGGCGATCCGACGCGCTCGAGTCTGTACCGCGGCGTGAGCGAGGGATTGGCGCCCGCGGGCATCGAGTTCTATCTGCCGCTGTTCTTCGAAGGCACCGCGACTCTCTTCGACTATCTCCCCTCGAATGCCGTCATCGTCCACGATGCGGCGCTCCCTGGAGCCCTCGCCAAGGCCTGGCACGACATCGAGGCCCGCTACGAGGACCGCCGGCACGACATCGAGCGGCCGGTGCTCGCTCCCGCGGAGCTGTTCCTGGAGCCGCCGGAGCTCGATGCGAAGCTCGAGCCCTTCGCGAGCATCACGTTGAACGCGTTCAAGGCCGACACGGAGCTGCAGGCCGTCCTCGAGCCGCCAGCGAGCGAACCCGCGCGCACAGCTGTGGACAGCGAACCCGTCAGGCCACGTGTCGAGCCGACCCTGCGCAACTTCCCCACCTCCGCCCCTCACGAGCTGCGAATCGACCCACGGGCCGAGCAGCCCTTCGCGCCCCTGGAAGCCTTCCTGCGCGACTTCCCCGGCAGAGTGCTGATCGCGGCCGACTCGCCGGGCAGACGCGAGGTGCTGCAGGAGATGCTGCGGGCCAACGGCCATACCCCGACACCCGTGCAGGGCTGGAGCGAGTTCACCGCCGGCAAGGCGCGGCTGGCCCTGACGGTGGCGCCCGACTTGCAGGGCCTCACACTTCCGGACATTGCCGTCATCTCCGAGGCGCAGTTGTTCGGCGCGCGCGCACGGCAAGAGCGGCGTCGAAAGCGCGCCGCAGCCGATCCGGAAGCCATCCTCAAGAGTCTGCAGGACCTCAACCCCGGCGCGCCGGTCGTTCACGAGGACTACGGCGTCGGCCGCTACGTGGGGCTTCAGCCCATGGAGGTGGCCGGCCAGCCGGGCGAGTTCCTGGTGCTGGAGTACCTGGACGGGGACCGGGTGTATGTGCCCGTCCACTCGCTGCACCTGGTCAGCCGGTACACCGGCGGGGCCCCGGAGAGCGCTCCGCTGCACAAGCTCGGCACCGACCAATGGGCCAAGGCGCGCCGCCGCGCGGCCGAGCAGATCAGGGACATTGCCGCGGAGCTGCTGGACCTGTACGCGCGACGCAAGGCCCAGCGTGGCCTGAGGCTCCCCTTGAGCGAGGCCGATTACCGAGGCTTCGCTGAGGCCTTCCCGTTCGAGGAGACCGAAGATCAGGCCGAAGCGATCCGCCAGGTGCTCACCGACATGGCGAGCGAGCGGCCGATGGATCGCATCGTGTGCGGCGACGTCGGCTTCGGCAAGACCGAAGTGGCGATGCGCGCGGCGTTCGTGGCCACCCAGGCCGGCAAGCAGGTGGCGGTGCTCGCCCCGACGACGCTGCTCGCCCAGCAGCATCTCACCAACTTCCGCGATCGCTTCGCAGAGTGGCCGGTCAAGGTCGCCGCCCTCTCGCGGTTCGGCAACGCCAAGGAGACGCAGGCGACCATCGAGGGCATCGAGAACGGCCAGATCGACATCGTGATCGCGACCCATCGGCTGCTGCACTCGCACGCGCGCTTCAAGGATCTCGGGCTGCTGATCATCGATGAGGAACATCGCTTCGGCGTGCGTGACAAGGAGCGTCTGCAGGCGCTGCGCGCCAACGTCCACGTTCTGACGCTCACGGCAACTCCGATCCCGCGCACGCTGAACATGGCGATGGGCGGCCTGCGCGATCTTTCACTCATCACCACGCCCCCCGCCGAGCGTCTGGCGATCAAGACGTTCGTGGTCGAGTGGCACAACCCGACGCTGCGCGAGGCGGCCCTGCGCGAGCTGCGCCGCGGTGGACAGATCTACTTCGTGCACAACGAGGTGCGCACGATCGAGAAGATCGCGGCCGAGATTCAGACGCTGATTCCGGAAGCGAGCGTACGCGTCGGGCACGGACAGATGCGCGAGCGCGATCTCGAGCAACTGATGGTCGACTTCTACCACCGCCGCTTCAATCTGCTGGTGTGTACCACGATCATCGAGAGCGGCATCGACGTACCGACGGCCAACACCATCATCATCAATCGCGCCGACCATATGGGCCTCGCACAGCTTCATCAGCTGCGCGGCCGCGTGGGACGCTCGCACCACCGCGCCTACGCCTACCTCGTCGCTCCGCCCCGCAAGGCGCTCTCGGGCGATGCGGCGAAACGCCTCGAGGCCATCGAGTCGATGGAAGAGCTGGGCGCCGGCTTCGTGCTGGCGACGCACGACCTGGAGATCCGCGGCGCGGGAGAGCTGCTCGGCGAGCAGCAGAGCGGCCAGATGACGGAAGTCGGCCTCGCCATGTACCTGGACATGCTCGAGCAGGCCGTCGCGGCGCTCAAGGCAGGACGCGAGCCCGTGCTCGACAAGCCGCTCGCGGCGGCGACGGAAGTGGAGCTGCGATTGCCTGCCTTTCTGCCGGAGAGCTATGTCGGGGACGTACACGTACGCCTCGGTCTGTACAAACGCATTGCCGCCGCCGAGACGGATACCGCGCTCGATGAGCTCACCGCAGAGATCTACGACCGCTTCGGCCCGCTGCCGCCGGTCTCACAGGCGCTCATCCGCATCGCGAAGCTGAAGCTGGTGGCGCGCTCGCTGGGCATGCGTCGCCTGGATCTGGGTCCGCAGGGAGGCACGGTCGTGTTCGAAGAGCGACACTCGATCGACCCCGGGGTGGTCGTCCGCCTGGTGCAAAAAGCGCCGCGCGAGTACCGGCTCGAGGGGCCGCTCAAGCTGCGTGTATCACGACCGCTTCCTCAGGAAGAGGCGCGCTTCGAGTTTGCCGCGGATCTGATGAAACGTCTGGGCGCCAAAGCGCCGGCCAAGTGAGTAGAATCGCCCGCATGCGCGTCTCCTCTGTGCTCCTGGCCCTCCTCGCCCTGTGCATCGGCGCTTCCGCGAGCTCGCAGGAGGCGGCCCCCGGGCCCACCTACAACATCGAGATGATCGTCTTCCGCAGCACCTCTGCGCAGGGCGGTGCGGAAAACTGGAGCGCGGAAGGCACCGCCTCCGAGGACTCGGTCGCGGGCGCCGAGTCCGGCGGCGGCTCCTCGGTCGGACGCTTCGTGAACCTCCTGCCGGCCTCGCAGTTCCAACTGTCGGAAATCGAGAACAAGCTGCGCTCGAGCGGTGCCTACGTACCGATCGCGCATGTCGCCTGGTCACAGACAGCGAGTGCATGGGGCACGCGCGCAGGGTTCACGGTGCAGAAGCTGGGCATCGATGTCCCCGGCTTGTCAGGCACGGTCTTCCTGGAACGCGGGCAGTTCCTGCACCTGGGGATGGCGCTGAGCTACGCCCCGCCCGATCCTCCCGCGGGACTGGGTGCGGCGCCGGGCACGACGTTCATCATGAACCAGAGCCGGCGCGTGAAGTTCTATGAGCGCAACTACTACGACCACCCGGCGTTTGGAGTGATTGCGCTGGTGACCCCGGCGCAAGGTGCCAGGCCGCCCGGTCGTTAATGGAAATCGACTGATTCCGCGGTGGAGATGCTGTCCTTGCCGCGCGATTTGGCGCGCTTCAACGCAGCCTTGCATCCTTTCAGCAGCGACTCCAGCGGCAATTCGCGCGGTGGGACGAGGCTGGCCACACCCGCACTGATCGTCACGTAGCGTGCCGCACCGCCTTTGGGATGGTGCATCAGCAGATCGCGGACGCGCTGTGCCACGACTTGGGCGTAGTGCGAGGCTTTCTCCGCGGCATCGCCCTGCGTGAGTACGGCGAAGGTCCCTCCTTCCCAGCGCCCCACCAGGTCCCCACCCCGTCGGTAGGAAGCGCCTATCACCCGTGCCACGCGGCGGATGCAAGCGTCGCCGGCCGCTTTATCGAAGGTCTCGTTGTAGGCATTGAGGTCGTCGATGTCGAACAACACGAGGCCGATCTCGTGCGAGTCGCGTTGGGCCAACTGCCAGTCGCGCAGCAGCAGCTCTTCGAAGTACGCGCGCGAATGCAGACCCGTGAGACGGTCCTCACGCAGCCAGGGGGGCAGGCCCTGTATGGACTTCTCGGAGCTCTTGAGGCGCTCGCTGGCATCGCGGTGATAGCCGATGAAGTGGGTCAGTTTGCCTTCCGCGCTGCGCACCGGCTGGATGACGCACTCATTCCAGAACAGAGTGCCGTCGGGGCGATAGTTCCTGACCAGGACCCTGGTCTGCTCGCCGCGTTCGACGGCCTCGCGCATTTTCTGGCGCGCTTCCTGGTCCCGGTCGCGACCCTGCAGCACGCGTAGATTGGTTCCAAGGATCGCGGCAACCGGATACCCGCACATCTGGGCGAACGCCGCGTTCGCATAGATCACGGGATGGTCGGCAACGGTGGCGTCGCAAATGACAATGCCCTCAGGAGCACTGTCCACGACGCTGCGCCACTCGGCTGCCAACCAATTGTTCATGTCCTGCCCATGCTCATGTCTGACCCGCCTCCAGGTTGAGAGCCGGCGCTGCGGCACACCGGGCGAGCATTTCCTGGCTTATCGTCCATTCGGGCGTCGTCTTTAGCTGCTCCCGTGTCTTACCGTCGCGCCCGTGAAGGCGTACGAGGCGCATCTGGGAAGCGGGCTCCGGATCCAGGTCCAGCCGGCGAAGCACGGCCTCCACGCCCGGGCGGTCGTTGCAGACCGGGAGCATGTCGCAACCTGCCGACAACGCCTGCCGGGCGCGGCTCACCACGTCCCCCTGCGCAGCCGCGGCACCCCCCATTGACAAATCGTCCGCAAACACTACCCCCTGGAACCGCATCTCACCGCGCAGCACGTCGCGAATCCAGTGCCCCGAGAGGCTGGCAGGAACGCTATCCACAGCGGGGAACAGCACGTGCGCCACTTTGGCGGCTGGGAGCCCGTTGGCGATGAGGGCGCGGTACGGGGTCATGTCGTCCGTCAGGTCCGCAAGGTCGCGGCGGTCCACGGGGAGGGTCTGCTGCGGATCCGCCACCACGGCCCCCTGCCCCGGAAAATGCTTTGCCATGGCGGCCATGCCCGCATCCCGCATGCCGTGGACGTACGCCACGGCCAGCTGGCCCACCACGTCCGCACGGCGGTGAAAGGAGCGGTCGCCAATGGTTTCGCTCACTCCATAGTCCAGATCGACACAGGGAGCGAAGGAGAGATCGACTCCATGGGCTCGCAACTCCGCGGCCATCAGCCATCCGAGGTTGCGGGCCATCCGCAGGCCGGCGCGCGGATTCAGGTCGTATTCCTGACCGATGCGGCGCATCGGCGGCAAGCGCGAGAACCCCTGCACGAGGCTCTGCACTCGCCCCCCCTCCTGATCGACCCCTACGATCAGCCTGGGTGTCCGCAGTGCGTGCAGGGCCGCAACGAGCGCCGTCAGTTGCTCGGGGTCGACATAGTTGCGAGCGAGCAGCACAACACCGCCCACCAGCGGGTGGCGCAGCAGCTCGCGCTCTTCCGGAGCCACCGCGACGCCTTTCAGGTCGATCATCAGCGGACCGAGCGTCATGGCCGGCTCCCGCCGGATTGCAGCAATGCGATCGACTCGACATGAGCGGTATGAGGAAACATATCCAGCACTCCCGCGGCACGCACAGTGAAGCCGAGCTCGTGGGCCAGTATGCCGACGTCGCGCGCGAGGCTGCCGGGGTGACAGGAGATGTACAGGAGGGACTTTGGGCGCAGGGCCGCGATCGCCGGCAGGATCTCACGCGCGCCCGCGCGCGGCGGATCGATGAGGACGTGACTGAAGGGCTGTTGCATCCAGGGTGTCGCCCGATCCACCGCCTGCGACAGATCGGCGACATGAAACTCCGCATTCTGAATGCCGTTGCGGCGTGCGTTGGCACGCGCCCTCTCGACCAGCACCCGGTCGCCTTCGATGCCGGCGACGTGGCGAGCCCGCTTCGCCAGCGCCAGCGTGAAATTGCCCAGCCCGCAAAACAGGTCGAGGACGGTCGAGTCCGCGGACAGCTCCAGCAGCTGCACGGCTTTGGCGACCAGGGCTTCGTTCACGGCGCCGTTGATCTGCACGAAGTCCGTCGGCGCGAACTCCAGCTCCAGGTCGAACTGTGGCAGGCGATACAGGAGGGGCTCGACGGTCTCATCGCTGAGCGGGTGCACGCTGTCCAGGCCCTTGGGCTGCAGGTAGAACCGCACGCCGTAGGCCTGCGCAAACTCCAGCAACTTGCGCCGGTCCTCCGGCGTTGGAGCTTCTAACACGCGTAACACCAGTGCGACCGCATTGTCGGCGACCGCCACCTCGATCTGCGGCAACTTCTCGCGGATGCTCAGGCCCATCAGCAGGCCGGCGAGAGCGCCAACGCTCTCGCCTACCGGTGGGCTGAGCACCTCGCAACGCTGGACGTCAGCGACGTACGGAGCCAGCCGCTCGCGAAAGCCTACGACCACGCGTCCCTTCTTGGTCACGTACTTCGCGCCCAGGCGCGCACGGCGGCGATAGCTCCAGACCGGGCCCCGCAACGGCTCGAGCCATTCCTGCGGCGCCACGTGCGCCACGCGCTCGAAACTCTCACGCAGCTCGGTGTGCTTGGCCTGCAGTTGCGCCTCCGGCGAGAGGTGCTGGAGCGCGCAGCCGCCGCAAGTTCCGAAGTGCTTGCACTTGGGAGCCACACGGACGATCGAAGGCTCGATCACCTCCAGCAGCTCGGCATCATCATGCTGACGGTGCCGGCGCGTGCGGCGGAAGCGAATGGTTTCCCCTGGCAGCGCGCCTGCGACGAACGCGGTCTTGCCTGCGCGAACGACCCCCTCCCCCTGTTGCGTGAGAGCGGCGACGCTTCCGACCTCATCCTCCCCAGGCATGCAGGAATTCCGCGAAATGGGGCTCCTTGCCGGCGCGCAGCAGGTCTTTCACCCTCTCCAGCTCCTCCGCGTGGCGCTCGGGAGTGAGGCGTCCGCGCATGAGGTCGAAGCGCAGGTACACCAGATAGGTGTTGAGGACGTCCGTCTCGCAATAGCGGCGGATGCGCACCAGATCCCCGGCCAGCCAGGCTCCCCAGACCTGCGCGCCGGAGAATCCCAGCTTTCCGGGCAGGCCGAGCAGGCACGCAGCGTTCTCCAGAGATACCCGCGCACGGGACTGAAAGCCCGAGAGCACGTCCATCAAATCGGTGTGCCGCCAGTGGAAACGGCTCAGGTAGTTGTTGTAACGGAAGGCCGAGTCGTCATCTCCGGTCTGCCAGTAGCGTGTGGCCTGGATCCCGGCCCGCAAGGCGCGATAGTGCAGCACCGGCAGATCGAACCCAGAGCCGTTCCAGGAGACCAGGTCCGGAGTGAACTTCTCGATGCCGTCATAGAACCGCTCGATCAGCTCGGCTTCCGTCGAGCTCGGATCCCCGAGGCTCCACACACGCAACCCCTCCCGGCTGCGCAGCACGCAGGAGATCGCAACCACACGGTGCTGCTCGAGACTCAGGAACTCCCCGCCCGTCGCATTGCGACGCAGCGTGAACATGGCTTTCGCCACCTGCTCCTCGCTCAGCCCCTCCAGGTTGTACAGCCGCCGGCCCAGATCGACGTCCGGAATGGTCTCGATGTCGAAGACGAGAATGTTCATCAACGGGCCGCCACCATGAGTGCCTTCATGTCGCGCACCGCCGTGGCAAGGCCGTCGAACACGGCACGTGCGATGATCGCGTGCCCGATGTTGAGCTCGACGACCTCGCGGAGCGAGGCGATGGGCTGCACGTTGTGATAGTCCAGGCCATGTCCCGCGTGCACCTCCAGGCCCAGGCTCGATGCATGCCGCGCACCCGCGCGGAGCCTTTCCAGCTCCGTCGCCTGGCGCGATCCGATCGACTCCGCGTACGAGCCGGTATGCAGCTCCACGACGGCCGCGCCCACTTCTGCGGCCGCATCGATCTGGCTCGCATCCGGGTCGATGAAGAGCGCCACCCGGATACCCTGCGCGCTCAGGTGAGCCACGGCTTCTCTGACCCGCGCCCGCTGACTGCTGACATCCAGGCCACCCTCCGTGGTCACCTCCGCGCGCCGCTCGGGGACGAAGCAGCAATCCTCCGGACCGACATCGGAAGCGATCGCCACCAGCTCATCGGTGACGGCCATCTCCAGGTTCATGTGCGTCTTGAGCAGACCTCGCAGCACTCTCACATCGTTGTCCTGGATGTGCCTGCGGTCCTCGCGTAGATGCAGCGTGATGCTGTCGGCGCCGGCGAGCTCCGCCGTCAACGCGGCGTGCACCGGATCCGGCAGGCGCCCGCGGCGCGCCTGGCGTAACGTCGCCACGTGATCGATGTTGACTCCGAGTGCGATCGAGCCCTGCGTCATTTACCCATCTCCCGCCGAACAATCGACCTGGCCACGGTACGGGTCCTGAGCTCCCGCCCTTCCAGACACTCCGCGAGCGCCGCCGTCAGCAGCCGGCGCGCATCCTCGAGCGCTCCCTCCTCGCTGAGCTGCTCCGCGGCAAGGCAGAGCACCGAGTGTCCCGCCACCGCGCCCACGGCGTCGGCTGTCGAGGGCAACAATCCCCGCGCCGGCCTGAAATGATAGTACGCATCCGCCTCTATGCGGCGGCCGGTTTGAGCCTCCGCGCTCAGATCGATCCCGTAGCCGAGCGCCTCCAGCAGGCGCTTCTCGAAGATCCGCAGACGCGGCGCCAACGCCTCCCCGAGCCGCAGAGCCTGCAGTGTCGTGTGGTAGTTCTCGAACAGGCCCGGCAGAGGATCGTGCCGGGTGGTGAGCTTCAGCAGCAGCTCGTTGAGATAGAACGCAGACATCAGGGCCGCCGGCGGCAGCGGCGCGCCGGGATGGGTGCTCTCGGCCCCGGTGAGCTGCGCACTCTCGCCGCGGCCGCTCCAGGACAGCAGCAGCGGCTCGAACGGCTGCAGGATAGAGGCGAGTTTCGCTTTCGGTCCACGTACACCGCGCGCGAACAGCGTGAGGCGTCCGTGATCGCGAGTCAGAACCTCGAGAATGCGGCTCGTATCGCGATACGGCCGATGATGCAGGATGTAGCCGGGTGCAAGCTGGATGCGGCGTTGCTCGCGGCTCATTCCAGTCCCAGGGCCTTGAGCGCTCGGGCATTGTCCGCCCAGTTCTCGCGCACCTTCACCCACAGATTCAGGTGCAGACGCCGTCCGAGCATGCCATTCAAGGCCAGGCGCGCCGAGCGGCCCACGCGCTTCAGACGCTCGCCGCGTGCGCCGATCACGATCGGCTTCTGGCCCTCCCGATCGACCCAGATGGCAGCATCGACGGCCAGCTGGCCGTCCTGCTCGGTCATGTTCTCCACCTCCACGGCGATGCCGTAGGGGACTTCCTGATTGAGCTCCAGGGTCAGCTTCTCACGAATGAGCTCCGCGATGCGAAACTCCAGGCCGCGGTCGGTCACCTCCCCGTCCAGGAACATCGCCGGGGCCGCCGGCAGGTGCTTCGCGATCGTCTGCTTCAGATCCTCCACGTTGTCGTCCTTCAGGGCGGCTACGGGCACGATGGCGAGGAAATCATGGCGCCCTGCGAGTTGCGCCACGTATGGAAGCAGTCGCTCGCGCGGACGCACACGATCGATCTTGTTCACGGCGGCCATCGCCGGCCGTCCCGACTTCACGATCCTCGCCAGCACCAGATCGTCCTCGGAGGTCCACTTGAGCGCCTCGACCACCAGGACCACCAGGTCGGCGTCCTCCAGCGCAGTGGCCGCCGTCCGGTTCATCGCGCGATTGAGGGCACGCGCGGCATGATTGTGCAAGCCTGGAGTGTCGACGAAAGCGACCTGCGCAGCCGGCAGATTCACGATCCCGAGGATGCGGTGGCGCGTGGTCTGCGGACGCGGCGTGACGATGCTCACCTTCTGTCCGACCAGGGCGTTGAGCAGGGTCGATTTGCCGACGTTCGGCCGGCCGACCAGGGCAGCGAACCCGCTGCGGAAGCTTTCTGTCATGGTGTCTCGATGTCGTTCAGGATCCGCTCGGCTGCCTCCTGCTCGGCACGCCTGCGGCTCAGGCCGCTGCCCTGCGCACGCAGACCCAGATCCGCGACTTCGCAGATCACGTGGAAAGTCTGTGCGTGAGCCTCGCCTTCGACGCGCTCGACTGCATAGCGGGGTAGCGTATGCCCACGGCCCTGCAGATACTCCTGCAGGCGCGTTTTGGCATCCTTGAGCGACGCCGGGGCCGGCAGGGAGGCGATGCGCGGCTCGAAGAGTCTGTGGATCACTTGCTCGACGGCCTCGAAGCCGCCGTCCAGAAACAGCGCGCCGCACACCGCCTCGAACGCATCCGCGAGAATGGATTCGCGGCGGAAGCCGCCGGTCTTGAGCTCTCCGGAGCCCAGCTGCAGGGCATCCCCCAGAGCGATACCCGCGGCGACCTGGGCCAGCGGCTCGCTGCTGACCAGACGCGCACGCAGGCGGCTCAGGTCCCCTTCGGAGGCCTCCGGAAAAGCGCGGTAGAGGCGCTGCGCAACCACCAGATTGAGCACCGCATCCCCCAGAAACTCCAGCCGCTCATAGTTGCGGCCCGAGGCGCTGCGGTGTGTGAGCGCCGCGGCAAACAGACTCGCATCGCGCGGCTCATAGGCGAGCCGCGCCCGCACCCAGGAGCCCGGCCACTCTTCGCCCGTCACGAGCCTCCCAGGTTACTGCTCACTGCCGGGGTTCCCGATCTGCACCACTTTGTGGAAGGCAACCTGGATGGAGATGTTGGCAAACAGCGGCGCCTGGTCGTCATACGAGGCATCGACTACCCAGGACCTGCCCTGCCGGGTGATGTTGATGTCCTTCACGGTCGGATAGTCGATGCTCTGCACGTCGAATTGCCGGCCGAGAGAAATGGCGATGGTCTTGGCATTGGTGCTCTCGGGAGCGGCTTCCGACTGCACGGCATCCAGTGAGTGCGAGACTTTGAGGTAGTTGAGGTAGATCGGCGCCAGGCGCACCCCGGTATAGAAGACGATGGCGAGCGGAGTCAGCAGGAACAGCCAGCCGATTGCGGTGACACCCCGTTGTTGCGCGCGCATGCAAACCTCACTGGATCGCCATACCGATCCGCTTCCACTTCGGGCCGCCCGAGCGGCCCCAATCCCAATTGAACCAGATCCGCGTCGCCTTGCCGACCAGGTTGGCCTCGGGCACAAAGCCCCAGGACCGTCCGTCGTCGCTGTTGTCGCGGTTATCTCCCATCATGAAGTACATACCCGCGGGGACGTCCGTGACGAACTTCTTGCTTTCGCGGAACAAACCCGGGGTCCCCTGGTCTCCGCCGCACAAATAGCCGCGCGAGTCGCGCCGGTTGCACCCCGGGAGCGGGTCGGGACGGAAATCGATGTCCACCGGGCACAGCATCGCCTGGTGGTCGTGGGTTCCCAGCTGCTCGCGGGCGAGCTGAAAGTTGACGTAGCAGCCGTCGTTGTACTGGCTGACCACGGTGAAGGGGACCGGCTTGCCGTTGACCGTGATCCG
>DATNEN010000215.1:0-24757 GCA_035552975.1 Steroidobacteraceae bacterium
CAGCAGGTAGCGTGCGCGCCGCGAAATCAGCCTCACGGGCGGCCTCTTACCAGCCCCAGGTCCTCCAGGACCTGCGTCTTCTCCGACAGTGCATTCATCACCAACACCGTCAGGAAGCCCTCCGCGATCGCCAGCGGTACCTGGGTCAGAGCGAACACGCCTGCGAATTTCAGAAACGCTCCGGTGAAGCCGCTGGCGGCATCCGGATACGCCAGGGCCAGCTGCACCGAGGTGGTGATGTAGGTCGCCCAGTCCCCGACCGCGGCGCCCACGAACACACCGATCGCCATCGACAGTCCCATCGAGGTGCACAGGCGCCACAGCCCATAGCTCACCCACGGGCCTACGATCGCCATGGAAAAGATGTTGGCGCCGAGGGTGGTGATGCCGCCGTGCGCGAGCAGCAGCGCCTGGAAGAGCAGCACGATCGCCCCGAGAATGGCCATGACGGGCGGACCGAACAGCACCGCGCCAAGTCCCGTCCCCGTCGGGTGGGAGCACGATCCGGTGACACTGGGCATTTTCAGCGCTGAAAGGACGAAGGTGAATGCACCTGAGGCGGCCAGTGTGAGTCGCGCCTGTGGGTGCTCACGCATCACTCGCCGCAGCTTGACCGCGCCGTGCACGAGGAAGGGCGCCGAAGCGGCTCCCCACGCAATGCAATGCGAGGGGGGCAGGAAACCTTCCATAATGTGCATCTATCGACTCCCGGACAGCGGGGACATGGGCACGTCGCTACGGTAATGAAATACGCAACAGCCTGCCATATCCCTCCGCAACGGAACGAATCCAGGTGAAGAATTCTGCAGTGGTCCACAACTACAGGCGCGGCATTGCGATGGCGATCGCTGCGGCCGTCCTGTTTGGCGCCAGTACTCCACTGGCCAAAGCGCTGCTGGGGGCGGGCGCAGGTCCGCAGCTACTGGCCGGCCTGTTCTACCTGGGGTCGGGCGTTGGGCTGGGCGCCCTGCTGCTGGCTCGTAAGCTCATGGGAGGCGGGGCGGGCGAGGCGCGGCTGCGGACTGCCGATCTTCCCCAGCTCTGCGTCGCGGTCCTGCTCGGGGGCGCGGTGGCCCCGGTCCTGCTGATGGCGGGACTGGAGCGAACCACGGCGGCCTCGGCATCCCTGTTGTTGAACCTGGAAGGGCTGGTGACCATGGGAATCGCCTGGCTCTTCCTGCGCGAGAACGTCGATCGACGCCTGCTGCTGGGGGCGTTCGCCATCCTGGCCGGTGCCGTGCTGCTCTCCTGGAGCGGGGGCTCAGTGCGACCGGACGCGGGAGCGCTGTTGGTGGCGGGCGCGTGTGTCGCGTGGGGAATCGACAACAATGTCACCAGGTCGCTGTCCCGCGCCGATCCGATGCAGATTGCCGCCGTCAAGGGCCTGGTTGCCGGGTCTGCCAATCTCGCCCTGGCACTGCTGACCCACGCGACCGTTCCCGCTTCCTCGACCGTGACGGCCGCGATGGTCACGGGATTTCTATCCTATGGGGTGAGCCTGGTGCTGTTCGTGCTCGGCTTGCGCAACCTCGGAACGGCGCGCACGGCCGCCTATTTCTCGACGGCTCCCTTCATCGGCGCCGTGTTGGCCGTCGGCCTGTTCTCCGAGCCGTTGACGGGTCGTCTGGTGGCCGCCGGTGTTCTGATGGGCATCGGGCTGTACCTGCATCTGCGCGAGCACCATGTCCACACGCACAGCCACGAGGAAATGGAGCATGAGCACCGCCACGTCCATGATGAGCACCATCAGCACGCTCACAGCCCATCAGACCCCCCAGGCGAACCTCACTCGCACCCGCATCGCCACGCTCCCCTGACTCACAGCCACGCTCACTTCCCTGATCTGCACCACAGGCACGGGCACTCTTAAACCCGCGGTAACGCAGGCCAACGCGGCGGGAACCGTAAATTACGTGACTCCCCAGGGCGGAGCGGCAACGCTGCGTAGGCAGTAGTGCCAGTCAAGGGGCCCGAGTGAGCAGCAGCCTGACCGATGCGGAGCTGGTAACCCTCGCCATCAGCGGTGATGAGGATGCCTTTGGCGACCTCATGGATCGCCATGCGCGCCATCTACGCAAGCTCGTGATGCGACGGCTGCGCAACCCGCAGGACGTCATGGACGTGTTGCAGGAGACTCACCTGTCCATCTGGCGGTCCTTGCTCAGCTATGACGCCGGACGGCCGTTCGAGGCCTGGCTCACCTGTATCGCTTTGAACAAGTGTCGTGACTGGGCCCGCCGCAAGCACGTGCGACGTGGCGCTCTCGCGCGGCTTCAGGAAGAGGTCGTCCACGAACGAGGCTATTTCGGCACCCCCAGTGCCGAATGCATCGTGATCGACTGGGAAGGTGTCCGAGACCTGGACCGCGCTCTGCGGGAGCTGCCGCCACAGTTGCGGGAGCCGCTCGTACTGAGCGCGCTATCGAATCTGCCCCAGGCTACCGTGGCGCGCGAGCTGAAGCTGACCAAGAAGGCCGTCGAAATGCGCATCCGCCGCGCGCGCCTTCGGCTGCAGGAAGCTCTGGCGCGGGTGCCTGAACACGTTAACGGGCTATTAACGGCCCGTTAACGCCATAAAACCAGCAAGTATTTCAGGGGCCTTACCGTGGGTCGAGGATTGTCGCGGCAGCGCGCAGCTGTCGGGCTGAGCGCTGCGCTCATGGCGCCTTTGTTCCTGGCCATGGGCAGCCCGGTGGCCGCGGATGACGCCGCAGCCGACAGCGCGGGGGAAACCGACCTCGACAAGGTGACGGTCACCGGGCACCTCGAGGAAGACCTGCCCATCGACCTTTCGCACTACGGTACGAGAGTCGATGTGGTGAGCGCGGAGCAGATCCGCAACGGCGGCTTCCTGGATGTCGCTGGAGCGATGCAGTACCTGGTGCCCGGCCTGTACATCAGCCCGAAGAACGGTCCGTTCGATTACGCCGACATCTCTCTGCAGGGGTCGCGTACGTCGGACGTGCTATGGCTGGTCGATGGCGTACGCATCAACAACCGCTTGTATGGCAGCACGCCCCCTCTGGACACTTTGCCGGCGGCGATGGTCGAGAGGGTCGTGGTGCTCGAAGGCCCGGAGGCACTTTTCTATGGGACGCAGGGTGTGGCCGGGGCGATCAACGTCATCACCCGGGACTTCACCGCGACCCCGGACGGTCAGGTGGCGATCGGCGGCGACACCAACTCCAGCCGCCACATCGATGCGTATTTCAGCGATGCGCTCGGCGGCCAGCGTTTCGTCCTGTTCGGCTCGAGCGACCACTCCCAGGGGTTTCAGCCCTTCCGCGATCGGGACTATCAGCCCAGCTCGACCGCGCGCAACCGCAGCTTCGACAGCGGCACGGTCGGGTTGAAGTACGCCGTCGAGCCGATGGATGACCTCCGCTTCAGCGCCACCTTCCTGCACACCCAGGGGCGGCTGGATGACTCGGCACCGCAACTGGTGGCCGTTGCCTACAACCAGCGCAACGAAAACCTGTTGAGCGGCAAGCTCGATTACACCGGCGGCGAGCGGGTGCAGCTGTTCGTGAAGGGCTATCTGCACCAGTGGCATTCGCACTTCACCGAGTACGACCAGGATCTGGAAACCCCCGGCACCTTCGACACCATCGACGACCACGACTTCTGGGGCTACAACGATGCCGGCGGCACGGCTACCGTGAAGCTGGCTCTCAACAAGGGCTTCGAGTATTACCTGGGCGCGGACTACCAGGCCTACTCCGGGTCGGATGCCGTGCTGGTCATTACCCAGAAGCACGAGGGCGTGCAGGCTTACTTCGGTGAAGTGGCCACCACGCCCGAGCTGCTGTCCAACGCCCGCTTCGCGGCCGGCTTCCGCTACAACGATTCGAGCTTCGGCCCGAGTGCCACGGTGTGGAGCGCGAGCGGCAAAGTCGATTTGCCGCAGGGAATGTTCGTGCGTGCCGTGGTCGGCACGGCCTTCCGCCTGCCCACGGCCGAGGAGCTGTTCGCGAACGACCCCGAGGACGAGCGCGGCAACCCCGACCTGAAGCCCGAGAAAAGCACCAACGCCAACTTTTCCATCGGCGGCGCAACGCCCGATGAGCGCTTCAAGTGGGAGCTCATCGGCTTCGTGCGCAACATCGAGGATCTGATCTCCTTCGACGGTTTCGATCCGCTGACCGACCAGTCGCTCGCGGAGAATGTGCCCGGTGAGGTCCGAGTCCGAGGCGGTGAGCTGACGCTGAACGCCGTGGTCGGGGACTCCGTCTCTGCCACAGCCAGCTACACCTACAGTCACGCGCGACAGGCAGGGAACCAGCAGATCGCGCGGATCCCGGAACAGACCGCCAAGGCAGTCATCGATTTCCATCCGCTCGACGGGCGCATCGGAGCCACGTTGTCGCTCAACTACGTGGGCAAGGTCTATCAGTCCGTGTGGGACGGGTTCGAGCAGTACGGCAACTATGTCGTGCCGGATCTGGCGGCACGCTGGTTCGTCGATGCGGCGCGGCACCATCTCTTTACTGCCCGCCTGCAGAACGTGTTCGGCAAGCAGTACGCCAGCTCCATCGGGTCGGCGACTCGCGACTCCGATGGCAGCAACTACACCTACTGGAATCTCGGCGTGCCACGCACCTTCGAGCTGCGCTACACGTACCATTTCTGATCAGCGCAGACGGCGGATGCCAAGGATGGCTCCGGTGCAGCAGATCGTCGCCACCGCGGACATCAGCACCCACATGATCACGTCCCACAAGGGGCGTGTCCGCAGCAGCGGCGTGAAATCCATCCGATGCAATCCCTCGTGCAGCCAGCGGTACCAGCGCGAGTTGCCGTCCATGATGCCCACGAGCGCACCTGAGCTTGCGTCGATGTAGTAGCGTGTGTGCTCTGCATCGCTCGCCACCGTGCGGTACACCGGCAGGGTGACGATGTCGCGATGATGGCTGAAGTAGTAGGCGTCTTCCCGGGTCAACAGCTCGGGAGTGGTGTTGTCTCCGGCGAGCGCGTGTGCCCACTGGTCGATCTCGGGCTTTGTGAGCGGGCTCGGAGACCCCTGCGAGTCCAGCCGTGTACGCGCCCCGTTGGCTGTGGCGGCAGTGAGATAGAGACGTCCGTTGAGAGGTGAGGAGTCGACGGACACCCAGTTCTGCAGCGAGGGCGCGCGAGCGAGCGCGGCGATCGCCTGTTTCACCTGCGCTCCCGACAGCAGCATCGGCTCGGGAGGCTCCGCGGTGCTGTCGAGAAAGCCCCAGGGATTCACCGAGATCAGGCCGCTGGCGACCCAGGTGAGCGCGAAGACTCCGGCAATGAAACCCGGCACGTGGTGCCACAGCAGCAGGCCTCCATAGGGGGACCAGTGCCCTCGCGGGCGGCGCACGAAGCGTTGAATTCCGAGGTACAGCCCGGTGAGGGCCAGGAAGGAGCCCGCAAGTGAAGTCCACACGATCACCCGCGTCCAAAGGGGGCCGTTGTGGCGCAGCCCCGCGAAGTAGAGCCAGTGAGGGATCGCCCCGAGCCAGTTCCAGAATCGTTGCCGGGCGGTCGTGCTCTGGACGAGCCGGCCGGTATGCGCAGACACGTACGCTTCGGTGCCGCCCGGATCGTCGGCGCCAAAGCGGTACAGCGGCGGTTCGCTTCGCGGAACGCCCTGCAGCGTCCATTGATCGTAGTCGAGGGTCTGCTGCAGGCGAATCGTGCCGTGCACGCCGGCGGCGGCTGCGAAGTCGACAGCCACCTGTTGGGCTTGCTGCGCCGGGACTGGCTCGATCCGCCGGCCGGTGCGCAGGTCGATCAGGCTGGCCGCTCCGGTTGCCGACCGCACGCGCATGACGGGCTGGCCGGCGAGCATCTCCAGCTGGAACGACAGGAGCCGGGCATCGTCGGGCAACGTCCGATCCAAAGACGCGCAGCAATCGCGCAGTTCCAGGGGACGCAGGGCACGCAGCCGATCCGTGCGCGTGAGCTCCGGATAGCCGACGTACATCATGACGATGCCCGACAGGCACCAGGCGGCCATCAGGATGCCGATGGCAATACCGAGATAGCGATGAATCAGGATGAGCGGGCGCATGCTTCGAGCCACTGGCGGGGTCGAAGCGGATTCTCCCTCAGCTGCCGTTGGCGTGCAGCACGAACGCCAGCAGCGACCTGCCGGTGGTGTCGTACTCGCTCTTCGGCTCGAACAGGCTGCCCGTGCCGCGCACGCCTTGCGGAATGTTGGTGTCGATGATCAGCTCCCAGTGCCGGCCTTCGCTGGATTCGGGGAGCGCGAATTTCACGACATCGTGGTAGGCGTTGAAGACGATCAGGAGGGTGGCATCGGTGCCGCGCTGCTTCAGGCCCGTCGGCTGCGCCCGGCCGTCGAGCATCATCCCGAAGCACAGCATGTGGCCGTCCTGCCACTGCTCCGCGCTCATCTCGGCCCCCGAAGTATGAATCCAGGTGATCTCCTTGACGCCGATGCGCTCGTTGACCGCGCCGGTCAGGAAGCGATTGCGTCGCAGGATCGGGTACTTGCGCCGCAAGGAAGTCAGGTGTCGTACGAACGCGATGAGAGCCCGCGAGCTCTCCGCCGCACTCCAGTCCAGCCACGTGATCTCATTGTCCTGGCAGTAGGCGTTGTTGTTGCCGTTCCGGGTGTTGCCGAACTCATCGCCGGCGAGCAGCATCGGCGTGCCCTGCGACAGAAGCAGCGTGGCGAGAAAGTTGCGGCGCTGGCGCTCGCGCAGCGCGTTCACCTGCGGGTCCTCCGTCGGCCCCTCGGCGCCGCAGTTCCACGAACGGTTGTCCGAGCTGCCGTCCTGGTTGTTCTCGCCGTTCTTCTCGTTGTGCCGCTCGTTGTAGCTCACCAGATCGTTGAGAGTGAAGCCGTCGTGAGCGGTGATGAAGTTGACGCTGGCATAGGGCCTGCGGCCATACCGGTTGAACTCGGCCGGGGAGGCGAGCAGGCGGGGGGCGAGGGACGCCGCGGGCAGCTGACCCCGCCAGTAGTCGCGCACCGCATCGCGGAACTTGTCGTTCCACTCCGCCCACCCAGGAGGAAACTCCCCGACCTGATAGCCGCCGGGGCCGCAGTCCCAGGGCTCAGCGATGAGCTTGGCGGCTGCCAGGGTCGGATCCTGTGAGCAGGTCTTGAGAAAGCCGCTCTGATTGTCGAAGCCGTTGGCCTCGCGGGCGAGGATGGTGCCCAGGTCGAAGCGGAAGCCGTCGACCTGCATCTCCTGGACCCAGTAGCGCAGGCTGTCCGTGACCATCTGGATCACGCGCGGGTGGCTGAGGTTGAGCGTGTTGCCCGTGCCGGTATCGTTGACGTAGTAGCGCTTCTGGTCGGGAATCAGGCGGTAGAAGGAGGCGTTATCGATGCCTTTGAAGCTCAGCGTCGGTCCGCGCTCGTTGCCCTCGGCGGTGTGGTTGTAGACCACATCCAGGATCACCTCCAGTCCCGCATCGTGGAAGCGCGCGACCATCTCCTTGAACTCCGCCAGCCCGCGGTCGGGATCGCGCACGTAGCGCGGGTCGGCGGCGAAGAAGCCGATGGAGTTGTATCCCCAGTAGTTGGTGAGGCCGCGCTCGAGCAGGTGCTGATCGCTGATGAAGGCGTGGATCGGCAGCAGCTCCACGGTCGTCACGCCCAGAGACTTGACGTACTCGATCACCTCCGGCACGGCGAGGCCGGCGAACGTGCCGCGCAGCTCCTTGGGCACCTTCGGGTGGAGCTTGGTGTAACCGCGAACGTGAGTCTCGTAGATGACCGCCCGGTCCCAGGATACCAGCGGCTTGCGATTTTCCTTCCAGTCGAAGGCCTGGTCGACGACCACGCATTTGGGCATGAAGGCGGCGCTGTCGCGCTCATCGAAGCTGAGGTCCTCGGCCTCTGCGCCGATCGTGTAGCCGAAGATTGCCGGATCCCACTTCAGCTCACCTACGTGCTCGCGCGCGTAGGGGTCCAGCAGTAATTTGTTGTGATTGAACCTGTGGCCGTTCTCCGGCTCGTACGGCCCGTAGACACGATAGCCGTACACGGTTCCGGGCCGGGCCTCGGGGGCATAGCCGTGCCAGATCTCATCGGTGTACTCCGGCAGCTCGATGCGCTCGGTCTCGCGGCGCCCGCTCGAGTCGAACAGGCACAGCTCCACTTTGGTCGCGTGCGCCGAGAACAGCGCGAAATTGACTCCCTTGCCGTCCCAATAGGCGCCCCGTGGGAAGGGCAGCCCTTCGCGGATTTGCATCGCTGAGGCCCCGTCTCGTGCAGCCGATCTTTTCAAACGCACCGGGACCGCGGCCGGTTCCTGGAGGAAGGCGCCGGCCGGTATGCCCGAGGCGTAGCCAGGGCGGCGCGCGCCGCGGAAGGTCAGCGGGGCTGCGTGGGTGCAACGACTCCAGAGGCGTTCCCGTCACAGACAAAGATAGCGCTTCAGCCCCTCCAGGTTGATATGTGCCGAGAGATGCTCCGCCATCGAGCGGTAAAGGCTCTGTCGCTGCTGCGCCCACGGTACGGGGTGAGCGCGGTGTCCGACTATGCCCGCGGCGGCCGTCACACGGGTACGCAGATGCGGCGAATCGAACCAACCGTGCAGGTAGGTGCCCCAGACATTCCCCAGACGCAGACCTTCGGAGCGCGTGCCGGCGGCATCGCTGACCACCTGCAGCGGCTCTACGTGAGTCGTCGCGGTTGTCTGGCCCATGTGGATCTCATAGGCGCGCCAGCGCGCGGAATCGCATTGCGCGGTGACCTGCCGCAACACCTTCGTCGAGGTGAAACGAGTCCGCGCGGGCAGAAGGTTGAGACCGTCCTCGGCCCCGGCGTCGCCGGCCTGGCCCTCCTCGTCCGCGAGGCTCGTTCCGAGCATCTGGAAGCCGCCGCAGATGCCAATGATCAAAACACCGCGCCGCGCCCCGGCAACGATGGCGTCCGCCAGCCCGCAGGCGCGCAGCCAACGCATGTCGGCCAGCGTGTTTTTCGTCCCGGGCAGGACGATGACGCGCGCGTCCGCGATCTCCTGGGGGCTGGTAATCCAACGCGTCTGCACTCCGGTGTCCGACCACCAGGGCTGACAGTCGGTGAGATTGGCAACATGGGGCAGGCGGATCCAGGCGATGACTGCGCCGCTTCCGCGAATGCGGTCCTCCCCTGGCAGCCCATCCTCCTCATCCGGTTGCAGGTCCGGCCTGAACGGCAGCGTCCCGAGAATGTCGAAGCCGTCTGCGTGCGGCGCGAGCCATTCCTGCGGCTTGGAGAACAAGCCGATGTCCCCGCGGAAGCGATTGACGATGGCTCCCAGGCTGCGCGCGCGGTCGGCCGGAGAGATCAGGCTCCAGAGGCCCGCAAGCTGCGCAAAGATGCCCCCGCGGTCGATGTCGCCGACGAATACCCAGCGACCGTCGACGTAGTGACAAGGGCGCAGATTCACGAGGTCGCGATCCAGAAGATTCAGCTCCACCGGGCTGCCTGCACCCTCCATCAACAGCACATCGCAGCGCTCACGCCAACCGTCGAGCACCTCGCGAACGCACTGCCACAGAGCTTCAAACCCTCGATAGTAGTCCGCCGCTGCACAGTGCCCCTGTGCCCGTCCGAGCACGATGACCTGCGAGCCGCTCGCGCCGCTGGGTTTGAGCAGGATGGGATTCATCTCCACGGTGGGAATGAGTCCGCAGGCTTCGGCCTGCACCGCCTGGGCCCGTCCGATCTCCCTGCCATCGAAGGTGACCCACGCGTTGTTGGACATGTTCTGGGACTTGAACGGCGCGACGCGCACACCCTGCGCGTGCAGCCACGCGCCGAGCGCGGCGGTGATCCAACTCTTCCCCGCCCCCGAGCCGCACCCCAGAATGGAGATTGCCTTCATCGCAGGATTATCGATGAGCGCGCGGATTCCGGGGCCGGTGGCCGCACTGCAGCAAGGCTTTGCGGCAGCCCGGGTTTCGTAGGACAGGACCCACGACCGGGGCGCACCTGTCTGACAGTGAGCTGCTCCATGCACCGATGGTTGCTCCGTTCACGTTGCGGGAAAGTGAGCGTCAGGAGTGCGCGCGGGGGCAATGCTTTTCTGCGCCGCACGCTACAACTGGAGGCAGCTCATGCTGTACTACGCAGTGGTCTTCTTCGTCATTGCCATCGTCGCAGCCATCCTTGGCTTCGGCGGCATCGCGGCCGGTGCCGCGGGCATTGCGAAGATCCTGTTCTTTGTCTTTCTGATCCTGGCGATCATCACCTTCCTCCGGCGTGCTTAGCAGCTCCTGTCCCTCGGGTCAGGAGGCCCCGGTCCCGCTTTCGCGCGAGTGCGCGAAGGCGGGCGTGGCACCGGAGTGCGTCTTTGAGAGTCCCGCCTGCAACAGCGCCAGGGCTTCGGCGGGCGTGTCCGCGAACTGAAACAGGGAGAGATCTGCCGCGCTGATGGTGCCGTGGCGTACCAACGCGTCGAAGTTGACGATCTCCTTCCAGTAGCTCGGACCGTACAACACGATCGGAATGTGGCGCTCGAGCTTGCGCGTCTGCGCGAGAGTCAGAATCTCCATGAGCTCATCGAGCGTCCCGAACCCACCGGGGAAGGCCACCATGGCGCGCGACAAGTGCGCGAACCACAGCTTGCGCATGAAGAAGTAGTGGAACTCGAAGGACAGCGTGGGAGTGATGTAGGGATTGGGGCGCTGTTCGTGCGGCAGGCTGATGTTCAAACCGATGGTACGGCCGCCGGCGTCCGCGGCGCCCCGGTTGGCCGCCTCCATGATGCCGCCTCCGCCTCCTGAGCAGATGACAAACCTGTGGGCGCTCGTAGGCAGGCTCCGTGACCACAGCGTCAGCGAGCGCGCCAGCTCGCGAGCCTCTTCGTAGTACCGGCCGAGCGGCCCGTCGCTCGTCAGGCGCGCTGAGCCGAAGAACACGATGGTGTCGTGCACGTGCTCCTGCTGGAAGCGCCGCAGCGGCGCGAGGTATTCGGCGATGATGCGCAGCGGACGCGCCTCATCGCTGGTCATGAACTCCTCGTCCTTGTAAGGCACAGTGACGGCAGGCGGGCTCTCATGTTTCATGGGCAGGTCCTGGGCTACGCACGGGCAAAGTCGATGAAGCCACGAGCGACGTCGGTGTGGATCAACTGCACGTGGAGCCGATCCCCGACGTCCAGCCCCTCGAAACCGCGAATCACGCGACCCTCGGCAGGCGGCTGCAGCGTGCGCACCCAGGTTCCTTTGTCGGAAGCGCCGGTGACGATCGCCTCGAATCTCTGTCCAATGCGCGGGGCGAGCAGCTGGGCGGCCGCGGACTTGCTCACCTGGCGTTCCACCTTCGCGGCGTTGCCTTCCTGGTCGGTGCAGTGGGCGGCAAGGGCTTGCAGATCCGACTCGGAGTAGGGCAAAGCGGTACCGGCGAGTGCCGCTTTGAGCATGCGCTGCCCGATGACGTCCGGGAATCGTCGGTTCGGTGCCGTGGAGTGCGTGTAGTCGCGCACAGCGAGCCCGAAATGTCCCTGGATCGGTTTGCCAGGCACCTCGAGCGCATATTCTCCGGCGCCCAGCAGCTTGATCACCGACAGCGACAGATCCGGAAAGCCGACAGGGTCGGCGTCGCGCTGCAGGGTGAGGAATGTGTTGAGTGCCCGCGCATCCGCTGTCGCGGGTAGGTGTCCGCCGCGGTGAGCGGCGAGGGTCACGATCCGCTCCCAGCGCTCCGGCGTGCGCAGGATTCTGCGAATGGAAGGCACTCCCTTGTGCTCGAAGTAGCGGGCGACCACTCCATTCGCCGCAATCATGAACTCCTCGATCAGCTCCTCGGCGCGATTCTTCGCCTCCGTCTGCAGATCTGTGAGCACGCCGTCGGACACTACCGCGCGCGGCTCGACGGTTTGAAGGCTGAGCGAGCCACGCGCGTGGCGCACCTGCTTCAGTGTCTGGGCGACGCGGTCCTGCAGACGCAGGTTGGCGTCCAGGCCGGAGACGGAGGCAAGGGGCTCGGGCGCCGGGCCTTTGCCTTCGAGCCACGCTGCCACGCTGCGGTAAGCCAGCTTGGCGCGGTTCACGACGCGTGAGCGATAGATCTGTGAATCCACGATGGTACCGGCGGCGCTGATCGTCATCTCGATGACGATGCTCAGCCTCTCCTGTTCCTGCCCCAGGGAGGTCAGGTCCGTGGAGAGCCGCTCAGGCAGCATCGGAAAGATTTCCGCAGCCGTATAGACCGAGGTGGTGTTGTTGCGCGCGTGCTCGTCGAGCGCCGACCCACGCTTCACCAGGCTGTCGACGTCAGCGACGGCGACCAGGATCCTGGTCGCACCGTCGGCGGCGCCTTCGGCGACCGAGAGTTGATCCAGGTCGCGCGAATCGTCGTTGTCGATCGAGGCCCAGAGCAGGCCGCGCAGGTCCTGAATCTCCGGGCCGCTCTCGCGGGCCGGTTGTGTCAGGGTGTTCAGCTCCACCAGAGCCGCAGGAGAGAAATCCGGTTGCAGGCCGCGTTCGATCATGGCCTGGCGTGCGATGGACTTCAGCTGATCGAGGCCGTTCTTGCGATGCGGCGTCATTTCACCAGTTCTTGAGTAACGAACGCGGCAACGTCCCGCAGCTGCTGCGGCGAGAGGCTGCCGCGAAAGGAGGGCATGTCGTTGCGGCCCGTGGTGGCGACCGAATACACGGTCGCGGCGGTCAGGGTCGGCTTCAAGGCAGCCCCTGCGCCGTGGCTGCCTTGACCATCGGGACCGTGGCAGGCCTGGCAGATCTGCAGGTAGGTCTGCTTGCCTTGCCGAAGATCTGCGGGTCCGTCCGGCATCGAAGGAATGGCTGCCGTTGCGTCCGTGGCCTTGGGAGTGGGAAATACCGGAGGCGCCGATGGCGGCAACGGGGGCCTGGGTGGCAGCGTGCCCTTGAGAGAGAACAGCCACACACCATCGCCTCGGGCACTGCTCGCATAGACCGAGCCAGCGGCGAGCACGGCGACGTATTCCGTGCCTTTGTATTCGAACACCGAGGCCGGTGCGGTGATGGGGGCATCGGTCTGAAACTCCCACAACACCTGCCCGTCGCGCTTGTCATAGGCCATGAGCCTGCCGTCGGTTCTGCCGATGAACAGCAAGCCGCCGGCCGTGTTCACCGAGCCGCTGCTGCAGCCTTCGACCCATTGGCGGCGCCACAGGAGACGATTGGTCGTCACGTTGAGCGCCGCAAGAATGCCCCTGCGAGACGCGCTCACCTTCTCGAACGAACCCCCCAGGTAATGCTCTCCGACTGTGGCGGGGGGCGCGATCTCACGGGCGTTGCGCTTCGCGACACCCACGGCATCGATGGCGCAGACGAACAGCGCATCTGCCTGCGGGTCGTAGGAGCTGGGCGGCCAGCTCACCCCGGCCAGCGGCGTGTAGAGAGCAGGCTTGTCGTCGAAGGGTGTGAACGTGCGGCCCTGGTTGACCAGCTCGTAGCCGTCGGGTGGGATGTCGATGTGGTGGGAGACGATGTCATCGCCGATGGGAATCGGCTGCGTCGCGGCCGTTTTCTGCGTGGCGTTCTGCATCACCGGCTGCTCCGGGATGCCGATCAGCGGTTTGCCGGTGACGCGATCGAGGATGTAGGCGTAGCCGTCCTTGTTGAGCTGCGCCAGGCCTTTGCGCGGCTGGCCACTGACGGTCGCGTCGAACAGTACGACGGGGTTGGGAGCGCCATAGTCCCACAGATCGTGATGAATCTCCTGATAATGCCAGCGATACCGGCCGGTCTTCGCATCGAGCGCCAGCACGGAGGAGCTGTAGAGATCATCACCTGCGCGGACTGAGCCGTTGAGGTCCGGAGCGGGGTTGTCAGTGGAGACATAAAGGAGTCCGAGCTGCGGGTCCAGCGCCGGTGTCTGCCAGATGGAGGCGCCGCCATGCTTCCAGGCGTCGCTGTCCGCGGGCCAGCTCTCGTGGCCGGGCTCACCTGGCCCGGGAATCGTATAAAACACCCAGCGAAGCTTACCGGTGCGAGCATCGAAAGCCTTGAGCCGGCCGCGCGTGGCCAGCTCGCCGCCCGCATGGCCGATGATGACCACGCCGTCGTAGTAGAGCGGGGCGGCCGTTATCGTGAACCCGCCCTCCTGCAAGGTCTCGCTCTGGACCGCCCAGCGCACGGCACCGGTGCGCTGATCCAACGCGAGGAGCTGGTTGTCGAGCTGACCGACGAACACCTTGCCTTCGCCGATCGCCACCCCGCGGCTCACCCAGCCGCAGCACGGCACTACCTTCGCGGCGTCGAGATTCGCCTCGTGCTCCCACAGCACATCGCCCGTCTCGACACTGATCGCGAACACATCGTCATTGCCTGCGATCACATAGAGGGTTCCCTCGTATTCCAGGGTCTGCGCCTGGCCTGAGGTGCGACGGTCGAGTCCGGAGCCGCGCAGCGAGGCACGCCACACGGCTTTCAGTCCGGAGACCGTATCCCGGTTGATCTGCTGGAGCGGCGAGTACCGTTGGTTGAGCACGTTGCCGCCGTTGGTCGGCCAGTCCTTGCCCGGCTCCGCGGCAAGCTGCGTCGCAGTGAAGGCAGGTGCGGGGACGATAACCGGCTGCGCCGCGCCGGTCGAACCCGCCAGCGCTGCCCCCAGAACGCATTCCAACACGCGTAGGGCGATCGCGGACCGCAGCGTCGCGCGCAAGTGCAGTGCCCTGGGGAGGTCAGACGAACTGCACGTTCATGCCGTCCGGATCCTTCACGTAGAAGCCGTATTGCCAGTTCTCGGCCGGGGTGAGGCCTCGCTGCTGCAGCACTTGCGTCACGGCCGCCTTGTTGAAGTTCTCGACACCGACGCCGAAGTGATCGACCGTGCCGTAGGGCTTCTCCTTGCGGATGGAGACGATGACTCGCTTGCGCCCGAGGCGCACGATGCCGTGCTCCTTGTCCGTGCTCAGCACCGACAGTCCGAACAGGTCCTGATAGAACTTCGCGGAGCGTTCCACGTCGCTCACCAGCACCGAGACGTGGTCGATGCCGGTCGGCGTGAGACTGGCAGCCGCAGGGGTGTCCGCCGCCGTCGCCGACCTCATCGGGACGCTGGCGGCCGCGAACAACATCGTCAGTCCTTGTACGAGATCGCGGCGGGAGAGGTTGCCGTTCTCGAAGCGCTCGACGAGATTGGAAATCACGGACTTCATGGCAATCCTTCTTGGATAGGTTGCACGTTTTGGGTGCGCCGCGGGATATTACCCCAAGGGCCCCTCGTACACTTACAGCGGGAGAGTTCCATGTCCAAATCCTGCATCCACCTGAAATCCGTCCGCACGTCCACGCCGAACTCCGATGGTTGCGAGGAATGTCTCGCCATGGGCGACACCTGGGTGCACCTGCGCCTGTGTCGCACCTGCGGACACGTCGGGTGCTGCGACGACTCCAGGAACCGGCACGCCACCAAGCACTTCCACGCCACGCACCATCCCATCGTCACCTCGATCGAGCCAGGCGAGGATTGGAGCTGGTGTTATGTGGACGAGGTGGTCATGGAGCTGCGTTGAGGTCGGGCGCCGCGCGCGCGGCCTTGATCGCCGGGAGAGGAAGTCCTACGTCCAGTCGTCGCCGCCGCCGCCACCGCTGTCGAAGCCGCCGCCGCTGTTGTCGTCCCATGACCCCGAGTCGGACAGGCCGAAGTCGGCTCCGCCCATGTCGGCATTGGGATCGACGGGCGGCTCTTCTACGATCGGTGGAGCGACGCCGCCGGCCGACTGGCCGGAATCCAAAAAGTGCCGTGCCAGCTCTTCCCCGGCCACGACACCCGCGCCGACTGCCAGCCCACTGGCGAGGCCGCCGGCAATGCCGGAGCCCAGACCCGACCCGCCGTAACCGGGTCCATAGCCGTAGCCCGGGCCGGGACCGTAGCCCGGAGCATATCCGGGGCCGGCGGCCACCGGCCCGCTCGCGTACTGCTGATAGCTGGTGGCCGCCGCAGCGCGTCTGCGAATGACCATCCACAGCACCGCGAGTCCGGCGCCGACGACCAGAATGAAGCCCCAGGGGATGCCGGAAGAGTGCGGGCGCGAGTACGGCACAGTGAACACCGGTCTGGCCTGCGTCTGTGCCAACTCGCTGCGCAACTGCCGTAGAGAAGCGGGGTCCGCATTAGGGAGTCCGGGCTTCAGTTGCTCGGCCGTGGCGAGCTCCTGGCGGGCTCTGGCAAGGTTGCCCTCGCGGGCATAGACCTCGGCGGCAACGTAGTGGGCATCGCCGCTGCGCGGGTGATCCCGCAGCACCTGATCGATCATCTGCTGCGCCTGGCCCAGGTGGCCGGATCTGGCGGCCTCATAGACCTGGTGCGGAGTGGGGTCGCTCGAGGCCTGGGCCCATACGGCCCCGGCGAACGCGACCAGCACGACGGCGAGCGCGGCCTGCAAATACTTCATCTTCCGTACACCTCTGAAGGCGAACCACCCCCCAATCTGCGGGCACTGCACCGCTTCTCAAGGGAGGCCCACGGACACATTTTGACTGGAGCGGGGGCCTGGAGGTTCCTGCGGCAGAGGATAATCGACCAGCCGCGCTGAATTATCGATGAGCCGTCGCCGCCTCGCCTGTGCCGATGCCACACGCGACGCGAGTGGTGATGGATAGCAGCGAGCCGCGCTCGCGCCGCGGCACGCTGAACGGCTACACGGCCTTGATGAACCCGACGACCAACAGGATGATGCCCACGACCACGAGCAGATGAATGGCGCCGAAGGTGATTTTCACGGCGAGCCACAGGACCAGCCAGAGAACGATCAGTGCAACGCCCAGGGCTTTTAGAATTCCCACGTAACCTCTCCTGTGCGACCGACGCGCACGCTGCCACTGAGGTCCGCAAGCAGGCGCCATGCCCGCTCACCCCGTGTGCAGGCGTCCTACAGTCAACGCAGGCCCAGGACTACGACTTTTTCGGTGGTTTTCTGAGTGGGCCAGATCGGTGAGGTCATTCCGACGGCAACGGCTACGCGTTGCTTACCACTGTCGCTGTAGGTGATGACGCCGCCCCCCAGCGCACCGCCGAGTCCCTTGGACCACAACTCCCTGCCGTCCCGGGAGTCGAACGCGTACAGCGTGCCGCCCATGTCACCGACGAACACCAGCCCTGCATCCGTCGAGGTGACGCCGCTCATCACGGGATACGGTGTCTTGAACTTCCACACGACCTTGCCGCTGTCGGCGTCGGTCGCATACACCCAGCCGGCCCAGGTCGAAGGAGGGTCCAGCTTCCCGAAGGCTTCATCGGGATGGGCCTGGTCGTTGGCAGACCATGGCTGGTACATCGGCGTGTTGCGTGTCTTCTCCACGGGCTGCAGGGTGACCGTGGCGCACCAGTCGACTGCTCCGGTATAGAGCAGATTGGTCGTGGGATCGTAGTCGGGCCCATTCCATTCCGATCCGCCCTGAGGGCCCGGACAGAAGTGAACCGGATGCTGTGACAACGGCTCCGTAGCGTTCTCGATGCGAGTGACGGGCGTGTGATAGAGCGCGTGCCCGCTGCCGAGGTCAAAGGCATGCAGATGGCCGTCCTTGGGAGCGACGGCAACGATGTGTCTGCCGCCCCTGGTCGTGGCCAGGATCGGCGGGGTCGACACGTCCCAGTCGTGAAAGTCCCCCGGCGACACGGGATAGCGAGTTCGAAAGGCGCCGCTCTTCGCATCCAGCACGACGATGGAAGCGGTGTTCGCGTTGGGTCCCGGACGCAGGCTTCTGTCGAAATCCGGCGCGGGATTGCCGCCCGGCACATACAACAGCCCGCTCGCCGGATCGAGTGTGTAGGAAGTCCAGGTGGCGCCGCCGCTGATCGGTACGTCCGGCGCGTTGCCCCACCCCTGTGCCTTGGCTTCCGCGGCGTCTTTGGGCACGAGCCAGGTCTGCCAGCGTATCTTGCCCGTCGCCGCATCCAGCGCGTACATCCGGCCCTTGACCCCCTTGTTGTCCCCGCCTGCATTGCCGACGAACACCAGCCCCTGCCAGACGATCGGCGCCGCGGGAATCGACTCCGCATCACCGAGGCGCGGGTCGGTCAGCTGTGTTTCCCAGAGCTTCGCGCCTGTGGCGGCGTCGTACGAGACGAGGCGCCCGTCGCGCGTGCCCCGGAACAACTTGCCGTCGGCCCAGGCGATGCTGCGGTTGACCTTGAGAAACCCACTCTTGAACTCTTCATGGGCGCGCCAGCGCACGCGGCACGTGGAGGGATCCAGAGCAAACGTGTCTTTCTCGGTCGTTCCGAAGAGCGTGCCACCGACCTCGATGAGGCCCGTTTGAAACCCGCCTTCCTCGGCGGTGTCGAAAGTGCAGAGGATCTCCAGACTGTGCACGTGCGCGGCGTCGATCTCGCGCAACGGCGAATGGCGCTCGGAGGTGAGGGTGTTGTTATAGCCGGGCCAGTCGCCCGCCACGGGAGCGGCCGCCTGCACGCCCATGGCCGTGCCCGCCAGTCCCAAACCTGCCAGTCCGAGGCGAACCAGGCCGATGCGCACAGCGTTCATAAGAGTGCTCGCACGCGAAGATCACGCAGCCACAGGGGGATCCAGGTCAGCGCTCCCATCATAACCGGAAACACGAACGCCTCGAATGCCGGGCTGCCGGCCCGCACGTGGGTGGCAACGGCGCCCCCGAGCAGCCCGGTGATCAGAACGGCGCCGAGAATCGCGCTGCGCGGGATTGCGTAGACGATCGCGCACACCAGCACCAGGATCCCGATCTGCGGTGCCAGGCCGACCGGCAGCCCCAGGCGATTGAAGGCTTCGATGACGTGGCTCTCCTTGAATACCTTGGTGATGCCGTCGAACAGCAGGAACAGAACGACGAGGCCGCTCAACAGCCGTGCCGTCCAAAGGCGGCCCGCGGACAGGGGTAGGCTCTGGATGGAGGTGCTCATGGGGTCTCCTCTTCGAGGGTTGGCATTATTATCCCCAGGACGAAGCCGCATTTCGCGAGCCGACAGCGCGGCGCGATTTTTTATCGTGCACGGTCCCCCTCAGGGGGAGGGCCCGTCTTTGCCATCTGATCCAGGTGCAGCCGGATGTGGGCTGCCTCGGCGGCCGAGCCGGCCAGCGAGATGGCGCGCTGAAAGGCGTCCCGCGCCTCATCCTGGCGACCCAACTGTTGCAGGTATGCGCCCTTCGCGCCGTGAAAGTGGAAGTAGCCGGACAGGCGCGCCGCGAGCGGCTCGATCATGGCGAGCGCCGCCTCGGGTCCGCGGGTCTTGGCGACGGCGACCGAGCGGTTGAGCGTGACGACCGGAGAGGGTTGCAGCCGCTCCAACGCCGCATAGAGCAAGTCTATCTGTGCCCAATCGGTGTCCGCCGCGTGCGCGGCGCGAGAGTGCAGCGCCGCAATGGCTGCCTGAATCTGATAAGTCCCCGGCTGGCGGTGGCGCACCGCCTTGTCGATGAGGGCGAGGCCTTCGGCGATCAGCGTGCGATCCCACAGCCCCCGGTCCTGATCCTCCAGCAACACGATCGCTCCCTTGGCGTCGAGTCGCGCGGCGGAACGTGCGTGTTGCAACAGCAGCAGTGCCGTCAATCCCATCATCTCGGGCTCGCTCGGAAACAGCCGCAGCAGCAGTCGCGCGAGCCGAATGGCCTCTTCGCATAGTTGCTGGCGCAGGGCGACCGATTCGGCGGTCGACGAGTAACCCTCGTTGAACAGCAGATAGATCATCGTCGCCACGACGCCGAGACGTTCCGTGCGCTCGGCTGGACTGGGAGTATCGAACGGCACCATGCTCGCGGCGATACGGTTCTTGGCGCGCGTGATGCGTTGCTCCAGGGCCGCTTCGCTGACCAGGAACGCGCGGGCGATTTGTTGCACCGACAGCCCGGACACGACGCGCAGTGCCAATGCGATCTGCTGTGGCGCCGGCAAGTCAGGATGGCAGCAGACGAACAGCAGGCGCAGCAGGTCGTCGCGGTAGTCTGCGCTGTCGAGGCGCTCGACCAACTCCGACTCCGTGTCGTCCACGTCCGCGAGCGTCTCCTCGGGCGGCAGCTCCTGCAGCTTGCGGCGGCGGCGGACGGCATCGATGGCGACGTTGCGGCCGACGAACACGAGCCATGCCGTCGGATCGCGCGGCGGCCCCTTTTGCGGCCAGGTCCGCAGCGCCCGCAGACAGGCGTCCTGGAACGCTTCCTCGGCGGTGTCGAGGTCGCGAAAGTAGCGTAGCAGCGCGGCGACCGCCTGAGGGCGCGCCGAAGTCAATGCCGCCTCGATCCAGGCGGCTTGCGTCACCGGGTGCCGCTCTTGGAATCGAAGCCGGGACCGGGCGGGTTGAGTACCGAGACCGGCCGGATCTCGTACGCGCCGCCGGGATTGGCATTACCGAGCTCGCGTGCCGTCTCCAGCGCCTGCTCGAGTCCCTCGCACTCCACGATGTAGAAGCCGAGCAACTGCTCTTTCGTTTCGGCGAAGGGTCCGTCGACCACCAGCGCGGGCTCGCGATCCTTGCGCAGCGTCGTTGCGGTTGTCGTCGGCATGAGACGCGCTACGGGCCCCAGACGTCCGCTGCCTGCCAACTTCTGCTGCACGGCCGAGAGCCGCGCCATCACGGCGTCGTCCTGCTCTTTTGGCCAGGAGTACACGACGTCCTCGGAGTTGTAGCAGAGAATCGCGTACAGCACGGCGCGCTCCTGAGGGTTCTGCGGGGTACGTTCTGCAGACTTCTGCGCAAGTATGCCTAAAATGCGCGCCATGAATGTGAACGCGCGAGCTTCCGCTACAGCTGCCGCGACCCTGCTGGCTCTCCTGGGTGCCGCGGCCACGCAGGCCGATCCTGCTCCATTCGATCTCGCGGGGCCGAGCCTGCAGGTCACGGTCAGTCGCGGCGGGCAGACACTGCCGATCTCCGAAGTGCCGAACCTCGCCGCAGGCGACCGGCTTGCGATCCGCGCCGATCTGCCCTCGACGCAGTCCGCTCACTATCTGCTGATCGCCGCGTTCCTGCGCGGCGCGACGAATCCGCCGCCCAAGAGCTGGTTCTTCCAGTGCGAGACCTGGTCCCGCTCCTGCGCTCAGCAGGGCCTGAGCCTCACCATACCGGCAGAGGCTCAGCAGGTGCTGCTGTTCCTCGCTCCCGAGACCAGCGGCGATTTCAGAACCGTGGTCGGAGCGGTGCGCGGGCGCCCCGGAGCGTTCGTGCGTGCCTCGCAGGATCTCAATCAGGCCACCCTGGATCGCTCGCGGCTGGATGCGCATCTCACGGCGATCCGCGCGCTGAGCGCATCCGACCCCGCCAAGCTCAAGGACGTGGCGCCGCTGCTGGCGCGCAGCCTGGCGATCAAAGTCGATGCGAAGTGCTTCGACCGTATCCCGGAATTGCAGGCGCCCTGCCTGATGGCGGGCCAGGACTCGCTCATCCTCAATGACGGCCACAGCACCTCGATGGTGGAAGCGCTGACCACCGGCCCGGCGAGCGATCTGGCGATGGAAGCCAGCTATACCCCGCAGCTCAGCTACGGTTACTACAGCCCCTACATCGCCTCGGTGTTGGATATCGCGCGCATCCTCGATTCGTTTCACACCGCGCGCTATCAATACATCCCCGCGCTGGCCTCTCTGCAAGGCGATGAGCTCAATCTGACTCTGAACACGCCGCCCTCGTTTCGCGATCCCAAGTCGGTGTTGGTTGTGGCTCTGCCCGCAGTGGAGCGTGCGCAGCTGCCGCCGCTGCACGCCGTTGACCCGAAGGAGATCTACTGCGCGCGCAAGGACGTCCTGGTGCTGCCCGTGGAGGGTGCGCCACTGGTGTTCTCTACCAGCTACGCGCACGAGGTGACGCTGCGGCTGCAAGGCAAGGAGGGCAAGACTTTCGATCTGCCGGCGAAGGCCGACCCGCAGCAGGGAGGCTTCATCGTCAACACGGCGAGCCTGGCCACCGCCAGCCTCGGGGACCGCATCCAGGGCTCGCTGCAGGGCTACTGGGGCTTCGAGAAATACGCCGGGCCGACGTTCGAGCTGGTGAACGCCCACACGCAGAACTGGTCCCTCGCAGGCGCCGATGACGGAGCGCTGGTCGTGGGGCGCGAGGACACGGTGCACCTGCAGGCCGGCAGCGTCAGTTGCGTCGACCGTGTCATGTTCCAGGATGCCGACGGCAAGGAGCTCAAGGTCGATTGGAAGACCGTGAAGCCGAATGAGGTGGAAGTGAAACTGCCGCTGCAGGCGGCGAAGCCGGGACCGATCACGCTGCTGGTTGCACAGCACGGTGGCGGGCAGCCTCAGCACGTGTCTCTACATGCTTTTTCGGAGGCCGCGCACCTCGAGCACTTCACGTTGTACGCGGGTGAGGATCACGGCGTTCTGCAGGGCAGCCGCCTGGATGAGGTCGCGAGCCTGGCGGTCAAGGACGTGGTGTTCCTGCCCGGCAAGCTCACCACCGGCCAGGGGAAGGATCAGCTTGCCATGGCCGCGCAGGACGCCCTGGCGGCCGGCGCCCTGGTGCACGGCGATCCGACCAAAGCCAAAGTCATGCTGAAGGACGGCCGCGCTCTCACACTCACCGTCGCCGTGGAGGAGCCGCGTCCCAACGCGACGCTGATCGGCAAGAGCGTGCAGCCCTCCGCCTCCAGCAACGCGAGCAACATCCAGCTCGCCGATCCCGATGAGCTTCCGCAGGATGCGCGCCTGACGTTCTCGCTGCGCTCGCAGTCGCCGGGTGGCTTTACGCATGACGACAAGGTCGAGGTCGCAACTGTCGATGGAAGCTCCACCACGACTCTCAGCGTGAGCAACGGCAGCATCATGCTGGAGGACTCGCGCGTCGCCGTGGCAACGCTCGATCCCTCGAAAGCCTTCGGCTCCTCCACCTTCGGGCCGCTGCAGTTTCGTGTCGTGTCGAGCGATGCCTCCGGGGATTGGCATCCGCTCGCCACGCTGGTGCGCCTGCCGGTGCTGCGCGAGCTGAAGTGCCCGGCGACGGCGGAGCTGGCCTGCAGGTTGACTGGCTCGAACCTGTTCCTGGTGGAGGCTGTTTCCAACGACTCCAGGTTTGCTCATCCGGTGCAGGTGCCGGATGGCTTCCCCGGCTACGCGCTGCCCGTTCCGCATCCTGCCGACGGTCCGCTGTACGTGAAGCTGCGTGACTATCCGTCTGTCGTCAATGCGACCGCTCTGACTGCGCAATCGCTGCCGCCGTCACCGGATGAAGTGTCACGGGCGGAAGTCAGGCACGAAGCGCACGCGACGTCGATACCTGACAGCGCGCCTCCGCCTCAGCAGACTCCTGCCGCGCCGGCAACGCCCGTTCCGGCTGTGCCGACCACCGCCGCTGCTCCAGTTCCGCCGGCGACCGCGGGCTCTACGCCCGCGGCGGCGAGTCCGAAGCCACCGGCGCCCGGCGCCCCGTCCATGTCGAGCTCTGCGGGTGAGGTGGCACCGTCGACGAACCCCAAGCCGCCGGCGGCGCCAACTGCCGCGACCGTGCCCGCTGCGCCGCCGGCGGCGCCAACTGCCGCGACCGTGCCCGCTGCGCCACCGGCGACGCCAACTGCCGCGACCGTGCCCGCTGCGCCACCGGCGACGCCAACTGCCGCAACCGCGTCCAGCGCGCCGCCGGCAGCACCAACTTCCGCCCCGAGCCAGGATCCCGCGCCAACGCCAACGCCCGCGAAGATTGCGGCTTCCGCGCCGATCTCGAACACCCCCGCACCCACGCCCAACTGATGTCAGCCGGGGTGAGTCCTGCCGATCGTCCCCTGCTCACCCAGGAAGTCCACGCACAGCTGCTTGCCGCGCGCCGCGACGGCGCGCGCACGCTGGAGTGCTCGCTGGACCTGAAACGCTCGCGCACGAGGGTGGAGGTCACGCACGACAGTTGGATCTGGCAGGGCAAGCGGTTTCCATATCCGCAGACCTGCAGGGAGCGCACGATCTACTACTGGGACGGCACGGACTTCCAGCCGGCCGCGCGCTTTACTTCCTCGCTCATCAAACTCGTGCCGACCGAGTGGGGGCCGCCCACATTCGAGATCGATGGCATCAAGATGCTGCCGACGGCGCGCCTCTCTCCCTATGCGGATGCGGAGGTGAAAGTCGGATATGTGCGCCCGCAGGCAAAGCTCGTTCTCGATACGTGCGGGGGCTTGGGTTATTTCGCGGCCTGGTGTGTGCAAGGCGGCGCTGCGCAGGTCCTCTCCTGCGAGAAGAACCCCGACGTGATCTGGCTACGCACCCTCAACCCGTGGTCTCCCGCGGACGGGGCGGGGCTACGCCTGATACAGGCGGACATAACCCACCAGATCCACTCCATCGCCGACGCTTCGATTGACGCGATCCTGCACGACCCTCCCCGTTTCGGGATCGCCGGGGAGCTGTATTCCGCAACGTTCTACGAGTCCCTGGCGCGCGTGCTGCGCCACAGGGGCCGGCTGTTTCACTACACCGGCTCCCCGAACAAGCTGACCGGCGGGCGCGATGTGCGCAACGAGGTCGCGGAACGGCTGCGGCGCGCCGGTTTTGCAGTGCGGCTGCAGGGCGACGGTGTGTTGGCGACCAAGCAAGCCTCGGGCGTGGGTGCGGTGCCGCATTGAGCCCATTTGTCTCCGAGGTGGACACAACTTGCGAAGAAATCGATTTGCCCTTGATGCGCGGGTACCTTTAGGTCAAGAAATGCGAAGCCGGCAGGGCAATCGGCTCGCAGCGTGGGTACTGAAAAGGGGGAACGCATGAGACAGTCTATCCGGGCCTGGCGCCGCTCAATGGGGTGGAGCGTCGCGCCGCTGTGCGCAGCCGTGGCTCTTGGGGCGAGCGGCGTTGCGCTCGCACACCACTCGTTCGCGATGTTCGACAGCGCACATCAGGTCAAGCTCGCGGGCACGGTGAAGAGCTTCGAGTGGTCC
>DATNEN010000216.1:0-6978 GCA_035552975.1 Steroidobacteraceae bacterium
CGCGGACATCGTGGCCTTCGACCGCCGCATTCACGAGCGCCTCGGGGTCGCAGGCGATCTCGACTTCGTCGCGGAGCCGAAGCTCGACGGACTGGCGGTGACAGTGATTTACCGCAACGGACGCTATGAGCGTGCCGCCACCCGGGGCGATGGCGTCAAGGGCGAGGACGTGACCGCGAACGTGCGCACCATCCACTCCGTTCCGCGAGCCCTGAAGAAAGATGCGCCGCGAGTTCTGGAGGTGCGCGGGGAGGTGTTCATGCCGCTCGCGGGATTCGAGCGCATGAACCGGCTCGCCCGCGAGCGTGGGGAAAAAGTCTTCGTCAATCCGCGCAACTCGGCCGCCGGGAGCCTGCGCCAGATCGATCCGAAGGCGACAGCGGCTCGGCCCCTGGACATGTTCTTCTACGCCCTCGGCGTCGTCGAAGGGGGAACCGTTCCCGATACCCAGAGTGAGCTGCTCGAGGCCTTTAGCGCCTGGGGACTGCCGGTCTGTCCCGATGCGCGCCAGGTGCGCGGTGTTGAGGGCATGCTTGGTTACTATCGCGACATGGGTGCCCGGCGAAGCTCGCTCGAGTACCAGATCGACGGCGTCGTCTACAAGCTCGATCGCCGCGCGGACCAGGAGCGGTTGGGCTTCGTGTCCCGCGCCCCAAGGTGGGCGATTGCGCACAAGTTTCCCGCGGAGGAGGCGACAGCCCTCGTTCGCGGCATCGAATTTCAGGTCGGACGCACTGGGACGCTGACGCCGGTAGCGCGCCTGGAGCCAGTGTTCGTCGGCGGGGTGACGGTCAGCAATGTCACTCTGCACAACATCGACGAGGTGCATCGTAAGGACGTGCGCGTGGGCGACACGGTGATCGTGCGCCGCGCGGGCGATGTCATTCCCGAGGTGGTGAGCGTCGTGCTCGCCAACCGGCCGGAGGAAATCAAAGACGACTCGCACCAGGTACGGCTTCCGACGCACTGTCCCGTGTGCAATTCGGAGGTCGTACGCGTCGAAGGAGAAGCGGCTGCCCGCTGTACTGGCGGGTTCACCTGCCGCGCCCAGCGGCAGGAGGCGCTGCGCCACTTCGCCGCTCGCCGGGCGATGGACATCGAGGGCCTCGGCGACAAGCTGGTCGAGCAGCTGGTCGAGACGAACTCTCTGCGCTCACCGGCCGATATCTACACCCTGACGCTGGAGCAGCTCACGGGACTGGAGCGGATGGGGGAGAAATCGGCGTCCAACCTGCTGCAATCCATCGAGCGCAGCAAGCAGACCACGCTCCCGCGGCTGCTCTTTGGGTTGGGAATCCCGGATGTCGGTGAGGCGACCGCGCTCGCCCTGGCACAGCATTTCGGCAACCTGCCGAAGCTGATGGAAGCCAGCGCGGACGAGGTGCAGAAGGTTCAGGACATCGGCCCGGTGGTCGCCGCCGAAGTGGCCGCTTTCTTTGCCTCGGCCGACCACCGTGAGGTGGTCCGGCTGCTGCAGGAACGAGGGGTGCGCTGGCCCGACATCGAGCGGCAGACTCCGGAGGGCCAGCCGCTCGCCGGGCTCACCTTCGTCATCACCGGTACGCTGGAGAGCATGAGCCGGGAAGCCGCGCAGGAAGCACTGACTGCGCTGGGAGCCAAGGTGTCCGCGAGCATCTCGAAGAAGACCCGCTTCCTCGTGGCCGGCGCCGAGGCGGGCAGCAAGCTGCGCAAGGCAGGGGAGCTGGGAGTGCCGGTGCTGGACGAAAAGGCGTTTCTGAGGGTACTGGAAACGCGCTCGGTGCCGGAAGGGCCGACCGCCTGAAGGGGCCCGGGCGAAGCGGCTGCTCCGCCCGGGTCGGAACCTGCCTGGCGGGCCTTTAGCCCTTCTTGTCGTCAGGCTTCTTGTCGTCGGACTTCTCGTCCGGCTTCTTGGTCGTGTCGGTGGCGGCGGCGGTCTTGTCGATCTTCGCGTTCCGCATCAGCTCATCGGTATAAGCCCTGAATTTCTTTGCACTTAGTGACTGCTCGAGTCGCTGTTTGACGCTGTCGAACGGTGGGGCAGCCACGTCGCGGGTATCCACCAGCTCGATCACGTGCCAGCCGTACTGCGTCTGGACGGGCTTGTGGGTGTATTCACCGGGCTTCAGCGCGGTCACCGCGTCGGCGAATGATTTGTCCATCCGGTCCGGCGTAAACCAGCCGAGGTCCCCGCCATTGTCCTTGGAAGGATCCATGGACTCCTTCTTCGCGACGTCCTCGAATTTCGCGCCCTTCTCCAGGCTCTGGATGACCTTCTGCGCATACGGCTCGGTCGCCACCAGGATGTGCTTGGCGTGGTATTCGGTCTTCGGCAGTGCGTCGACCTGCGTCTCGTACTCCGCGCGCAGCTCCTGCTCGGTCGGCTTCTTGTCCTTCAGAAAGTTGGTCGCGACCACCTGCTCCAGGACATTCATGCGCGTCAGCTGCAGCAGAGCACCGGTGTCCTTGCTCTTGTCGAGCCCCTGTTTCATCGCCTCCTGCGTGACCAGCTCGCCGCGCACCAGATTGTCGAGTGCCGTGCCACGCTGCTGATCCGTGAGGTCGCTCGCGGGTCTGCCCGCGATCTGCTTGACGTAGGAGTCAAAGAAATCCTGGGTAATCGGCGTGCCGTTGACCGTCGCCAGGGTGGGGGAGCTGTCGGTGTAGGCCGGTCCGCCCGCTGCGGCACTCCCGCCCGTCTTGGGCTGGCAGGCCGCCAGAGCCAGTAGCGCGGCGGTGAGAAGGACTGTGCGAAGGTATTTCATGCTGAATACTCAGTAGGTTATGTCTAGTAATTAAGATATTTCTTCAGGTGAATGTGCGCGGATGCTCAAGGCGTGCACGCCTCGGCCCATCAATGGAGCGACTGCGGCGTAGACCAGCCGGTGGCGCTCGAGTTGCGGACGACCTGTAAATGCGCCCGAAACCAGCTCGATGGTGAAGTGACCTCCCTCGCGTGCGCCCGCATGCCCCACGTGCTGTGCGCTGTCGTCGACGATCTCCAGCGACAGGGGTGACAGCTCCTTCTCGAGCGCGGAGCGTAGCTGCTCCCGCATGTCCGTCATGTCGGGGCCTCGCTCGAGGGTTCGGTGGCGACGCCCTGCCGGGTCAGCCACAGGGCCTGGCCGGCGGCGAATACGAACGTCAGGGTGGTCAGGCCGATGACCTTGAAATGCACCCACGTCCGCTCGCTGGCATTGAAGGCGACGAGCAGGTTGAGCACCCCCAGCAGCACATCGAACACCACCCACGCGGCGTTCGCGCGATGCCACGCCCGTTGCGGCACGTCCGTTGCGGGGAGGGCGGCACCCATCAGGCGTTGCGCGAGAGTCTGCTTGCCCACCCAGTGGCTTGCGAGAAACGCGCCCGCCGCCACCCAGTAGAACACCGTAGGTTTCCACTGAATGAAACGCTCATTGTGCAGAATCAGCGTCGCCGCTCCGAAGATGAACACGAGCACCGCGCTCAGGGCATGCATCGAGGGAATCCGCCGCTCGCGCACCAGATCGACCGCCAGCAGCAGTACCATCGCGGCCATGAGCACCGCGGTGGCGACATAAATGCTGCCGGCGAGGTAGTACGCGGCAAAGAATGCCGCTACCGGCGCAATCTCGAGCAGAGCCTGCATGGGTGTTGCCAGCTGGCAAAAATGGCCGCGTATCATACGCCAAAAAAGCGCTGGTGCCGTCCTGTCTACCCGTCGTCCTGTAACTGAGTATTTCGCCCTTCACCCCGTCAACCCCCAGTGGCGGGCGATCCGCCGTGCTGCCGAGATCGTGCGAGAAGGCGGCGTGATCGCCTATCCCACCGACTCCTGCTATGCCCTTGGGTGCCACATCAACGATAAGAATGCGCTCGAGCGCATGCGGCGCATTCGGCGGGCCGACCGACACCATCATTTCACTCTGGTCTGCGCCAGCCTCAACGAAGTAGGGCGCTATGCACGGCTCGATACGTGGCAGTTCAGGTTGCTGAAGGACTGTGTGCCCGGCCCATACACGTTCATTCTGCAGGCGACGCGTGAGACGCCGCGTCGCTTGCAGCACGAGCGCCGCCGTACGATTGGGGTGCGCATACCCGATCACCCGGTGCCACTCATGCTGCTGGAGGAGCTGGGCGAGCCGCTCCTCAGCTCGACTCTGCTTCTCCCGGACGACCCTGAGCCGCTCACGGACGGCAGTGAGATCCAGGCGCGCCTGGAGCACGAGATCGACGCGGTGCTGGATGGCGGAAATTGCGGCGTCGAGCCGACCACGGTGGTGGACTTGACAGCCGTCCCAGCGGTGGTCGTCAGAGAGGGCAAGGGCGATCTCGGGCCTCTGACGGGACGGCGCGCGCTATAATTCGCCCTATAATTCGCCTAGTCTTCTACGAAGGTTTCCTCAGCCAACCGTGCCGAGTCATTTCACGCCCCGTGCGCGACGCCTCCCGGTGTCGCCTGATTCACCCAACGCCATTTCCTGGCTCCGCGCCCTCCTTTCGGGGGCCGCGTGAGCGCCACTGCCCCTGCGCGGCGCGTGCTCTCGGGCATGCGCCCTACGGGCCGCTTGCACCTGGGCAACTACCACGGGGCGTTGCGCAACTGGGTCGATCTCCAGTACCAGTACGAGTGCTTCTTCTTCGTGGCCGACTGGCACATGCTCACCACCGGGTACGAGGACACCTCCAGGCTCCAGGAGTACATCAAGGATGTGATCATCGACTGGCTCGCGGCCGGCTTGAATCCTGGAGTGGCCACGCTCTTTATCCAGTCGCATGTCCCCGAGCACGCCGAGCTGCATCTGCTGCTGTCCATGATCACGCCCCTGGGCTGGCTGGAACGCGTCCCGAGCTACAAGGACCAGCAGGAGGCGCTCAAGGAGAAGGATCTCGCCACCTACGGCTTCCTCGGGTATCCGCTGTTGCAAAGCGCCGACATCCTCATCTACCGCGCGGCTTACGTACCGGTCGGGGAGGATCAGGTTGCGCACGTGGAGCTGACACGCGAGGCGGCTCGCCGATTCAATCATCTGTACGGACGGGAGCCGGATTTCGAGGCGCGGGCCGAGCGTGCCGTGAAGAGCCTCGGCGGCCGCAACAGCACCACGTACAAGCAGCTGCGCCGCAAGTTCCAGGAAACCGGCGATACGCAGGCGCTCGAACGCGCTCGCGTGCTCGTCACCAGCAACACGCGCATCACCGTCGCGGACCGGGAGCGTTTGCTCGGCTTCCTGGAGGGCGGCGGTGTCACGATCCTGCCCGAGCCGCAGGTGCTGCTCACCGCCACACCCCGCGTGCCGGGACTCGATGGGCGTAAGATGTCCAAGTCGTACGGCAACACCATCGGCATGCGGGAGGAGCCGGAGGTCGTGGCGCAGAAGTTGCGCGCGATGGTGACCGATCCGGCGCGCGTGCGGCGCACGGATCCCGGCGATCCGGAGAAGTGTCCAGTGTGGGATCTGCACAAGATCTACTCGGACGAGCCCACGAAGCAGTGGGTGCAGGAGGGATGCCGCTCGGCAGGCATCGGCTGCCTCGATTGCAAGCAGCCGGTCATCGCGAAAATCGTCGAGGAGATCACGGCCATGCGCAAGCGCGCGCAGGAATTCGAGGAAAACCCGGAGCTGGTGCGCGGCATCGTAACCGAGGGCTCGGAGAAGGCGCGCGAGGCGGCACGTCAGACACTGGACGAAGTGCGTCGCGCGATGCATCTTCGCGCCGACTGAATCGCGATACCTCGTGAAGCCGGAGCTGAAAATCGTCGTGTCGAATGCCCCGCAGGAGCCGGCCGCGGCGCAGCATGCGCCCGAACAGGTCGAAATGCCGTTCGCCGTGGTCAATGGCGAGCCGGTCACGCAACTGCCGCGGGACCTGTATATCCCGCCGCAGGCGCTGGAGGTGTTTCTCGAGGCCTTCGAGGGGCCCCTCGATCTGCTGCTCTATCTGATCCGGCGGCAGAACCTGGATATCCTCGACATCCCCCTGGCGGAAATCACCCGCCAGTACATGAAGTACATCGAGCTGATGCAGGACCTGCAGCTCGAGCTGGCCGGCGAGTACATGGTGATGGCGGCGACGCTGGCCGAGATCAAATCCCGGATGTTGCTGCCCCGGCCGGCGGCGCAGGGCGACGGCTCGGATGAGGATCCGAGGGCGGAGCTGGTGCGCAGGCTGCAGGAATACGAGCGCTTCAAGCGCGCCGCCGAGAGCATCGACACTCTGCCGCGCCTGGAGCGCGATGTCTGGGCGGCTTCCGCCGAGCTGAAGGACCGCAAAGTAGTGCGCCTGCTTCCGCAGGTCACGCTGCAGGAGATGTTGCTCGCCTTCAAGGAAGTCGTGGTGCGCTCGGAGATGTTCGCGCATCACCACATTCAACGTGAGCGCCTGTCCGTGCGCGAGCGCATGGGCGACATCCTGAGCAGCCTGGAGCAGTCGAGCTTCGTAGAGTTCGTCCATCTGTTCCGTCCCGAGGAAGGGCGGATGGGCATCACCGTGACGTTCGTGGCGATCCTGGAGCTGGTGCGCGAAGGCATGATCGACATCGTGCAGGCAGAGCCCTTCGCCCCGCTGCATGTGCGTGCCGCGACGCCGAATCGCCACCTGCGGGTCGTGACGACGGCAGAGGGCGAGGAAGCCGTTCAGGCAGCCGCGGCCGAAGAGTCCGTTTTCGCCGCCGACGTCGCCGCGTCCGGCGAGCCCGCTTTCGCCGACGAGTCGACGTCGGACGAGGAGCGCGCCGTCGCCGAGGGCGCCGCCACGGCGGGCGAGGCTGTCAGCGCCGCCGGCGAGGCCGACGACGTCGTTGATGAAGCCCATGCCGATGCGGTCGACCCCGATGAGGGCGACCCTGATGACGCTGACCCTGGCGCCCTGCCGGAGCCGCCCGATGAGGCCCCCACTCATGAATGAGTCATACGTCCGCAACGTCATCGAAGCCGCGCTGCTGGCTGCGGGCAAGTCGCTGCAGGCCGCGGAGCTGGCGCAGTTGTTCGACGACAGCGGTCGGCCGGGCACGGAGGA
>DATNEN010000217.1:0-5402 GCA_035552975.1 Steroidobacteraceae bacterium
ATCTGCGCCAGGCGCTGGCGCTTGATCTCATCCAACTGATCCGCGGGGAAGGTGGGCTGCTGCAGCACCTCGGCAGCCAGGTCCAGCACGGCAGGCAGATTCTGGCGGGTGGTCTCGAACGCAACCGACACTCCGCTCGCATCACCGCCGGCGGTCATCGTCGCGTTGAGATGCGTCAGCTCATCCTGCAGCTGCTGGCGCGTGTGCTTCCGGGTTCCGCGCATGAGCATCGCGCCGGTGAGCCTGCCGACGTCACCAAGGTTCTGCAGCGACTGCACTTCACCAAAGTGCAGAGCGATGACGCCGCTCACGCGGCCGCCGCGCGATTTGCGCTCAAGGAACGCCGCCTTCAACGAGCCGATCGTGCCGCGCTTGGTGTGCGCCTCGATGTTGGCCGGTGTGGCATCGAAGCGCTCGCCCGCGGCGACCTCCTTATCCCCCGTGAAGCCTTGCAGCATGGCCATCAGGGGCGGGGCCGACGGAATCACGGCCCGCAGCGGCTTTTCATCGGGAATGAACTCGCCCACGGTCAGGTTGGACGGGATGAGGTAGGTGCTCGCCACGCGCTGCACATCGGCGATGGTCACCTTCTTCATCTGGTCGCGATCCCAGAACAGCAGACGCCAGTCGCCCGCGGCGACGTTCTCGCTCAGATTGAAGGCGACCTGCTCCGAATTGCTCATGAGGCGCTCGTAGCCGTTGAGCTCCTGCGACTTGACGCGTTGCAGCTCTTCTTCCTTGAACGGCTCGGTGGCCAGTCCCGCGATCAGCTTGTCGAGCGCGGCGCGGGCGGCGGGCAGATCGCCGTCCTTGGTGAGCACGACGCTGAACATCAGATAGCCGGGATCATGCAGGCTGGCGGCGTTGGCGTTCGCCTGCACGGCCAGCTTGGTCTCGATCAAGTCCTTGTACAGCCGGCCCGCGGGGCGCTCGTTGAGCATTTCGGTCAACAGTCCGATCGCCGCGCTGTCGGCCTGCGCATCCGCTGGGATGTGGAACGACTCGATCAGCACCTTCTGACCGCCCGTACGCCGCAAGGTGACCTCACGCTGACCGTCCTGCGTGGGCTCCTGCGTGTACGGATCCGGCAACACGCGAGTCGGCCGCGGAATTGCGCCGAACACGCGCTCGATATCGCTGAGGGCCTTGGCGGGATCGAAGTTGCCCGCGACGATCAGCACCGCGTTATCGGGCTGATAGTAGGTGTGGTAGAACTTCTGCAGATTGGCGATCGGCACGTTCTCGATGTCCGAGCGCGCCCCGATCGTCGGGTGGCCGTAGTTGTGCCACAGGTAGGCGGTCTCCAGAACGCGCTCGCGCAGAATGTTGGCCGGGTTGTTCTCGCCGCGCTCGTACTCGTTGCGCACCACGGTCATCTCGCTGTCCAGATCCTTCTTCGAGATGTAGGAATTCTCCATGCGATCGGCCTCGAGCCCCAGGGCCCACTCGAGGTTGGCGGGCGTGGACGGGAAAGTCTCGAAGTAATTGGTGCGATCGTCCGAGGTCGTCGCGTTCGCACTGGCGCCATGGCTGGAGATCTCATCCGGAATGTGCGGATGCCGGGGCGTGCCCTTGAAGTTCAGGTGCTCCAGCAGGTGCGCCATTCCCGTCTCGCCGTAGCTCTCGAAGCGGGAGCCCACCTTGTAGGTAATGTTGACGGTCGTAGTGGTGCTCGCATCGTCCGGATACAACAGCACCTTCAGTCCGTTGTCGAGCGTGTACTCGGTGACTCCTTCGATGGTGATGACCTTCTTGGCAACCGACGCGCCGGCCTTGGCAGCGGGGAACTTGGTGGCGGGCGGCGTTGCCGCGGCGGCAGTTGCCGCGGGGATGGCCACAGCTATCAATGAAGCCTGTGCGACGAGCAACACTGCAAAACGTCGCAGGAAGCGAGTACGACTCATTCGACCTCCGTCAGGGAGCGGCTCGAAAAGGGGGCATCCACCGCCCGCTTTGGCGGGCGGCGGGACGTCTGGGTGCGCAATATACCCGGCTTCAGCTTAGGTGGGTCTTAAGATCCAGGGTTCGCCGGTGAAAATGGGACCGGCGCCCCTCTGGCGCGACGCGATGGTTGGCAGCACTAAAGAAACTCGGCCAGATGCTCGTCTGCCGTGCGGTCACCTGTCGACTCACCGTCGTGGGCGCTGCGGCTGCGCGTGCCCGCCCTAACCAGGACGACGAGCATCAGACACATCCAGGCGGACAGGGCCCGCCGACACAGTTCGCCGTGAGAGTCAGGTCAACTCATCTGGTGCGGGAGCGTGAACGCGGCCACGAGCGCGGCAACCGTGAAGCACAGCAGAGTCATCACGCACGCTCCAGCACACCCGTCAGTCGCCGCAGCTTGCGCGCGAGCGACGCGCACCGTGTGCCACGAGCCAACATCTGCGCGATGAGTGGCGCCGCAGTTATCTGCGGGAACCTTGGCTTCAGGTAACGCGAGTCTCAGCGTCACACGATTGAGCTATAGTCCCACGCGACTCAAAGGCGCGCTGCGCTCGGTCAGCCACATCGCGCGGCTTTGCGCCAATACTCAAGCCGACGAAGGAGCCCGCCATGACCCCACAACAGATTGCCTCCCGCCTTGCAGAGCTGTGCCGCCAGGGTCAGTTCGAAGCCGCGCAGAAGGAGTTGTTCGCCGAGGATGCGGTGAGCATCGAACCGCACGAGACTCAACAGTTTCCCAAGGAGACCAAGGGCCTGAAAGCGATTCTGGAAAAGGGCCACCAATGGGAGTCCACGGTTGAGAAGATCCATGGCTGCACGGCTTCGGCCCCGCTCGTGGCCGGCAACGCGATTGCCATGACCCTGGCGATGGATGTGACGATGAAAGGTCAGGGGAGGATGAAGATCGAGGAAGTCGCGGTCTACGAAATCAACAAGGACGGCAAGATCGCTTCAGAGCAGTTCTTCATGTAGGTGACCCTCAGGAGGCGGGTTCCGCGCCCCATGCGGGACCCGTTCCCCCCTCTGCCGCTGAACGATCAATGGGAGCTCGGCGCTGCGGTCGCCGCCAGGAACGAACTGGGCCCGGTAGGATTCGAACCTACGACCAAGGGATTCACTGTCGCCCCGGCGTTTCCGCCGGGAGTGGACTATCTCTTCACCCGCGCATGCTCAGTTTCAAAGCGTGCGGGAGGGTGCGGGATGCTCGAAGCCTGTCATCAAGGGCGTCTCGGTCATCGAGCCGACTGTGGCGAGTCGGATCGGCGTACCAGCCCCCAGGTAGTCTCTGCACCTTCCGCCGGTGTACCGGCGGCTCGGCTCAGGATTGCCATGAGCTGCGGTGAGGCAGCTCGAAGGTTCCCCTGAATTCATCCCGTCCACTTCGCGCGTTTCCGCGCGAAGGCACCATTATCGATGAGTCCCCTGCACTAACCGCTGTGCTACAGGCCCAACGGGAGGAATTGTATCAGCCGGCGGGCATTGCTCGGTGCTTACGCGCCTCGCGCCTTCGGGGCCGCCCTGTCGGGCGGATGCCCCCCAGGGCACCCTGGAGCCAGACGATGGCACCGGGAGACTGGCGGGCGGACCGGGCGGCGCTGCCGGGGGAGTGCCGCCATGGTGCGCGGACACCGGCGGAACGAAAACCGCTCCACCCTATTGGCCATAGAGTGGGGCAACGCTAGCATGAGCACCGACCCCCTACCGCCGCCCATTTCCCGGAGACCTCAGCTCATGAAGCTCTACTTCACCCCCGGCGCCTGCCCGCTCGCTGCGAATATCGCCCTGCACGAGGCCGGCGTGCCGTTCGACCTGGTCAAGGTGGACCTGGCCACCAAGAAGCTCGAGGACGGCTCCGATTTCAACGCCGTGAACCCCAAGGGATACGTACCGGCGTTGCGCCTGGACAGCGGCGAGGTGCTGACCGAGAACGCGGCGATTCTCCAGTACATTGCCGACCGCAATCCGGGTGCAAAGCTGCTCCCGGCCTCCGGGCTGGAGCGTTACGAGGCCATCGGCTGGCTGGCCTTCGTGAACGCGGAGATTCACAAGGCCTTCTCGCCCTTGTTCGGACACGGGATCGACGATGCCGTGAAAGCCTTTGGGCGTGCCAATGCGATCAAGCGCCTGAGCTACGTCAATGACGCTCTCGGCTCCAAGAAGTACCTGACCGGTGATCAGTTCACGGTCGCCGATGCTTATCTGTTCGTGATACTCAACTGGGGCGCGCATGTGGGCATCGACATTGGCCAGTGGCCCAACCTCAAGCGCCTGCAGAGTACCGTGGGTGCACGGCCGAACGTGGTTGCGGCCCTGAAGGCAGAAGGGCTCATCCACTAAGACCCTCCAGGGGAGACGCAACCATGCCTTCGCTCGCGCAGAAGCTGGCGGCAGGTGTTTCCGTCGCGGTGCTGGCATGTGCCGGCGCCGCACCGGCGATGGCGGCCATTCCGACCACCCAGAAGCAGTACCGCCTCACTCGCGGCGGCGAAAGCGGGCCTTTTCAGCTCCAGATGGTCGACGCGCCGGTCCGCGCTCCGGGACCGGGAGAGGTGCTCGTCCAGGTACACGCGGCATCGCTCAATCGGCACGATGTGTTCGTGTTGAACGGGCAGATGACGAGACTCAAGAGCGTAGTCCCGCTGTCAGACGGCGCGGGCGAAGTCGTCGCGGTGGGTACGGGAGCCAAGCGCTTCCACGTGGGCGATCATGTCGCGGCGCTTTTCTTTCAGGGCTGGGTCAGCGGCCGTCCTCCGAATGTCGCCGGGACCGTGCTGGGGAGTGACCTCGACGGAATGCTCACCCAGTACATTACTTTGAACGAGCAGAACCTGGTGAAGCTCCCCTCGAACCTCTCATACGAGGAAGGCGCGACGCTGCCGTGCGCGGGAGTCACTGCGTGGAACGGACTCGTGACCACCGGCCACATGCAGCCCGGCGACTATGTCCTGCTCGAGGGAACCGGAGGCGTCTCGATCTTCGGTCTGCAGTTCGCGGTGGCCGCCGGCGCCAAGCCGATCATCACCAGCTCACACAATGAGAAGCTGGAACGGGCGAAAAAGCTCGGCGCCATCGGAACCGTCAACTACAAGACCACTCCCGATTGGGAGAAGAGCGTACGTCAGATCACCGGCGGTGAAGGCGTGCAGGAAGTGTTGGAAGTCGGCGGAAAGGACTCGCTGCCGCATTCCCTCGCCACTCTCGGCAGGGGCGGACACATTGCGCTCATCGGCGGCTTGGGTGGCTTTGGAGGTGAGATCCCCGCGACTTCACTGATGGGGGCCGGTATCACCGCCAGCGGAATCTACGTGGGGTCGCGTGAGAACTTCGAGGCCATGAACGCGTTCATCGAGAAGCACCACATCAAGCCTCTCGTGGACAAGGTCGTGGACTTCAAGGACGCGAAGCAGGCCTTTGATCTGATGGAAGCGGACGACTTCATGGGGAAGATCGTCGTC
>DATNEN010000218.1:0-8651 GCA_035552975.1 Steroidobacteraceae bacterium
GTGACTTACTTTCAGGCGCCGGCGGTCTATACGATCCCGCTGCAATTGCTGTCCTACCACGTCGCCATCCTGAAGGGCACCGACGTGGATCAGCCTCGTAACCTCGCCAAGAGCGTGACGGTGGAGTGACGGCGCCCGCCCGGGACCGACCGGCTGTGGGATGTAATTGAACGCTTCGTGCCCGGATCGGGCTCGGAGCGACACGACTTCAATGGTCGTTTCCACCGCCTGGACCGGCCGGCCTCACGCGCCCCGCCCGCGTGCCGGCATCGCTGCGAACAGCGACCCGAGATGCCGCGGATCCATCGGCTTGGTGAAGTGCTGATCGAAGCCCGCAGAATAGGCTTCGCGCTTGTGGCTCTCCTGCCCCCACCCGGTAACGGCGACGAGCAGCATCTGCCGTCCCCAGGGCTCACGTCGAATGCGCGTGGCGATCTCATACCCGCTCAGGCCCGGCATGCCGATGTCGAGGAAAGCAATATCGGGCTTGACCTCGGCAGCCAGCCGTAACGCTTCCTTTCCCTCGTGAGCAACGTGAACCTCGTGACCCCGTCGCTCGAGTAGCATCGCGAGCGCTTCGGCTCCCTGCTGAGCGTCATCCGCAATCAATACGCGTCGCGCTGCCTCCGGGATCGCAGCTGCGGGCGTGACTGCATCGCTCCGGCAAGCGCGATCGCCTTCCAACACGACAGAGCGCGGCAGGACGACTTTGAACGTACTGCCTCGATCGCGGCCTTCACTCAGCACCTGGACCCGTCCGCCATGCAACTCAACCAGGTCCTTGACGAGTGCCAGGCCGATTCCGAGACCTCCCTGCGCTTGCTCGGACGACGGCTCCAGCTGGAGGAAGATCTCGAATATGTCCGCGACGTTTTCCGCCGCCAGTCCGATCCCTGTGTCGCGCACGAAAATGAGCAGCCCATCGGTCTCCAGGCGCGCGCCGAGGGTGATATCGCCGCCGGGGTGGGTGTATTTCGCCGCATTCCCCAGCAGATTGCTGACCACCTGGGTGAGACGGACGGGGTCCACCTCCAGCACGAGGGGGGCAGAGGGAAGCTCGAGGTGCAAACGATGGTGCCTGCCATCAATCGCCGGACGTGCGGTCTCGACGGCGGAATCGAGAATCTCCTGCAGGCGAACGCACTCCTTCTTCAGTGTGAGCTCGCCGCGAGTGAAGCGCGAAACATCCAGCAGGTCATTGAGCAGGGCGGCCAGGTGAGTGACCTGGTGCGCAATGATGGAGCTGCAACGCTTGCTGTCCTCCAGGGTCGCCTCCGGCGACTCGAGCAGGCGCGCCGCCGTCAGTATCGGCGCCAGGGGATTGCGGAGCTCGTGCGAGAGTGTGGCCAGAAAGACATTCTTGCGGTGGTCCGCCTCGCGTAGCACGGCTTCCGCCCGCTTGCGCTCGGTAATGTCCCGCACCACCGAAACGGATCCGATGATTCTGCCGCGCGCATTGCGCACCGGCGCGGAGCTGACCTGCCGGTGGCGCAGCTCGCCGGTGCGCGGAATCCGGGTGATCTGCTCTTCGTCGCGAATGACTTCGCCGGTCAGCGCACGCAACGGCGGAGCTTCTTCGATCGGCCGCGGAGTGCCGTCGGCCCGCAGCACTTCGAGATTGGAAACGATCTTCGCGACCTCGATCCCCGTGACGCTCGCATGCCCGAACTCCCTCATGGCCGCGGCATTGGCAAACGTGTACCGCTTGTGTATGTCGGTGAAATAGACCTCTTCATTGATGCTGCTCAGGACCTGGAAGAACCATTCCTTTTCCGCCTGGACAGACTCCAGCAGTCGCCGGCGCTCCTGCTCGGCGTGTTTTCTCTGCGTACAGTCGCGGAATGTGATGACTGCTCCACTCACCGTGCCGTCGCCCGAGCGAATGGGCGCGCCACTGAGCTCCATGACCGCTTCGCGCGTCTTGCCGGGACGCAGGGTCACAGCGATGTCGGTACTGCATTCGCCCCGCAGCGCGGAGTCGACCAGGTTGGCCACCAGTCTCTGGCCGTTGCTGCCCGCGTCGAAGACCGCCTGGAGCGATGCGCCCTGCGCGCCGGTTGGCGCGAGCTGCAGCAGTTGCGCGCCGGCTTGGTTGAGGAAGGTGACACGGCCTGCCTCGTCAGTGACGACCACGCCTTCCGGGAGGGAGCTCATCGTGCGCGTGAGCAGCTCTACCTGCCGCTGCCCTGCGTCCTGCCTGAGCCGGGCCCTCCGGCGCCGCTCTGCAACCAGATTGAATCCGAGGCTGGCGCAGATGAAAGCGCTCAGCGCAGCAGGCCCTGCAGATATCATTCTCGTCTCTTCGCCACCAGCCGGACTCCCGCGGGCGCGAGCCGCCCCGCATCCCGGTGCCCTAGCTTACCCGACCAAGGTCGTGGCGCCCGCGCAGTGGGTCGCAATCGCAGCTCGTGCGCAGGCGAGGCGCCCGCCAGGTCCGGCTGGTGGCCGATTTCTTCTCCTCCGAGGGTGGCGGCACAGACTGCGGGTGACTGCGACCGGGCTTGCCTGGATGGCATTGTCGAGGGTATCTGCGCGGATGATGCACGAGATCTGTCAGGCCAACCGCGACGGGAAGATCAGCGGGTGCGGTGACACGGCCGGGGAACAGGTTCGGCCGGACAGACTCGGCCGCAAGCGAGGCGCCTCCTCCTGGGCGCTGAAAGGGTTAGGATCCTTCAGGGTCGTGCACAGCGCGTCAGCGCTCCGGAGATGACCATGAGCGATCTCTACAGTGAAGCGCATCGGCGCTTTCAGGACGGCAAGGGAACCCGCAACCTTGCCGACCGGCTCGAGTCCCTGGCCCACAACGAGTTCGATGCCGGCGATCGGGCTTTCATTGAAGCCGCCGCCATGTTCTTCCTGGCCACCGTCGATCACAAGGGCAGACCGACCGTCTCGTACAAGGGTGGCGCTCCCGGCTTCGTCCGCATCACCGGTCCCGGCGAGCTGGTTTTCCCCGTGTATGACGGCAACGGGATGTATCTGTCGCTGGGCAATATCGCGGGCACGGCGAGCGTGGGCATGCTGTTCATCGACTTCGAGTCGCCGCGCCGGCTGCGCGTGCAGGGCCGGGCTCGGATCCTGGAGCCCGGCACGTTGCTGCAGGAATACCCCGGCGCTCAACACCTGGTCGCCGTCCTCGCGGAGCAGGTGTTCGTGAATTGCGGCAGATATATCCACAAAGTGAGCAGCCGCAGCTTGTCTCCCCACCTGCCGAGCGAGTCCGGAAAGCAGCCCTTTCCGCAGTGGAAGCGCATCGACATCCTCGCCGAGACGCTCTCGGACGAGGATAAGAGCCGGGTCGCGCGCGCCGGCGGCGCAATCCCGGTCGAGGCGTATCGGGGGGAAGATGCACCGGACCCTGGGTCAGTGCTCGACTGACGGGCGTTCTTGCGGTCGCAGCCTCCCGATCGGGTAGTGGGTCAGTTTGCTGTGGGTTGACCCACTACCCCCGATCGCTCGAGCTTGACAGCCCCGGTAGGATTGCCGCAGGCATGCCCTTTGCCACAGACTCTCCAGTTTTCCGGAAAATGACTATTCATGAGTGCATCCCTCATCAGGAGTTGCGCGGCAGGCACCGTTGTCGCCGCTCTCCTGTCGTCGCCGGGCTCCGTCTACGGCCGTGGCCCCCAGCCGCCGACCGTCGGGGTCGATCTGACGCAGGCCATCAGCAGTGTCGAGAACGTCTCTGCCCACGCGGCCGTCAATGCCAATGATGCCGTCCTGGACGCCGCCGCGAGATTACGGCTCTCGATCGAGGCCTTGGAGTATTCCGGGGAGAACATCCCCGACCAACAGCCGAAGGAATTGAATGCGGCCCAGGGAAAAGCGCTCGCGGCCATCCAGTCCGGAGTCGCCACTTTGCAGGCCGCCGCGGACGAGCCCGCCGAGCAGGCTCGGGAGCGCATCGAGCAGATTCGTCAGCTGACGGCTGGTTTGTCGCCCGCACCCAGGCAGCCCGCCATCGAGAGCAGCTCGCCATCCATTCTCATACCTTCCTCCGTCAATGAGGCTGTTTTCACCCTCGACGGACGCAGGCTCGCCGGCGCCAATCCGCGGCTATTCTTCGGCGACGTGGAAGCCGCTCGAATGAGTCTGGCGGACGATCAGGCCGTGTTCTCCTCGCCTGCGAGCGTGCTGCGCCCCAACGACAGAACGCCACTGTCATACTCGGGTCGCGTGATGCTGTCCGATCGGCGCTGCGGCTGGTTTCACTGCAAGACCACGGCGCGCATCTACACAGTGAGCGTCGTGGTGTTACCCACACATCTTGCGACCGTGCGAATCGGCTTCGACCGGAAGAAGACTCAGAAGATCTACGAGCAGATGCCAGCTGCACCAGGCGCTCCGGCATCCGCCTCGACCGACATGGTCTATCGAAGGCACTTCGAATACTCGACGGAGGACCTGACGGTGATGAGCTGCACCACCGAATCGCAAGCTCCGCACGCGCCCGGGTTCTCCATCGACACCGACACGCTCTCGGCCACCGAGGCGGACCACAGCGGTGAGGTCAAGTGGCGCATCGTGGATCCTGCGGCGACCGGCTTCTCGGTCGAGCTGTGCGCGCAGCCGCAAATCGACAAAATGGGAAAGACGACCGGCGCGGTGGCGGTGGACACGACGTGGAAGGAATTCAGGATCGGGGAGGTCGTCACGCCGCGCGAATGGCTCGACGCCGAAGGGTTGAGCTGGGGGGCGGACATCAAGGAAACGCTGCCCGCCGATACCAACAGCATCGAAGTCGACCTGGAATACTTCGACGGGTCGCGCGCGTCCTTCACGGAGACCTCGAACGACCGGTACGTCAACATGACGTGGAATCCGCAGACCCGGCAGCTGGTGCTGACTCCGCGGCTGCGTTCCAGTATTGCCGAGATCGACTGAGGTTCGCGTCTGCGGTGCGCAGCGCCGGGGACTGTGACGGACCGACGGGCGTCCGCGCCCGCCGCCCGACTACACTCGCAAGTGACCTGCCGAGGTGCGCCGCGCACTGCCCCGTGAAGAGGAGCCCCCCATGAAATGCCCGCATTGCAAGAACACCGATCTGCAGCCGACGATGATCGAGGAGTACCTCCCGGCAATGGGCTGCAGCACCTGCCACGGCAGTCTCGTTTCCTTGCTCTACTACCGCCATTGGGCCGAGACGCGCAAGGCGAGCGAAGGCCCCGACACCGCCGTTGCAGCTCTGGAGACAACCGATACCACCAGTGCGATCATGTGCCCGAAGTGCGAGCGGGTGATGGCGAAGTACAAGATCACGGGGCGTGTCTCCAACCGCCTCGATGTGTGCTCGACCTGCGATGAGGCGTGGCTGGACGGGGGCGAGTGGGAGCTGCTCGAGGCGCTGCACCTGAGCCTGAAGATGCCGGCGATCTTTACCGATGCCTGGCAACGCCGCATCCGTCGTGAGCTCACCGAGGAGACGCGACGCTCGATCCTGGCACGCATGATCGGCGAGGACGGCACCAGGCGAGTGGAGGAATTCAGGAGCTGGCTCGGCGCCAGCAAGCACAAGTCCGACATCCTGACCTACCTCTATCGCAGCTGAAGGCGCGAGCCGCGCGCAGCGATCGTTGACGCGGACGACGGCGTTCAAACCGGCAACGTCCGGATCGTGTCCCGCGGCCGCAGGGTGCACACCAGCTCAACCGGAGGCGGCGGAGGCGCGTTCACTTGGGGTTGGCTCCTGGCGCTCGTGCCCATCGTGGCAATACGGAAGCGCAGTGCCGGGAGATTCGCGTGAGGAGACTATCAATGGGCCGAGCGCTGCTGAAGTCCCTGTTGCGCGCCGTGTTGCGCCCGCTGTTTCGCGTGCGCGTGTCTGGCGACGCGCGAGAGTTCGCGAACGAGCGCACGCTCATCGTGGCCAATCACGAGTCCTTGCTCGACGGGCTGCTGCTGGCGGCATTCCTCCCCGCGGATGCCACGTTCGTCGTGCACTCGCAGGTGAAGAGCAACACGCTGTTCCGCTGGGGGCTGAAGCTGGTCCCCCATCTGGCCGTGGATTCCACCAATCCGCTGGCCATCAAGCTCATCTGCCGCCTGGTCGAGAGCGGCCGTCCGGTGGTGATCTTCCCCGAGGGACGCCTGACCATCACCGGCTCGCTGATGAAAGTCTATGACGGTGCCGGCTTCGTCGCGGCGAAGACCGGCGCCACCGTGGTTCCGGTGCGCATCGAGGGTGCGGGCCAGAGCTATTTCGGCAGGCTGGCCGGCATCTACCCGCTGAAGCTGTTCCCGAAGATCCGCATCGCGATCCAGCCCCGTCGCGAAATTCCCATGCCGCAACTGCCCTCGGCGAAGGCGCGCCGTCGCCGCGCTGGGGAGCTCATGCGGCGCATCCTGCTGGACATGCTCGTTGCCACACGCCCGCAGCGCACCCTCTTCCAGGCTTTTCTGGATGCCAAGGCGACCTTCGGTGCGAGCTATCGGCTGGTGGAGGACGTCCGGCTGAAGGAGGAATCCTATGGCTCTCTGCAGCGCATGGCGGCCGCTCTGGCGAGGTTGCTGAGCAAACGAGCCGGGATCGGGGAGGTCGTCGGCGTCCTGATGCCCAACTCTGCACCGACGCTGGGCCTGATTCTCGCGCTGAGCGCCACGGGGCGCGTGCCCGCCCTGCTGAACTACACCGCTGGCGCCGAGGGTATGCGTGCCGCGTGTACAGCTGCGCGCATTCGCTTGATCGTCGCCTCGCGGGTGTTTCTGGAGAAGGCGCGCCTGCTGAGCCTGGTCGAGAGTCTCGAGGAGGTTCAGATCTGCTATCTGGAGGATCTGCGGGAAACGGTGAGCGTCCTCGACAAGATCGTGATCCTGCTCTATCGGCTCTTCCCGGGACTGATGAGCGTGGAACGCCGTCCCGAAGATCCGGCGATAGTGTTGTTTACTTCCGGGTCGGAAGGGAAACCGAAGGGCGTGGTCCACACGCACGCCTCACTGCTGTCCAACGTCGCGCAGGTGCGCGCAGTGGCGGACTTCTCTCCGCTGGACAAGTTCATGGTCGCCCTGCCGATCTTCCATTCTTTCGGCCTGGCCTCGGGAGTCATCATGCCCCTGGTGTCGGGCTGCAAGGTGTTCTTGTACCCCAGCCCGCTGCACTACCGGATCATTCCGGAGCTGGTGTACGACCGCAATTGCACCGTGCTGTTCGGCACGTCCACGTTTCTCGCCAACTACGCGAAGTACGCGCATCCGTACGACTTCGGACGACTGCGTTATGTAGTCGCCGGTGCCGAGAAGCTCGCGGATGAGGTGCGCCAGCTGTGGATCGAGAAATTCGGCATCCGCGTGCTCGAGGGATACGGAGTCACCGAATGCGCTCCCGTGATCGCCGTGAACGTACCCATGGCCTGCCGTATCGGCGCAGTAGGGCAACTCCTGCCGGGGATCCAGTACTGGCTCGAGCCGGTACCGGGGATCGACGGGGGTGGCGTGCTGCACGTGAAGGGCCCCAATGTGATGAAGGGCTATCTGCTCTGCGACAAGCCGGGTGTCATCGAGCGGAGCCAATCATTGCGGGACGGCTGGTATTGCACGGGTGACATCGTGGAGGTGGATGCTGAGGATTTCGTGCACATCCGCGGCCGGGTCAAACGGTTCGCGAAAATTGCAGGAGAGATGATCTCGTTGGAAGTGGTAGAGAAGATCGCCGCCGTCGCTGCGCCGGGCTTTGCGCATGCCGCCTCATCGCGAACGGACGCGGCAAAGGGAGAGGCCCTCGTGCTGTTCACCACGGCGCCTGCATTGAGTCGGGACGGTCTGCTCGTTGCCGCGAAGAGTGTCGGCGCTCCGGAGCTGGCCGTGCCGCGCGTCGTGCAGAGGGTGGATGAGATTCCGCTCCTGGGGACCGGCAAGACGGACTACGTGCGGCTGAAGCAGATAGCCGAAGCGGCAACGGCTGGCGCGGACGCTGCGCCCAAACACAATGTGGCGGGATCCTCTCCGAGCTGACCACACCGGAGCGTCTCGTGCAGGCCAACGGACTGATGGAGGGCTCGACGATCGCGGCCATTCTGGGCGGCTCCATCGCCGGTGGCTTGCTGACGGACTGGAACGTGTCGGGCGCGCTGGTCATCGTCACCGTGTGCTATTGCGCTGCAGCCGGCGCCAACCTGCTGATCCCGAAGTTGCCGGCCGCCCGTGCGATCGACGGGACATCCGTACCGACCCTGTTGCGCGAGTTCACTCAGGCCACTCGCGATCTGCTGCGATTTCCCGAAGCCCGCTTCAGCCTCACCGGCACCAGCGTGTTCTGGGGAGCCGGAGCGACGCTGCGCTTCCTGCTCGTCGCGTGGGTTCCCGTGGCGCTGGGAATCGCGAACTATTCCATGCCCGCCTATCTGAACGGCGCCGTAGGGATCGGAGTCGTGTTGGGCGCCGCGCTGGCCGGCAAATTCGTCACGCTGCAGAAGGTCGATCGCACGCTGCCGGCCGGAGTGCTGATCGGCATTGCCGTGTGTCTCCTGGCAGGCACGACGAGCACTCCTGTTGCGTTCGCGGTGGTCACCATCACCGGTGCCTGTGGCTCTACCGCCGCAAGGTCGCCCGCGCGCAGGAGAGCCCCGCGGGCTGATGCTCAGGCCTGCCGTGGCGCCGTCAGCCGCGCCAGCAAAGCATCGACATCGGGCGTACCCGCCAGCGTCAATCCGAAG
>DATNEN010000219.1:0-13733 GCA_035552975.1 Steroidobacteraceae bacterium
GCCCCCGGACGGCCTGCCTGTGCCCCGTCGTTACTGGGCCATCGCCGCCATTATCCTGGCCATCTGCATGTCGGTGCTGGACGCCACGATCGCAAATGTCGCCCTGCCCTCGATCGCACGCGACTTCCATGCGACCAAGGCGGCCTCGATCTGGGTCATCAACGCCTACCAGCTCGCCATCCTCGCCACCCTGCTCCCGCTGGCATCCTTGGGTGAGATCGTCGGGTACCGCAAGGTCTCGCAGACGGGGATGGTGGTGTTCACGCTTGCATCGCTCGGATGCGCGTTCTCGACCTCGCTGCTGACCATGAGCATCGCGCGAGTGATCCAGGGACTGGGCGCGGCGGGCATCATGAGCGTGAACGCCGCCTTGATGCGGTTCACGTACCCGCATCACATGCTCGGGCGCGCCATCGGGATCAACGCGTTCGCAGTCGCCGTGGCCGCGGCGACCGGCCCGACGATCGCTTCTGCGATTCTGGCCGTGGCGCATTGGCGTTGGCTGTTTGCGATCAACCTTCCCATCGGCATCGCCACTCTGGCAATCGCGACTTACTCACTCCCCGTCATCGAGCGCTCCGCACGGCGGCTGAATTACGTCGGTGCGGTGCTGCTGGCGGGGACGTTCATCCTGCTGGTGAGCGGGCTGCAGGCTTTGGCTCACGACGCCGCCACGCCGGTGGCGTTGTTCGAGATCGGCGCGGGTATCGCACTCGGGATCGCGCTGGCGCGCCATGAGATCGATCGGCCGACACCCCTCATTCCTTTCGATCTGCTGCGGGTGCGGCTGTTCGCGCTGTCCGTCGCTACGTCGATCTGCTCCTTCACAGCCCAGACCGGCGCCCTGGTCTCGCTGCCTTTCGAGATTCAGCGGCTGGGGCACAGCGCTGTGGAAACCGGCCTTTTCATGACTCCCTGGCCTGTGGGGGTCGGGATCGCTGCGCCGATTGTGGGGAAGCTTGCCGACCGGTACCACGCTGGCGTGCTTTGCTGCGTCGGGCTGCTCGCGATGGCCGTCGGCCTGACTCTGCTCGCCCACGTGCCCGCCGGCTCCAGTGCACCTGACTTCTTGTGGCGCATGCTGATCTGCGGCCTCGGCTTCGGGTTTTTCCAGACGCCTAACAACCGCGCGATCCTGGCGTCGTCGCCCCGCGCGCGCACCGGAGCGGCGGGCGGGATGCTGAGCACCGCGCGGTTGCTCGGGCAGACATTGGGCGCTGCCGGGGTGGCGCTTCTGTTTCGCGCCTATCCTGCAAGTGGGTCGAATGTCGCGCTGCTCATCGCCGCGGGAATTTCATTCGTCGCGGCGCTGGTGAGCGTGACGCGAGTGACGACCCCGCACCCGGTGTGAGGTTGTGGACGTCGCCGGGCGCCGCGGCCGTGGCGCGCACGACCACGGTGTGACGATCGGCGCGCAACGCGTGCTCGCCTCGGCGGCGCGCACGACCGCGGTGTGACGATCGGCGCGCAACGCGCGCTAGCCCTGGCAGGGCGCGCGACGACGGCGCAGTGTGTCCCGCGTGCGGCGTGAGGGGCGCGGCGGGGCGCCGCAAGACTCAGGCGTGGGCGCCTGCCCGCTCCGCACGCGTATGCGCGGCGCGGCGGGCAGCAGCGGAGCGTTCCGAGGGTCCTTTCGTCCGCGAGGCCCTCTTCGCTGCAGCTGAGCGATCGGACTTCGTCCGCCTGCCGGCTGCTGAGTGAGCCTGTTTCGCAAGGGATCTCGGCGATGCTGCGCTTTGCCCCTCTCTCTGCAGAGCACGAGTGGTAGCACGCGAGCGCTTCGCCGACGACTTGCTCCGTGCCGGCGCACCATGTCCGCGTGCATAGGCACGTGCTGCGCTCTTGCGCGTCTTCTCACCAGTGGTGCCCTTCTTGGGCGCAGGAAGATCGACGCCTGCGCGCCGTGCCTTCGACAATCCAATGGCGATGGCCTGCTTCGAGGACCGGGCTCCGTGCTTGCCCTCTCGGATGTGATCCATCTCCTCGCGAACGAACTCCCCCGCCTGTGTGCTCGCGGCCTTCCCCTGCCGCTTGTCCCGGCGAGCCCTTTCCAACGTGCGTTTCTCCGGCATATCCCGATCCTCTATTCATCACGACCAAAAACGTGGCGCAGCTCGCGCTTGGCGCGGTTGAGCACTTCCTTGCGGCGCGCGCTCAAATTCGATCCACCCCGATTCAAATAGAAATTCAGCATCGACATGGCTGACTGAAAGGGCGTGCCTTTGCGCCTGCGGCTCGTCTCAGCCGAGCGCTTCAACGACAGGGCAATGCGCCTGGGGCTCGAGGACTTGAACACGGACGGCTCGAGGTCCAGTGCGTCGCTCTTGCGCATGACCCCGGCAGACCAACGGCGACCTGGCGGGGTGCGATTTGCACGGCGAGTTGACGATCGGGTGGAGGAGCGGGCGGATGACGCGTGACTGCGCGCGACCGTGCGCTTGCTGCGTGTCGAATGATGACCAGTGCGTCGTGAACGACTCGCCTTGGTCTTGCGTGCTGAGCTTCTCATGTCTGTGCTCAGCAGCACTATTCGTGCCGCAGCAAAACGGTATGCCGTTTTGAACGCCGTCGCAAACGACGCGGCTGCCCCGAGGGAGCGAGGCCCACGGATGGGCCGAGTACAAGCGCGCGCCCGTGCGCAGGCAGCAGCGCGGCGGCTACAACTCGAAGCGCAGTGGTCGAGAGTAGGACGAGCTGGCAGCGCCGGGGCGCTGACCAACACGCTCACTCAGCATCTCGGCAAAGCGCGCCGCCGGCTGCGGCTCACAGCAGTAGTTCCCCTGCCACTGGTCGCATTCGAGCATGCGGATGTACTCGAGCTGCTCTTGCGTTTCGACGCCCTCCGCGACGACCTGCAACCCAACGCTGTGTGCAAGCAGAATGATTGCGCGCACGATGGATGCGTCGGTGTCGCTCGTCGTCAGGTCCCGCACGAAGCTGCGATCGATCTTGAGCTTATCGATGGGGAAGCGCCGCAGATAGCTCAGGCTCGAGTAGCCGGTGCCGAAATCGTCGATAGCGACCGTCACGCCCATCTTGCGCAACTGGCTGAGCACCTCGACCGACTCGTCCGGGTTGGTCATGACGGAGCTCTCCGTCAGTTCCACCTCGAGGCTGCTGGCATCCAGATTCGCATCCTCGAGCGCCGAGCGGATGACTCCCAGCAGATTCTGGTGGCGGAACTGGGTGGCCGAGAGATTCACGGCGAGCCGGATCGGACTGCCGTGGCTCTTCTGCCAGGCGCTCGCCTGGCGGCAGGCCTCCCTCACCACCCATTCACCGAGCGGGATCATCAGCCCGGTTTCCTCGGCGAGCGGAATGAACGAGCTGGGTTGAATCACCCCGCGCGTCGGATGACGCCAGCGCAGCAGCGCTTCCGCCGCCGCCGTACGGCCGGACCTGGTGATCACTTCGGGCTGGTACCAGAGCTCGAACTCGCCGGCCCCCAGCGCGCGCCGCATATCGTTCTCCAGCGCCAGCCGCTCCTGAGTCGAGTCCGTCATGCCCCGCTCGAAGAAGCGCACTTCGTTGCCGCTATTCTTCTTGACCACGGACATCGCCGCTTCCGCATGCGCGAGCAGATCGTCCACACGTGGGCCGTCGTCCGGCCACACGCTGACGCCGATGCTCGGTCGAACGTGCACCTCGGCACCGTTGACCATGATCGGATCCTTCAAGGCCGCCAGCACCCTGGCAGTCACCACTTCGGCCTCGAAGCGGGCGGCCACGCTATCAATGAAGAACACGAACTCATCGCTCCCCAGCCGCGCGAGAGTGTCCTCGGGGCGCAGCACGGCGCCCAGCCGATTCGCCACTTCTGTCAGCAGCCAGTCTCCGGCGCCGTGGCCCAGTGTGTGGTTGACGGCGCTGAAGCGGTCGAGATCGAGAACGGCGACCGCGATGGCGCGACCCGGGCGACCGTTGTCGCCGACCGCCTGGGCCAGTCGCTCCTTGAACAGAACCCAGTTGGGAAGGCCCGTGAGCGAGTCGTGAGTCGCGAGGTAGTGCAAGCGCGAATGCACTTCTTCGATCTCGCGTGCGTAGCGCTTCGACCGCAATTCCAGCTTCCCGCCATAGACGGTGATGACGTGGGTGACGGCCAGAACCGCCGAGGCGAACGCCGCGAGGGCCACCGAGAAGAGCTGCACATTACCGGACGGGCCGATCCCGCAGAAGGCGCCGAAGACGAGATGGCCGTCCTTCAGTGCGAGGCCCTGCATCCCGATGATGGCGCTGGCACCGGCGAGTGTCGCCGCGCTACGCGCCGCAACGGCAGACGTCGAGCGGGAGTCGCGGAACCTGACGAGCAGCCAGAGCGCCGCCGTCGAGGCAAGCAGAACAAACACGAGCGATGCGCCGAGTACCAGAGCCGATCCATAGAACCCGCTGCCTCCCAATAGCTGCGAGACGGTGGCGTGATAAGCGGCAAGCAGGCCTACGCCCGCGACGATCCCCGCACCGGCGATGCGAGCGACGCTGGCCTGCCCTGCCGAGAGAAGTGTGAGAACGGCGGCCGGGCCCAGTAGCGCGACGGGAAGCGGCAAAAAAATCTGCGCAAAGCGGAAAGAGCTCCAATGCAACGCCTGCACCGCCGCAAGCGCAGCGATAGTATTGGAGCCCCACAGCCCCACCCCGACGGCGACGGCCCCGCCGGCCACACGGCAGAAACGCGCGCGCGGGCGGACCGGCCCCGCGAGCCGTTTGACCAGCTCGAGCAGGGTGTACGAAACGGCAATGGCAATGAGACCGGCGAGCAGCGCCAGCCATGCGTCGACAACCACGTCTCCCATGCGACCAAGGTAGTGGCGCAGGCCGCGCGAGGGCATCGCGAGGAATTGGTAGCGTCACCAGGGAAATCCTGTAGCGGGGCCGGATGCCCGGCGGCCGCGTGGCCCAGGCTGAACGGCGGCTAAACGTCGATGATTTTGTTACGTACCGCGTAGCGCACGAGGTCCGACAACGAGTCGAATTGCATCTTGCGCATGATATTGCTGCGGTGCGTTTCAGCGGTCTTGACGCTTATGTCCAGCTTGCGGGCCACTTCCTTGTTGCTGCGCCCCTCGGCGAGCAGCTGCACGATCTCCCGCTCGCGAGCGGACAAGGTCTGAATGGCCTGGGTCTCGTTCGGATTGCGCAGGTAGCCCTCCAGCACCATGCGCGCCACTTTCGAGGTGAAGAACGTGCCGCCCTCGAGCAGCGCATCGACCGCGCTCACCAGAGTCCGGCCCGCATCTGACTTCAGCACGTAGCCCTGAGCCCCGGCGCCGAGGACTTCACGGATGAGCTGCTCAGATTCATGCGCGGTCAGGATCAGCACGCGCGTCTGTGGCCCGTCCGCCAGGATCTGGCGCGTAGCCTCCAGGCCATTCAACTCCGGCATGGTGAGATCCATGATGGCGATGTCAGGCTTGTGGGCAGCCACCTGCTCCACGGCCTGGCGACCATTGGACGCTTCGGCAACGACCTTCCACGCTTCTACTTCGTGAATGACCGCGGCGAGCCCTTTGCGCACCAGCTCATGGTCGTCGGCGATGACGATGCGTGCGGGTTTCATGAGATCAAGCGCTCCGCGCCTGGGGAATGGCGTTGACCACAATGCTGGCCCGGATGCGGGTACCCGAACCGGTCGACTCGACCGCAAACGTGCCACCGATCTGTCGCATCCGCTCGCGCATGCCCGCCAACCCCACACCGAGGATCGGAGCGCCGCGCGCGTCATCGCGCAAAGGAATGCCGCGCCCACCGTCCTCCACTTCGAGGTCGACTGAATTTCCGCTGCGCTTCAGTCTCAGGGAAACCCACGGGCTGGCTGAGTGGCGCTGCGCGTTCGTCAGCGCCTCCTGCGCGATGCGAAAGAGAGTCAGCTCCTCTTCGGGGCGCAGGCGGGGCATCGACTCCGGGAGGTCCAGCCGCACGTCGATTCCGCCGCGATTGCGCAGACCGTCCGCGAGCCACCGGAGCGCACTCACCAGACCCAGCTCATCCAGTAGCGGTGGATGCAGCAGGTAGGACGCGGTACGGATCTCCGCGGAGCACAGACCTGCCAGCCGTGCGCACTCGGCCAACAGCTCACGTTGCGCCGGAGGCAAGGTCTTTGCGTTCTCCATGAGGCGCGCCAGATCCAGCTCCAGCGCTGCGAGCGTCTGACCGGTCGAATCGTGCAGGTCGCGCCCGACACGGCGCCGCTCTTCATCCTGGATACGCATCAACTGGCCGGCCAAGGCGCGCAGCTCACCGAGCACGCGCTCCCGCTCCCAGTCCAGCAACGCCTGAGCGATCTGGTCGGCGATGCCACCCGCGAAACTCACCTCATCGAGGTGCCAGGAGCGCGCCGCGCCCATCTGATCGAAGCAGACGACGCCTGAGAGATCCCCAGAGCTGCGGACGGCGGCGGCAATGATCGAGGTCGGCGCGGGAGCCAGCCACTGTCCGGCTGCAATCTCCTGCAGCCTCGAATCGAGGCGCACGTCGGACGCCTCGATGACTCGTTGTGTGCGCAGCGCCTCGAGAAAGCGAGAGAAGCGGCCGGCAGCCACCGAGCCGCCCTCACTACGCCTCTGCGTCGAGCGCTCAAACTGCTCCGTGCAACGCAACGAGCGGCCATCGCCATCGAGCAGCCAGACGCCGACCCGATCCACCCCGAGAACCTCCGCTGCGGTCGCGCAGATCGAACGCAGACACGCGCCAAGATCTGCCCAACCGCAATCGTAACGATTGGCGAGCCGCATCAGCGCCGCCGACTGCCGCTGCATGCGGTCAGTCCTGGCGGCCTCGGCCGCTTCCCGGCGACGGCGCGCGGTGATATCGCGCATGACGCCCTGCACTGCGGGCGCGCCCCCGAATTTGATGGGCACCCCTTCCGACTCGACCCAGATGAAGGAGCCATCGACGCGCAGGATGCGGGCTTCCCAGGAGCCGATCGGAGTGCCCTGCTCAAGCACCTGCCGGGAGCGCGCAATGACGTTCGCGCGATCCTCCTCCGACACGAACGACACGATGGGCCGGCCGACGAGCTCGGAGCTGGACTGGGCGCCGACCAGCTTGACGCCGGCCTCATTGACGAACAGCAACTCTGCGCCTCGATGGACGAACACCGCCTCGGGCAAGGCATCGACCAGCGCGCGATAGCGGTGCTCGCTCTCCTTCAGTTGCTCCTCCGCCTGCTTGCGCTCTGTGAGGTCATGCACGACGGCCAGGGTGAGAGTCGTTCGGCCGGTGCGCAGGCTGGTGAGATCGACCTCAGCCGGAAAGCTCTCGCCCGAGTCCAGGCGCTTGTGGGTCCACTCGAAGCTCGTGGCGCCCTTGTGCAGCGCATCTGCGATTCTCTGGTGCGCGGCGTCTTTGGAAAGGCTGCCGTCGGGCTGGCGCTCAGGGGACAGCTCCCAGGGCGTTCTGCCGATGGCAGCGAGGCGGTTCTTCAGCCCGAACATGCGAGCGATCGTCTCGTTCGCATCCACGAATCGGTCGCCATCGAGCATGAGGACGCCGAAGGCGGCATTGTTGGACAGCGCGCGGAAGTGGGTCTCGCGGCTGAAGAAGGCGCGGACGTAGTGATTGAGGAGCCACGTCATGAGCACCACGAGTATGCTCAAAACCGTGGTGACCAACACGGTCGTCGTTGTGCGATCCCGCCACGGCGCGAGTGCCGTATCCATCGACTCGCACGTCACCATCAGCAATGGAAAGCCGTTGACGCGGTCGTAGCCGAAAATCATCGGCGTGCCGAAGAACGGCGACATTCCCTCCACGCTCCCCGAGTCCGCTCCCGCGGAGGTCATCTGCTTGAAGAGCTCGTTCCCCGCGGCATTGTCCCCGACCTGCACGCGCGTGGAGACCAGTCCCGCGATGCGCACCAGGACTGTGCCGTCGCTCGAGACCAGCCCCAGAGCGGTGGTCCCCGTGCCCGGCTGGGCGTGCAGCGCATCCAATTCATCGAAATTGAACAAGGCCCCGGCCCACACTCGATGCCCCCGGCCGGTTGGGATCAGGCGGGCGACTGGGATGACGGTGTGCGAGGCCGCTTGCCCAGCGGTGGCGCCGGTTCGATCCGGATCCGGTAGGGGCCGCCCCACCCAGGTCTGCTCGGCGGTGGGCGCCGAGCTCAGGGCGGTCATCCAGGCCGGTGGCGAGGAGAGCGACTCGTAGGATCCATTGCGTCCGGCACGCACGAAGCGCTGGCCATCCGCCAGAAAGATCGAGCGCACATAGTTTCCGCCGGTCACCAGCTTGCGCAGCGACGCCGACAGGGTGGCATCGGATGAAGCGTCGAGCCCGCCGCTAGACTCGATCTCATTCGCACCGGCTACCGCGGAACCGACGCCGTCACTGAGCATCGCCAGCGTGCCGGTTTCCAGAACCGCCGCCACGGCGCGCAGGCGGTTGCGCTCGGTCTGCAGCGTCCGTTCCCGGTCCATGCGGACGCGGAGCGTCGAATAGGAGATGACGCTGGCGAGCACCAGCGCGGCGTAGACCAAGAGCACCCACCCCAGGGTCGGGGGCAACAGAAAGCGCATCGGACCCAAGCGACGTCCGCTGAAACCTCGTGGATCGAACGACCCCACCGGAATCTCGCTCACCCGGGAGCCCCCTGATGGCACGTCGTTAGTGTGCTGCAAAGCCTCGTTCGCAGCCAGCGCCGCTTTGGAGGACGGCCGCGTCAGTGCAAAGCGTGCCGACCCGCCGCTCGCCAGCACCGAGGCCCCGCGTCGGCGCACCGATGCGCCGACCGCGGTGCAGCGGACATCGTCTACTCAGGCAGCGGGCTGCTCATCGCAGCTGTGTCCTTAGTCAGGCAGCGCGTTGTCCCAGCTCTTGAGCGCCTCGGTGCAATCGCTAGCGGCGCCGAGACTGTCGCGCGCCAGGCTGTAGCGATCATTGACCAGGCGGGTCAGGGGTGCGTCCATCCTCACCGTGCGCGCGAGGTCGGCCGCGATCTTCACATCCTTCGCCAGCAGGCCCAGCGAGAAACCGCTCGAGAACTTTCGGTCGATCACCTGCTCTTTCATCACCACTTCAGTGTTGAAGTTGCGGCCCGTGGAGACGTTGATGATGTCGATCATGCGGTGGCCGTCCAGCCCGAATCGCTTCCCGATCAGCAGAGCTTCCGCCGACGCCGTGTAGCAGGCCGCCGCGACGAAGTTGTTGAGCGCTTTCATCGCGTGCCCGGTGCCGAGCGGGCCGGTCTCGAACACCTGGTTACCCATGCACAGCAACAGGGGCTTGGCGCGTTCCATCGCCGCGCGATCGTCGCCTCCGAGCATGATGGTCAGCGTGCCGGTCTTGGCTCGCGGGACCGCACCCGAAACGGGGGCATCGAGCAGGACGATGCCTCTCTTGCCGAGCTCCTCCCCGAGTGTGCGGGTGCCGGCGGGCTCGGACGAGCTCATGTCGATGACGAGCGTTCCAGCCTTCAGGTGACGTGCCACGCCGGTGTTGGGATCGGTGAGCGCCTCGCGCACGATCGCGCCCGTTGGCAGCATCGTGACGAGAGCCTCGATGTTGCCGAAATCGGCAGGCGTCCTCGCCCCCACACCGCCCTGCGCCTTCGTGAAGTCGACGCAGCGGTTGGCGTTGGTGTCGTGCAGCAGCACTTCATGGCCGGCCTTCAACAGGTTGGCCGCCATCGGCCAACCCATGTTGCCGATTCCGATGAATCCGACCTTCATTTCCCTGCTCCCTTCAGAACCTCGGCCGCCGCCGCATACGCCTCGACACCGGCGGGGACCCCGGCATACACGGAGGTGTGCAACAGGATCTCGCTGATTTCCTCCGGCGTGACGCCGTTGACCAGCGCGGCGGCCACGTGAACCTTGATCTGATTCGGGCGAACCAACGCGGTGAGCGCAGCCAGCGTAATCATGCTGCGCGTGCGGCGATCCAGGCCGGGCCGCGCCCACGTGTCGCCAAAACAGTAGCGGGTGACGGCATCCTCGAATGGACGATTGAAGTCAGTCGCTGCTTTCACCCGCTCTTCAGCGCCGGCCGGCCCGAACATCTCGCGCCTGACCTGCATCCCGGCCTCGTATGAAGAATCCTTGCGGTCCATTGATGTTGTCCTCTTATGTTATGGTGATGAAAACCTCACCGGGCGCCGCTGGGGGCAACGCGCCGCGACGAGGGAACAGTCGCGAAGCCTTCGATGCTTGAACCTTTGCTCCGTAGCCCCGATCTTATAGAGGACGGGGCGCTCGTAGCGGGTCGAGCCGGGCCTTGTGGCCCCTGTCTCAAACTGTGTCCGTGCGCTGGCTGCAGGTCCGTCAACTTAACCGGCGCTCGGCCGTTAATGGTGTGGGGTGGGCCCTGTCACAGGCTCCATCGAGGCCAAGACCATGATCAAGCAAGCAATTCTCTGCTGCATCGCTGCCACGGCAGTGACCTTCGGGCTGAGCGGCTGCGTACTCAACGTCAAATCCGACGTGAACAAGCCTCTCTTCAGCCAGGTCCAGTGCCGAACGTTCTCCTGGGCGGGCTCGTTCCGCAGCGATGCCAGCCCGCAGCGCGCCACCATCGCGAACCCCGTGAATGAGGCTCGCCTGCGGGCGGCCATCGCCAGCCACCTGCAGGGGATGGGGATGCAGTTCGTGAACAGCGATGCCGACTGCCTGGTCGGCTATGGCATCGGGGCGCACAACGTCATCGAGGGCGGCTATCCGTATGGTGGCTGGGGCGGAGGATTCGGCTACTGGCGCGGTGGCGGCTGGGGCTGGGGCGGCGGCTGGGGCTGGGACGCACCGTATGTCTATCGCGAAGGCATCATCGGCGTGGACCTGTACCAGGCCAAGAGCCGTGAGCCCCTGTGGCATGCCTCGACCAACCAGGACCTGACCGGCGCCACCGGTGAGGCCGCGGAGAAGAAGATCAACGCCGCGGTCGATGCGATCTTCAGCAAATATCCGCGCGCGGGTTGAATCGCGCTGCATTGCGCTTTTTGCCGGTCTCGCTCTGGCAGCCGCGGCGGACACCTCCCGCACTCTCGAAGGCATGCTGAAGCTCGCGAACCAGGACCTGCTGTTCGTGCCTGGACAGCCGCGCGAGCGGCGGTTCGTCCAACGCAGTGCCGACGGAAAGGTGACGGGATTCATCTGGCGGCGCGAGGGTGAGGACATTCTCTGGAGCCGCGCGCCCTGAAGAGGGCCCGTCCCCACGCTCGAAAAAGCTCTCGACGCTCGGCATCAGGAACGCCACGCCCAAAGCGCATGCCACCGCCGCGAACGGCCGATTGAAGATGAACATGGCCGGAGTGTAGAGTCGCCTCTGATGACTGAAAACCGGCCAATCCGGACATTATTGTTCTGTAATTCAGGATAATCAGAAGAGCATGAACCAGCTCGCTGGCATGCGCACTTTCGTCAGGCTTGCGGAGCTTCAGTCCTTCACCCGAACCGCCGACTCACTGGGCCTGTCGCGATCGGTGGTGAGCGCGCACCTGGCGGATCTGGAACGGCATCTGGGAACGCGCCTGGTCAACCGGACGACGCGCCGCGTCGGAGTCACCGCGGACGGCGCGGAGTACCTCGAGCATTGCCGGCGCATCCTTGCTGACCTGGACTCCGCGGATGAAGCCCTGAGAGGCACCCGCGAGCGGCCACAGGGGCGGCTGCGTGTCGACGTGCCCGAAGCATTCGGGCGTTATCTGCTCGTTCCGGCGCTACCCCGATTCACTTCGCGCTATCCCAACCTGCAACTCGAAGTGCAATTCAACGATCGCGTGATCGACCTCATCGAGGAGCAAGTGGACGTCGCTGTACGCGGCGGAGTCGTCAACGAGCCGAACCTCATCGCCCGTCGTGTAGTGCGCACGCGCATGATTACTTGCGCTTCCCAGGAGTACCTGCGGCAGTACGGCATTCCAAGCGACCCGCAGCAACTTCGCGATCACAAGCTCATTGGCGCACTGTCCAACAAGACGCGGCGCGCGCACCGTTGGGTGTTCCAGATGGGGGCGACGCGCAAGCAGCTCCCCTTCCGGTTCAACGTCGCTTTCAACTCCGCCGAGGCGCGCATTCAGGCGGCCGTGCGCGGCGCGGGCATCGTGCAGAGCATCGATCTGCTCGTCGCCGAGCTGCTCGCCGCCAACCGGCTGCAGGCGGTGCTGACGGAGTGGTCGGCGGATGGCGGACCCATCTCCATCGTGTACCCAGCGATCCACCGCGAGTCGCCGAAGGTACGCGTGTTTGCGGCGTTCGCGGCTCAGCTGCTCGAGGATTATCGGCTGCACGTGGATCGGCTGTTGGCGTTGCGGGCGTGAGGGGTTCGCCCGCGGGCTACCGCGCGCAAGTACCACAGGACATCACTCGCGCGTCCTTGCGTGCGAACCGACACGCACCGATGCAAACAGAAAGTGCCGATCGGCACCGCAAACTGCAGAGTTATTGGGCCGTTACGTGGTGTTGATGAGCTTCCTAACAGTACCGCCATGAGTAAATTGTGTGTCGACGCGCTTGTGCGCTCGCTTGGCGGAGCTATCATTCATGCCCATGAAAGCGGAGACGGTCGACATCCTCGTGGAGAAGGCGCACTTCGAGCCGCAGGTGGCCGTCGCCGTCGCATTGGCCATGGATGTGGCGATGGAAGAAAAAACGTGGGACCGGCAGCTGGTCACCATGACGGCGGTCGCCGAGACGAAGGGTGAACTGGCGACACGCATAGAGCGGCTGGGAAGCGAGCTGAGGGTGGAGATGCACGGTGTCAAGTCTGACCTGCTGCGCCACATGTACGCGGCCATTGCCACGCAGATGGCGCTCCTCCTGGGCATCGCCTACTTCTTCTCCCTGCACGTGAAATAGTTACCGAGCAGGTCACAGCCTAAAGTCGCGGGTTACCCCTATGATCGGGACGATGGGAACTGCGTCCCGATTCGACCCGAGCTCCTTTCCGGATTCGCCGTACGCGGCGGAGCTGCAGCGAGACCCGGCGAATCTGAGGTTCAGCCCGCGGCTGGAGCGCGAGTACACCCTCTCCCAGCTCATGGACGAGCGCTCCCTGATCCGGGTAGTGGCCGTCATCACGGCGTTCGTGGGGGTGATCCGGGGCGCGGAGCTGGGCTTCCGCATCGCCTGGACCACGACGCTGCTGGTCGACTTCTCGGTGGTCATCGCAGGGTCGGTCATCCTGGCCTTGATCGCCTGGAGCCGCTCGTTCGATCGCTTCTATCTACCCTGGGCCCGCGTCATCGTTCCCGTGCGCAATGCCATCATGGCGGCCCACGTCGCAGAGGCGGCCGCGCACGGGCAGACCGAGATGCTGATGGCCTTGCCGCTGATGCTCATCGGGCCGTTCTTCTTCTTTGGCTTCCGTTTCCGGACGGCGGCATTCACCGGGGCGGTGACTGTAGCCTCCTACGTCGCCTTTGCGCTCTACTTCCATCTGCCGATGATCCAGTCGATCCGCTCGTTCATCTTTCTGTTCGCCGCCGCGGCGGCCGGCGCCATGGCCGCCTGGCACTTCGACAGGAAGTCGCGCACCGACTTTCTGGAGGAACACCTGATCGCCGATCTGGCGCAGCACGATGCGCTCACCGGGACGAAGAACCGCCGGGTGTTCGATGACTACCTCATCCGTCTGTGGCAGCAGGCAATCCAGGATGGCCGCACCATCGGCATCCTGCTGGTCGACGTCGATCACTTCAAAGCCTACAACGACCGTTACGGACATCTCGCTGGAGATCAGACGCTGCGGCGGGTCGCGCAGACCGCGCAGCGATTCGTTCGCCGCCCACTCGACCTGCTCGCGCG
>DATNEN010000220.1:0-7482 GCA_035552975.1 Steroidobacteraceae bacterium
CCGCACCGACCGCGACAGCCGCCCCCACTTCGGGCTCGGGCTGTACATCGTTCGCCTCATCGCCGAATTCCACGGGGGCAGCGCCAGCGCCGCCAACCTGCCGGGCGAGGCTGGAGCGAGCTTTGTGGTGCGCCTGGCCAGGGCCTGAATTGCCCGGGATCGCACACCCCGCCGGCCGGCGAATCCGAGCCGGCGCCGCCTAATCCCGGAACTGCGTGATGGGTCACCCAAGAAGCGTGGCGTAGCGCACAGGCCACCTCTCAAGCGGCTGTCCGCACGGCCGCTCTACGTCTAGGCAGGAAGGCTGGGAATAGGGTCCAGGGATGTGGCTGGCGTCCGGTTGTGTCGTAATTACGACATAGAGAATTCATCTGGAACGAGTACAATTCTGCTCACGGAACGAGTAACACGGTGTCGCAAGCAGCGGTTTTGACTGGGTACGCATCGACCTGGCACCGGAATTGCTCGAACGGGAAGGCTTTGGACGGCGGCCGCCGTTGATGCGGCAGGCTCACATGGGAGGGAGGCAAAAAAGGATAACGCAAGAAAACTCGGAGACGACGCGGGCACGGGTAACGACAGCCACTAACTTATTGAGGTTGTCAGGAACGCCCCGAAGTGAACTGACACGCGGGCCTCGATACATTCGGCCGGAGCAGCACAGACGAGCTCCAGCGTTCCAGCCGCGAGACTATAGATGCTCGTGATCACGCGACCCGCCGGTGCGCAATGAAGGGCGATTCTCGGATCATTTTGAGCCCGCGCCCGGTTCGGAGCTGACAGCGATCTACCGGGTCAAAATGGGAAGACCGATTACAACCCCGCCGTTCTGGCGGGGTTTTTTTTGGCTCCTGCGATCGGCTACGCGCTCGACGACACCCTCGTCGCCACGCCGCTCCACAATCGAGCGGCAGCGGCTTCCCTGGCCCGGGCGAACGGCTAACCCACTCCCAGCTTCCGCAAAATCCCCTTGGCCGCCTCGCGACCCTCAAACACCGCCGTCACTACGAGGTCCGACCCGCGCACCATATCACCGCCCGCGAACACCTTGGGATGGGTGGTCTGAAACGGGGTCTCCTGCGCAGCCGATACGCGCACGCGGCCGTTGGGATGCACGCGGATGTCATGTTGCTCGAACCACTGAGGCGGACTCGGCAGAAACCCAAACGCAATGATCACCGCGTCCGCTTCCAACACCCGTTCGGAACCCGCGATGGACTCAGGCACGCGCCGGCCGCGCGCATCCGGTGCGCCGAGGCGGGTCTGAACGATCTTCACGCCCTCCACGGAATCGGTGCCGATGATCTCGGTGGGCTGGGCATTGAAGAGGAACTCCACGCCCTCCTCCTTGCTGTTCTTGTAGTCGCGGCGCGAGCCGGGCATGTTCCGCTCATCGCGACGGTATGTACACGTCACCGACTCGGCACCCTGGCGAATGGCGGTGCGATTGCAGTCCATCCCGGTGTCCCCGCCCCCCAGCACGACGACGCGCTTGCCGCGCATGCTGATCAGCTGCTCCGTGCTGCCGGGCAGACCGAGCTCGTGGTTGATATTGGAGATCAGATAGGGAAGGGCCTCGTGCACGCCGAGCAGATCCTCACCGGGAAAGCCGCCCTTCACGTACTTGTAAGTCCCCATCCCAAGAAACACCGCGTCGTACTCCGCGACGAGCTGCTCGAAGGCAATGTCGCTGCCCACATCCACACCGAGGCGGAATTCCACGCCCATTCCTTCCATGATCTCCCGGCGCTTCTCCACGATCTCCTTCTCGAGCTTGAACGGCGGAATCCCGAACGTGAGCAGTCCGCCAATGCGCGAGTAGCGGTCGAACACGACGGGCGTGACCCCGTTGCGTACCAGGATATCGGCGCAGCCAAGCCCTGCGGGGCCGGCACCGATGACGGCAACGCGCTTGCCGGTGGGGCGCACGTTGGACATGTCGGGCTTCCACCCGAGCTTCAGCGCCTCATCGGTGATGTACTTCTCGATCGACCCTATGGTGACCGCTCCCAGGCCGTCGTTGAGCGTGCACGCGCCCTCACACAACCGATCCTGCGGGCAGATGCGCCCACAGACCTCCGGCAGGGAGTTGGTCTTGTGTGACAGCTCGGCCGCCTCGAACAAGTTGCCTTCCTGAATGAGCTTCAGCCAGTTGGGAATGTAGTTGTGGACCGGACATTTCCATTCGCAGAACGGGTTGCCGCAGGCCAGGCAACGGCCCGCCTGCTGGGCGGCGCCCTGCGCGTCGTACTGCGAGTAGATCTCGCGGAACTGCGTGACGCGCACCTCCACGGGCAGCTTCGCCGGGTCGGTCCGCGGGATGTCCAGAAATTGAAGATTCTTGTCGGCCATTGTAATGATCTGCCCTATGCCGCGCGCCGCAGGTTCTCGATCAGCGAGTCGATCGAGGCGGCTTTCGGCTTCACCACCCAGAACTTGCCGATGTAGGAGCGCAGATCGTTGACGATCTCCTCCGCCCAGACGCTGCCGGTCTCGGCCACGTGTTGGCCGAGCAGCCCTTCCAGGTGTTGCAGGTGCGACTGCATCGACTCGGCATGGATGCGGCTGATATCGATCAGCTCGTGGTTGTAGCGATCGACAAAATCGCGCTCCAGGTCCAGCACGTAGGCGAAGCCGCCGGTGAATCCCGCACCGAAGTTGACGCCGGTGCGGCCGAGCACGCAGACCACGCCGCCCGTCATGTACTCGCAGCAGTGGTCTCCCGCACCCTCGATGACCGCCACCGCACCGGAATTGCGCACGGCAAACCGCTCGCCCGCCACTCCCGCGGCGAACAGCTGCCCGCCCGTCGCACCATACAGGCAGGTGTTGCCCATGATGATGGTGTTGTTCGCGGCGTAGCGAGCGCTGCGGGGGTGGCGCAGCACGATTTTGCCGGCCGCCATCCCCTTACCGACGTAATCGTTGGCATCGCCTTCGAGATACAGGTGCAGTCCGCCGGCGTTCCACACACCGAAGCTCTGCCCGACGTTGCCGGTCAGGCGCACCTTCAGCGGCGCATCCTCCATCCCGTAGTTCCCCCAGAGCCGGGCAATCTCACCGGAGATTCGCGCGCCGATGGAGCGGTTGTAGTTGTGGACCTCGTAGCTCCACTCGCCACCGCTCTTGCCCTGGATGGCGCGGCGCATGTCGCTCACCATCTTCTCCGCGAGCTCCCCCTTGTCGAAGGGCGCGTTCGACGGAGAGACGCAGAACTGCGGCACATCCGCGGCCAACCCGCCGTCCGAGAGAATCGGCTGCAGGTCGAGCTTGCGCTGCCTCGCGGTGCTGCCAGCCAGCACTTCCAGATGCTCGGTGTGCCCGATGATGTCCTCGAGCCGCCGCACGCCGAGGGCAGCGAGGATCTCGCGCACCTCCTGCGCGACGAAGCGGAAGTAGTTCATCACCATCTCGGGCAGGCCGAGGAAATACTTCGATCGCAACACGGTGTGCTGCGTCGCCACGCCCGTGGCGCAATTGTTCAAGTGGCAGATGCGCAGGTATTTGCACCCCAGCGCCACCATCGGTGCCGTCCCGAAGCCGAAGCTCTCGGCGCCGATGAGCGCCGCCTTCACCACATCGAGGCCGGTTTTCAACCCACCGTCGGTCTGCAGGCGGACACGGTGGCGCAGGTCGTTCGCTCGTAAGGTCTGATGGGTCTCCGCCAGGCCCAGCTCCCAGGGTGTGCCCGCGTACTTGATCGAGGACAGCGGGCTCGCGCCCGTGCCGCCGTCGTAGCCGGAGATGGTGATGAGATCCGCATACGCCTTGGCGACGCCAGCGGCCACCGTTCCCACGCCCGGCTCGGCGACCAGCTTGACCGACACCAGCGCACCCGGATTCACCTGCTTCAGGTCGAAGATGAGCTGCGCCAGATCCTCGATCGAGTAGATGTCGTGATGCGGCGGCGGCGAGATCAGGCCGACCCCCGGCCGCGCGAAGCGCAGCGAGGCGATCATGTCGTTCACTTTGTGCCCCGGGAGCTGGCCGCCTTCGCCGGGCTTGGCGCCCTGGGCGATCTTGATCTGCAGCACCTCGGCGTTGATCAGGTACTCCGGAGTGACGCCGAAGCGGCCCGAGGCCACCTGCTTGATCTTGGAGTTCTTCTCCGTCCGATAGCGCGCCGGGTCCTCACCCCCCTCGCCCGAGTTGGAGCGGGCACCCAGCCGGTTCATCGCGATGGCGAGCGCCTCGTGGGCCTCGGGAGAAAGCGCCCCAAGGGACATGCCGGCGCTGTCGAAACGCGCCAGGATCGCCTCCACCGGCTCGACCTGCTCCACGGGAATGGACGTCGCGGAGTGCTTCAGCGCCAGCAGGTCCCGGAAGGTCGACGCCGGGCGATCGTTCACCAGCTGCGCGAACAGCCTGTAGTGGGCATCGTCCGCTGACACCACCGCCGCCTGCAGCGCGGCAATCACGTCGGGGTTGTACATGTGGTACTCGCCGCCGTGCATGTACTTCAGCAGACCTCCCTGATCGATCGGCTCGCGCGAATCCCACGCACGCGCGGCAAGCTGCTGCAGATCCGATTCCAGGTCGTCGAAGTCCGCGCCCTGCACGCGGCTCTCAGTGCCGCAGAAGCACAGCTCCACGATCCGGTCCGAGAGACCGACGATCTCGAAGAGCTGCGAGCTGCGATAGCTTCCGATCGTCGAGATCCCCATCTTCGACATGACCTTGAACAGGCCCTTGCGGATCCCGGCCCGGTAGCTGCGGCCGAGCTCCAGGCGGGTGGCGAAGTCCAGCTTCACCCGTCCCTTAGCTCTCATGTCGAACAGGAGCTGGTACGCCATGTAGGGATATACCGCCGTCGCCCCGTAGCCGATGAGGCAGGCGAAATGGTGCGGATCGCGCGCCGTGCCGGTCTCGACCAGCAGGTTGCATTTGCAGCGCAGGCCGGTCCGCACGAGGTGGTGATGCACGGCACCGGTAACGAGCAGGGCGTGCGCGGGCAGCTTCCCCTCGATGAGGTAGCGGTCGGAGAGCAGCAGCACGAGCTTGCCCTCCCGTACCGCGCTCTCGGCTTGTGCGCACATGCGCCGAATCGCCGCTTCCAGGCCTTCGGCGGGCTCGTACTGCAGATCGATAAAGGCGTGCGTCACTTCCTTGAGGCCGAGGATCTGGCGCAGCTTGCGCTGCGACAGGATCGGCGAGCCGAGCACGATCTGGCGCGCGTGCTCGGGCGCGGGCACGAAAATGTTGCACTCCGGGCCGATCTGGGTCTGCAGCGACATGACGATCGACTCGCGCAGCGAATCGATCGGCGGGTTGGTCACCTGCGCAAACTGCTGCCGGAAGTAGTCGTACAGCGAGCGGACTTTGTGCGACAGCACGGGCATCGGCGTGTCATCGCCCATCGAGCCCACCGCCTCGCTCTCGTCCTCCGCCAGCACCCGGATGATCTCGTCGCGCTCCTCGGCACTGACGTTGAACATCTTCTGATAGAGGGCCAGGGTCTCGCGGTCGAACGGCTCTGCCGCCAGCCGCGGATCCACCAGGTCCGATTCGAGGTACCGGACGCCTTTCTTCAGCCAGGTCTTGTACGGGTGGCGTGACTTCAGGAACGTGTCGATGTCCTTCGATTCGAGCAGCGTCCCGGTCTGCAGGTCGAGCGCGATCATGTCGCCCGGGCCCAGCTTGCCCTTGCGCACCACGTCCTCGGGCTTGTAGTCCCACACACCCGTCTCCGAGGCGATCGTCAGGACGCGGTTGCGGGTAATGACAAAGCGTGCGGGTCGCAAGCCATTGCGGTCCAACGCGCAAAGGGCATAGCGCCCGTCAGTGAGCACGATCCCGGCGGGACCGTCCCAGGGCTCGAGATGTGCGGAGTAGAACTCGTAGAACGCCCGCAGATCCGAATCGATCGAGTCGAGGCCGTGCCACGCGGGGGGCAGCAGCAGCCGCATCGCGTGCATGGCGTCCAGGCCGCCCATGAGCAGCACCTCGAGCATGTTGTCGAGGCTCTGCGAATCCGAGCCGGAGAGGGACACCAGCGGCAAAGCCTGCTGCAGGTCCGGCAGGAGCGGCGAGCGCAGCAGCGGGCCCCGGGCGACCGCCCAACTTCGATTGCCCTGCACGGTGTTGATCTCACCGTTGTGCGCCAGGTACCGATAGGGGTGAGCGAGGCGCCACTGCGGCAGGGTGTTCGTAGAGAAACGCTGGTGGAACACCACCACCGAGGCCTCCAGGCGCGGGTCCTCCAGATCCGGATAGAACTCTGCCAGGTGCTGCGGCATCACCATTCCCTTGAACACGAGCGTGCTCGCGGACAGGCTCGGCACATAGAACGCCGGATCCGACTGCAGCTCCAGCTCTGTCAGGCGCCGCGCCATGAAGAGCTTGCGGTTGAAGGACGCCTCATCCATGTCGGCGACGCGACCGTTCACGAACACCTGCTCGATGTGAGGCAGGGTCTTGAGGGCCTGGGTGCCACATGCTCCCGCGTTCACCGGGACGACGCGCCAGCCCGCCAGCTCGAGCCCCTGGCGGACGAGCTGGGCTGCCAGGCGCGTCTTCGCCGCCAGCGCCAGCTCGGGATCGCGGTTGAGGAACACCAGCCCCGAGGCGAACTGCTCCCCGACCTGGATGCCCGCCTCCGCGGCCACGGCGCGCAGGAACGCCTCCGGTCGTTTCAGCAACAGGCCGCAGCCGTCCCCGGTCTTCCCGTCGGCGGCGATGGCACCGCGATGGGTCAAGCGATTCAGGGAGGTGATGGCGGTGCGGACCAGCCAGTGGCTCGGCTGATCGTCGAGACTGGCGATCAAGCCAAATCCGCAACTGTCGCGTTCGTAGGCTTCTTTGAAGAGTCCCTGGGTGCTCATCGGTGCGGCCTCGTTCATCAGCAGCAGGTGGACGCCGCGCACACGCGCGGCGCCTGCCACCGCAGGCCGTACGCCTGCAGTTGCTTGGGAAAATTATGGTAAGGAGGACGGCGGGCTACTCTCGTGCCCGACTGCGCGTCCCGGCAGGAACTGCAGTCGAACTCGCCCGCGTACGACGCGGCGTTTGCGCGACGACTGTCGTCTGTCTACACCTACTCTATGGACTCGATAATACCGGCCCGACGGGGGCTTTCAAGTCGGCTGCTTTCGGGCATTTGCGCTGTCCGCCGACTCCGCATGGCCATAGGCACAGCCGCGCGCGCACGCGCGGCCTAATGCCGTGAGGGGCGCCGTGGTGTCCGTCGTAAGTCACGCGCTGCCGCTCTCGTGAGTACGCTCGCCGACGACGGGGTTGACGCGCGCGAGCTGACACACCGACGGGGCAGAGTGTGTGCAAAGCGAACGTTGTGACGCTCGTCTACTCGCAGCTCACATTTTCTCTGCCTGTCCTATTGCATCGCGGGTCGTCGTACTTCAACATGCGCGCGCGTTACGGGGTGTGGTACCGCTCGTGACGTCCAGAGATGGTCGTCCGGACCCGTGGAGGTGTGGCACAAGACAATGAAGACACGTAAAGCGTCGAAGGTCGTCAACGCTGGGG
>DATNEN010000221.1:0-5615 GCA_035552975.1 Steroidobacteraceae bacterium
GCCTGCAGCGCCCGCATGGTCGATGTGCGCATGCGTGAGCAGGATTTTCTGCAGCTCGAGCTTGTTCGCGGCCACGACCTCCAACACCGTATCCAGGTCGCCTCCCGGGTCGACGATCGCCGCCGCCCGCGTGTGGTCACACCAGATCACCGAGCAGTTCTGCTGGAAGGGTGTGACCGGAACCACCTGGAGCTGCATCGAGTCTCCGCATGAGGTGCGCTGGCGCACGTGGCCCCATTATGGCGCCCCGGGGAATTTCCGGGTACGTTGCTGAGGGCGGTTACACGGGTATGAGCGGCCGGAAGTGGCACTGAGTAGCCGGCAAAAACCACGCTTTTTGCCTGGCCCATCTCGGCCGGCGCAAACGCAGCCGTTGTCCGCAAAGCGCTGGCCCATTTGGGCCGCAGGCGACCTTTGCTGGTGGACCAGCGCAACGGAGGTTTATGTCATGTTGATCGAGCGGATCTGGCCCGGAAACGACTACCGCAACTTTCACTACCTGCTGGCGTGCCCCGAGACCGGCGAAGCGCTGGCCGTGGATCCCCTGGACTGGCAGAGCTGCCTGCAGGTGGCGCGCGCCAGGGGATGGACGATCACCCAGATCCTGAACACTCACGAGCACCTCGACCACACGGGCGGGAATTCCGGCCTCATCGACGCAACGCGCGCGCGACTCCTGGCTCACGCGGGCGCGGCGACGCGCATCGGCGGAGTCGACCGCGGGTTGAGCAAGGGCGACCTCATCCGCGTCGGCCGCACCGTGGAGCTCGAATGTCTCGATACGCCCGGGCATACGCTGTCGCACATCTGCCTGTTGTCGCACACCGAGCAGCCCGCGCTCTTCAGCGGGGATACGTTGTTCAATGCCGGCGCTGGGAATTGTCACAGCGGCAAGGCAGAGCTGCTGTACGAGAGCTTCAGCGCGCAGCTTGCACGACTGCCGGACAACACGCGGCTATTCCCCGGACACGAATACCTCATCCGCAACCTGGAATTCACGCTCGATCGCGAGCCAGACAATTCCACCGCGCAAGCTCTGCTCGCCGAGGTCAAGTCCCGCAACGGCGGTGCCGCTCCGGTCACGACGCTGGGGCAGGAGAAGCAGGTCAATACGTTCTTCCGCCTCAGCAGCCCCACCGTGATCGCACGCCTGCGCGCCGCCTTCCCTGAGATCGGCGAGCAGCCCGACGCGCGGACGGTTTTCCTGAAGCTGCGCGAGCTGCGCAACAGCTGGTAGGCTGTGTTTTCAAGCATTCCCAGCACGAGACCTCCAGACCATGCGCAGCCGATCCCGCTTCTCTCTCCCGACTCTTCCCTTGGCCGCTCGCGCGGGCCTGGGCGCCTGGGCGGCGGTGAGTCTCCTGATGGCAGCCCCGGCGGCGTGGTCGCTGGGGGATGCGCCCGCGACAATCCCGAAGTCGGCCACGGGCGCCGGTCCCGGCGCCGACCACGGAGCCGGCGGGCCTGGCGCCGCAGCGCCGACACCGGATCTGCAGGCAAAGATCCTCTACAACGAGGGCATCGACGTGCTGCGCCGCGCGGACAACGCTGCCGCCCGGGCTGATGGCGCGGACGACGCTCGCGCCCTGTATTCAGTCGCGCTCGGTAAATTCCAGCGCGCCGTCCGACTCGATCCGAAGATGCACCAGGCCTGGAACTACCTGGGTTACTCGCATCGCAAGCTCGGCGACTACGACGCTTCTCTGGAGGCTTACGAGCAGGCGCTGGCACTGCGCCCCGGGTATCCGGAAGCCATCGAATACCGTGCGGAAGCGTACCTCGCCCTGAAGCGGTTCAAGGACGCCGAGCAGGCGTATCTGGATCTGTTCGGCACCAACCGGGCGATCGCCGACAAGCTGCTGGACGCGATGAAGGGTTGGATTGCGGCGCAACACTCGGCACCCGCGGCCGGCGACACGGCCGGCGTCAGTGACCTCGACAAATGGGTGCAGGAGCGTAGTCAGATCGCTGCCCAGACGGCTGCCTTGACGCGCGCCGGTACGGCTGCGAGCTGGCGCTGACGCGAGGCTGCGCGCTGACGCGAAGGGCGCGCACCGACGCGCCCGGCGCCGCAAGGCACCCCATGACCGCCGACGCGCCCCCTCCGGCCTATGTCTGGCATCTGCCGCGAGGGTTTCCAACGCCGTTCGTGCCGCCGGGCAACCCCATGTCGGATGCCAAGGTAGCTCTCGGAAAGCGCCTGTTCTTCGAGCAGCGGCTGTCGGTCACCGGAAAATACAGCTGCGCGAGCTGCCACGATCCGGCGCGCTCGTTTACCGACGGCCGCCCGGTAGCGATCGGTGCGACCGGCGCCGCACTCCCGCACAGCGCGATGGCGCTGATCAACGTCGCGTACAACGTGAGTTTCGGCTGGACCGAGCCGCAGCTGAGCTCACTCGAGTCGCAGATGCTCGAGCCGCTGCTGAACCGGCATCCGGTGGAGCTCGGCATGGCAGGGCATCAGCAGGCGCTCGCCCGCACGCTTGCCGCGGATCCCTCGTATGCGAGCTCCTTCGCGGCAGTGTTTCCGGATGAAGAGCCGGCCGTCACATTTGATCACGTGGTCAAAGCCATCGCGGCTTTCGAGCGCACCCTGATCAGCGGCAACTCACCCTTCGATCGCTATGTATTCGGCGGACAACACACTGCGTTGTCGCCCGAGGCGAAGCAGGGCATGGCGTTGTTCTTCGCGCCGCGCGCCGGGTGTTCCGCGTGCCACTCGGGGTTCAACTTCTCCGGCAACTGGCGCGATTCCGCAGGACCGACCGGCGAGACCTCGTTTGCCGACAACGGAGCCAGCCAGCAGCCGATGCGCGTGCCCACGTTGCGCAACATCGCACTCACGGCGCCGTACATGCACGATGGGCGCTTCCCGACTCTGGAAGCGGTAGTGGATCACTACGCACAAATGGCGGAAAAAGCACGCGCCGCCGGCGCAGGCGGTGCCGGCATCGACCCTCGCCTGCGCACGTTCGATCTCACCCAGCCGGAGAGGGCGGAGCTCGTCGCCTTTCTGAAGAGCCTCACTGACACGTCCTTCGTGGAGGCCCACAGCGGCCGGCCGGGGCCAACACAACCCGCGCGCTGATGCCGGGCGATGTGGCCGCGTGACGAGGTCGCGCGGCTCAGGCCGGCCGATAGGTAATCGGGATGTGCCGCGGCTCGGCGGCGACGCGGGCCAGCCAGGATCTCACTTCGGGGTACGGAGCCAGGTCGAGCGTCGCCTCGTCGGCGACGTGCGTGTAGGCGTACAGCGCGATGTCTGCAATCGTGTAGCGTCCGCCTGCGAAGTACGCATTGCTCTTCAGGTGCGCGTTCATGACTGCGAGCGCCGCACGTCCGCGTGTCAGCCTGTCGGGAAGCTCGGCTCTGCGCGGGGAATCCGCGGGCAGGTGACGCAGGATGAAGCGAGGAGTCGCAACGTAAGGCTCGTGGCTGTACTGCTCGAAGAACATCCACTGCAGCGTCTGGGCACGGGCGAGGCGGTCCTCAGGAATGTACCGGCTGCCTTCTGCGAGGTACCAGAGGATCGCGTTGGACTCCGCCAGGCACACCCCGTCATCGAGCTCGAGCGTCGGAATGCGGCCGTTGAGGTTCTTGGCGAGGAATTCGGGGGTCCGCGTGCCCCCCTGCAGGATATCCAGCTCCTGCCAGCGGCAGGGACGGTCGAGGAGGCGCAGCAGCAGGCGAATCTTGTAGCCGTTGCCGGAATCCAGGTAGTCGTAGAGAGTGGGCATGCAGGGGAGTGTAACGGTCCGCGGAGGCGCGGTTGGCAGGCAAAGATTAACGATTGACAAGAAAACCTTAACACCCCGCGAATGGGGTAACCTCCCGCGCAGGCACGACCCGAGGTCACACTCGCGCATGTACTCAGCCTTCTACCGCCGTACGTTTGCGATCGCGACATTCCTGATCGTGGGATACCTGCTGCTGGAGGTCCTGCGCCCGCTTGCAGGACCTCTGGGCTGGGCCGCCGTGCTCGCCTTCCTCCTGACGCCCGTACAAGTCTGGCTCAAGCGCCGGCTGAAAGGGCGCGGCTCGCTGTCTGCCGGGATTCTGACCGGCCTCACGCCGTTTTTCGTGATTGCGCCGCTGGCCATCGTCGGCGTCGTGTTTGCGCGCCAGGTGGCCTCACTGATCACGTGGCTGCGCGGACGCACGATCCTGCCATTCCCCGCGATGCTGGAGCGGATGGAAGGTTATCCCGTCATCGGCAGTGCGGTGCACTGGATGCGTGAGAACTCGACGGTATCCGTCGATCAGGTGCAGGGCTGGCTCACCGACGGGGTCCAATCTTTGCTGAAGTCCGCGGCCACGGCGAGCGGCACGTTCGCGCTCGGCGTCCTGGGCTCGCTGGTTGGTTTCTTCATGACGATCTTTCTGCTGTTCTTCCTGTTGCGGGACGGCAGGATGATGCTCGAGCGCCTCGCCCGCCTGGTTCCCATGGAGCCGGACCGGCGCAAGGAGCTGCTCTCCTATCTCGCCGACGTCACGCGAGCCGTCGTGTTCGGCTCGGTCGCCACGGCGCTGATACAGGGAGCGCTCGCCGGGGTGGGCTTCGCCATCGTGGGCCTTCCCTCTCCCGTCGTGTTCGCCGTGCTGGCGACCATCGCGGCTTTCCTGCCCGCGGGCTCGGCCATCGTTCTGGTGCCGGCGGTGCTGTATCTGATGATCGCCGGCCGCTGGGGCGCCGCGATTTTCCTGGCGGTGTGGAGTGCAGCAGTGGGCGTGGCGGACAACTTTCTGCGCCCGTTTCTCACCTCCCAGCAGGCGGAGGTCTCGACCCTGGCGGTGTTCGTCGGCGCGATCGGCGGTGCGTCCGCCTTCGGGATTCTTGGCCTGGTCATCGGGCCGGTGCTGCTGGGGTTCGTGGTGGCCCTCGTCCGGTTCGCGGAAGAAGTCGTGACGGGGCGCCGGCAGGCACTCGCCGGGGGCCCGCGGGAGGAGGGGCGCTGACCGAGGGGGCGCGCAAGGTACAATGCGCCCCCCATGGACCTGTCCTCCCTTCTGGATCCCCTCAACGAGGCGCAACGCGAGGCGGTCACGGCCCCGCTCGCTCCGGTGCTGGTGCTGGCCGGCGCCGGAAGCGGCAAGACGCGGGTGCTCACGCACCGGATCGCCTGGCTGATCCAGGCGCAGGAGGTCTCGCCCCACGGGATTCTCGCGGTGACGTTCACGAACAAGGCCGCCGGGGAGATGCGGGGTCGGATCGAGACCCTGCTGGGAATCCCCGGGAGCTCACTCTGGATCGGCACCTTCCATGGCCTGGCGCACCGGCTGCTGCGGCTGCACTGGCGCGAAGCCGGGCTGGTGCAGGGCTTCCAGATCATGGACTCGGAGGACCAGCAGCGCCTGATCAAGAAGCTGATCAGAGCTCGCGACCTGGATGAGAGCCGCTGGGTGCCGCGCGAGGTGCAGTGGTTCATCAATTCGAACAAGGACGAGGGGCGGCGCCCGAGCCGGCTGAAGGACAACGATGATCCAACTCGCCGCCAGCTCATCCAGCTCTACGTGGACTACGAGGATGCGTGCGCCCGCACCGGCGTAGTGGACTTCGCCGAGCTGCTGTTGCGCGCCTACGAGCTCTGGCGGGACAACACCAGCTTGCTCGCGCA
>DATNEN010000222.1:0-16161 GCA_035552975.1 Steroidobacteraceae bacterium
CGTGCGACTATCGAGATATCGGTGCAGCCGGTCCTGCATCGTGTTGAATGCACGCGCCGCGTCGCGAATCTCGCGCGCCCCCTGCTCCTGCAGCTTCGGCTGTCGAACGTCTCTTCCGACCCGGTCAGCGGCGTTGGCCAGGTGGAACAAGGGCTGTGTGATCGACCTCGCGGTGACGAACAACGCAATTCCCATGATGACCACGAGCAGAGACAGGTTCACGAGCAGGTTGCGCGGAATGGGCGCGCCTTCCGCGGGACGCGCGATGCGGAAGAGTGTCGAACCGCCGTCAGGATATTGGACGGTCACATCGTACAGCCCGTCCATTTCGCCGCGGCGCTCGAGGGTCTGCAGAGGCGACACCTGGATCGCGGAGGTGACTCCCGGCGAAGCAGCGGTAACCGAAATGCGATACCCCGAGCCGAGAATGCCCTGCAGCGTCTGCACCAGCGGGTGCTCGAAATCGCCCGCCAGAGGCAGCGGTAGAAGGGTCTCCCGGACCCGTTGTCGCGGCGGCAATGAGATGCGCGGGATCGGCGAGGGCAGGCGTTCGCCGGGGCCGCCAAGAGGCGGTGGGGCCCTGCGGATCTCGCGCGGTCCGGCAGGGACGCGGTTGGGGGGGTCGCCCGGAGGCCCCAGGGGACGCCGTGCATCCAGGCGTCCTGAAGCCCCAGGGCTGTCGTCCGGGCCAGGGGCGGAACGGGGGTCTCCGGGCAGATCGGCGGGCGCCGATGACTGCAGGCGCCTCCTGGCCTCTCCCAGCAGGGCCCGGCGCCCGAACCGGGCGTACTGCTCGATCAGCCGGCTGGTCGCCTCCGAGCGCTCGCTCGCATTCATGGGCTGCAATGTCAGCGCGATTTCCGCGATGCGCCGCGACCAATCGCGAACGCTCACCTCCAGGACGAACCGCTCGCGCTCATGGGCAATGAGGGCGAGCGCGCCCACCTGCGCCAGCAGTACCGCGATGGTGCAGGCCGCGGCGAGCCGCCCGAATAACGACTGAGGCCAGGCACGCCCGAGAAATTTGATCCAGCTACGCCGCGGGTCGCTCACTGAGTCTCGACGGGCACGCCGATGACGTAGCCTTCGCCGTATACGGTCTTGATGATCTGCGGCGCGCGGGCGTCGTCACCGAGAATCTGCCGCAACCGACTGACGCGCACATCGATACTCCGGTCGAACGGGTCTGCCTCCCGCCCTCGCAGCAACTCTGTGAGCTGGGCGCGCGTCAGCACGCGATTCGACGAGCCGAGCAGTACCGCAAGCAGCCGGTACTCCGCACCGCTCAGAGCGACTTCCTTCCCCGTCGAATCCGTCAGAGTCCGGCTGGTCGTGTCGAGTCGCCACCCGCTGAAGAGGAAACAGCGGACGGTCTCGGGACTCGGGTCGCGCGGCGCATGCGCTGCCCGGCGCAGAACCGCACGGATGCGCCCGAGAAGCTCGCGCGGATTGAACGGCTTGGGAACATAGTCATCGGCACCCAGCTCCAGCCCGACGATCCGGTCGACGTCCTCGCTGCGCGCCGTCAGCATGATCACAGGCAGTTGCGAACGGCTGCGGATTTCGCGGCACAGCGACAAGCCGTCCTCGCCCGGCAACATGAGATCGAGCACCACGAGATCGACATGCGACCGCTCCATGATGCGACGCATTTCCTTCCCGTCTCCGACGGCGGTCGTGCGGAAGTCGTGTTTGTCCAGGTACTGCGAAAGCAGGGTGCGGATTTCCCGATCGTCGTCGACGATCAGCAAATGCGGGTGGTCGTTCATCGTGCCTCTCACGGGCGCACGGGATACCAGGGTCACAGTGTCGTTCATACGAGCTCCTCTATGAGCGAATGGTGCCCTGCCTGCCCCCGTCGCCGTCAAGAATCCGGTAGTTGTAACGAAGTGTACCGCGACATCCCCTTTTCGCGCCCGCTGCGGCGGGGTGCGGCGGCCTTGGGGCGCCCACAGGTCCGCGCCGATGCGGGTAGTTAGCAGAACGCGGTTGAGGCGGTGGCGTTTACTGTGGTGTACGGGCGCAGTGTTCGGACTGCAAGTCGTGTAATCACTGTGCAGCATGCGCGAGGCGACCACGACCGCTGTGTACCTTGGGAGGTGAACTCGCATACGCTAGTAGGGTCGAACGCAGCGCGTCCAAAAACGCAACACGTCCGAAAACGAGGGAAAGCCGCAATGTCGGCCATCGTCGTCCAAATTGGCAGGCTCGCAGCAGCCGCGGCAGGCGTCACGGCGTGCATGTGGCTTGCCGCTTGCGCCACCGACAGACTCGAGTCCATGCCGCCCACGGGGGTCGACCTCAGCGGGGATTGGCAGCTCGACCCCAACCTCAGCGACGACGCGACAAAGCCGCCGATCAACGACAGCAATTCACCAAGTCAGATGCGTCACCGCAGTGGACGCGGGCGTGGAGGTGGAAGCATCGGGTTGCCACCCTTCGGCAATCCCGCTGGCGCGGGCGGGCCCACGGGCGGCGCGCAGCCTGATGGCACGGAGGATTTCACCAGCAATGCGGACGTGCACAGTCCCTACGTGCGAACGCTGTGGCAAGACCCGAGCAGCGGCAGCGCAGGTGGCAGCACCACGGCCGGCGGAGGTGCCCCTGGTGGCGGCGGCGCGCCTCGCAGCGGCGGCCGCACGCGCACCAACCACTGGCTCGACGCTCCCGTCCGCCTGACCATCGAGCAGAAAGGCAACAAGCTGACGATTCAGAGCAAGACGGCGCGTGGTGAGATACAGACCGACGAGCTCGTGTCGGGCCACAGCAGCGACATCCCGCTCGGCGGGAGCACGGCTGACCGCGACGTTGGTTGGCGAGGAACGATTCTCGTCGTCGATACCAAAGTGAAGAGCGGGACGACGAAAGAGGATGACTACGCGCTCGATGACGAGGGTCACTTGATCTTGTCAACGTTCGTGAGCGGCGCACATGTGCGCAAATCCCAGATCAAGCGCGTCTATGACCGAGTGAGCGGCGCACGAGGCGTGCACCCGTAGCACCCGCCGAGACAGGCCGTCAGCCCCGCGGCGGCCCTGAATGGAACCGCAGGTCCTCGTCAGGCGAGGTCGCCAACTGCGCTTCTTTGGCCGCCAGCCACGCCAACCGTGGCCGCCACTGCTCCGGTTCCAGGGCACGCGCGAAACCGACATACAACTCGAAGTGACGCGCCTCTGAATGACTGAGCTGCCGGTACAGCGTGCCCAACGGAGCCTGCAGGCGGGGAGCCAGCAGCCGAAACCGCTCGCAGGAGCGAGCCTCGATCAGCGCACCGGTCAACAGCAAGTCGAGCTTGCGCCCCTTCTCGGACGTCCGCACGTGCGCGCGCAGCCCGGCGCCGTACCGCCCGGGCCGCTGGCGTTGAAATGGCACGTTGAGGGCAGTCATCGCCCTCTGTACCTGCTCGAAGTGCCGCAACTCCTCCCGCGCGAGCCGTGAGAGCGCCACCGCGAGCCCCACATCCTCCGGATACGCAAAGATCAGCGCCAGAGCGGTGGAGGCTGCCTTCTTCTCGCAGTTTGCATGGTCCACCAGAACGTCCGCCCAATTCGAGACGGCCGCATCCACCCAGGCACCGGGAGTCGCGGCGGCAAGGATGGTTTGCGTCTCCATCACGATCGGGCGAGAACGCTGAGCGTCAGGAGCGCATCCTCGAGCGCCTCCGCCGCCTGCCGTGCAGTCGGAAACCGGTCCTCCGGCCGCTTCGCCAGCAACCGCTCCATCAGCGGCTGCAACGGGCTCAGGTTCTGCGGCAGGCGCGGCACGGGCTCCTTGCGATGCTTGTAGATGATGGCCATCGGATTTTCGGCTCTATAGGGCTTCTGCCGGGTGAGCAGCTCGTAGAGGATCACCCCCAGACTGTACAGGTCGCTGCGCGCATCGATCGGCTCACCATGGCCCTGCTCCGGGCTCATGTAGTGGGGCGTGCCGAAGATCAAGCCCGTATCGGTCACATCCAGCTCGAGCGCCTCATCCTTGGACATCCCGAAATCGATCAGCGCGGGACTCCCATCGTCACGAAACATGATGTTACCCGGCTTCAGATCGCGGTGCAGGACGCCCGAGGCGTGAATGGCCTCCAGCGCGCGAGCCACCGCGACGAGCGTGCGCATTCCCGCAACCGGCTCCATGCCGGCGCGCATCCGCCGCCGCAAATCCCCGGCGCGGAAATATTCCATGACGAGCCACGCGTGCTCGTCGCTGACACCCAGGTCGTAGAGCCGCACGATATTCGGGTGCTGGATGCGCTTGACGATCTCGTATTCCTGCAGGAAGCGGCGGAAGGAGTCGTCGAGCTCCATGTCCTCTTCCTGCCGGTCGCGCGCCACCTTGAGCGCCACCAACGCGCCCGCATGCTCGCTCTCGGCGAGATACAGATCCGAGACCGGCCCCGCAGCCAGGCGCCGGACATTGCGATAGCCGCGGATGAAAGCGCCGCCGAAACGCTGCTGCTGCCGGCCAGACTCGCGCCACACAGCACGCGCATAGGATTGGCGATGCTCGGCGGTAACGATCGCATGGACGAGCCCATCACCGTCGATCTGTTCACGTCCCAACACCGCGTGCACGCCAAACGATCGGGCAGCGCGCGCCGCCTCATCGCCGGTCCGCTCGCTGACAAACACCACCGGCGCAAAGCCGCCCCTCCCGACGAGCTCGCGCGCCCAGTCGAGAGCTTCCGGGCGACCGTTGCCGACCAGCACGGCATCGAACGCCTGCGCCAGAAATTCCGGCGCCAGCGTTCCTTCAACCACGGGGTTGCGAACCACGACTTGAGAGCTCGGCCACAGCGACGTCAGTCGCTGCCGCATGTGTGCGCAGAGCGCGCTGTCTTCCTCGATCAGCAGCAATCGCATGGCCACGGGAAGGATTACAACATGGGCGGCCGGGTGCCGCCCTGCCGCTCCAGGACCGCCTCCGCTTCCTGCGGGGAGAGGTTCAGTCCGATGACGAGGTCGCCCACATTGGTGCCGGTAGGTCCGGTGTGCACCAGGTCCCCGGAAGCAGCCAGGGCGGCGTTGGAGTCGGCGCGCACCAGACATCGGTCGGCGTCGAGGCCACCGAGGGAGATGCGCGCCACGGTCTCGCCGTCGACGACACCTCCGGCATCCTCCGTTGGACCATCGGTGCCGTCGGTTCCGGCCGCGAGCAAAGCGAGGTTGGGCTGTCCGGTCATCAACCTGGCCGCCGCCAGAGCGAGATGTTGGTTACGGCCGCCGCGCCCCGGATTGGCCGGGAGCTCCAGCGTCGACTCGCCACCCCAGACACATACCTGGGCCTGGCTGAGCTGCAACTCGTGAGCGAAGCGAATCGCCAGGCGGACCGCGTCGCCATCAAACACCCGGCCAGGCGCCCCCACCCTCAGACCCCACCCCTGGGCGGCACCGCGAACCGCATCGACGGCGGCATGCACGGAAGCGACGATTGTGCGTTGCACATTGTCCCCGCCCGGCGCGGGTCCCATGAGTCCTGACCCGATGACGCTCGGATCATCACCCGGCACGTCGGAGATGAACAAGGCACGCGCCTGCCGCCCGTGCAGCCGCGCGGCGAGACGTCCACCCTTGATACGAGAGACGCGCGCGCGGCGGGCGTTCAGCTCACCGATCGCCACTCCCTCGGCCATGCCCTGGGAGTTGATCTTCGCAAGGTCCGCGAACGTCACGCCGTCCTCGAGCACCTCGACGAGGCTGGAGGCGCCCCCGGAAATCAGAAACAGGGGTTGCGCATGCGCGGGCAACTCGTCCACCCAGCGCAGCAGACGTGCGCCGGCCTCGAGCGAGCGTTCATCAGGAAGCGGATGAGCGCTCTCGCATATTTCGACAGTCGGCCCGATGCCCGACAGGCTGCGAGCCTCGGCTGACACGTGGTCGTCCTTGGTGATCAACAGCACGTGTTGGATTGATCGGCCCAGCGCGTCATGCGCTCCAAGGACCATCGCTGAGGCCGCCTTGCCCACCGCGGCTATCCAGATCCCTGCAAGCGACGCCCCACCGCCAGCCCCATCGCGCAGCGCGCGGGCAACGCACGAACGCCCGTCAACCCGGTCGAGCCCTGCTCGGAACAGCTCGAGCAACAGCCGGCGCCGGGATTCGCCGTGGCCCGTGAGGTTCTCGGCCACCACGGCCCTTCAGGTTCCTCGAATGACCTTGAGCTTGCCGCGTCGCTCGCGGCGCAGGCGCTTGGCGTCGTCGGAGCGCTCCAGCTGCAGGCGCTCCAGATAGTCGGGCGTCACATCTCCGGTGACGTACTCACCGGAGAAGCACGAGGTGTCGAATTCCTCGACGCGCGAATCCTCGTGCCGGCAGGCGAGAATGAGGTCCTCGAGATCCTGATAGACGAGCCAGTCCGCGCCAATCAACTGCGCCACTTCCTCGACGGTCCGGTTCGCAGCGACGAGCTCGCGCGTCGCCGGCATGTCGATGCCATAGACGTTGGGGAAACGCACTGGGGGAGCGGCGGAAGCGAAATACACCTTCTTGGCGCCCGCCTCGCGTGCCAAGTCGATGATCTGGGCGGAGGTGGTGCCGCGGACGATCGAATCATCCACCAGCAGAACGTTCTTGCCGCGGAACTCCAGGTCGATGGCGTTCAGCTTGCGCCGCACGGATTTCTCGCGCTGATCCTGTCCGGGCATGATGAAGGTGCGGCCGATGTAGCGATTCTTGATGAAGCCCTCGCGATACTTCAGCCCGAGCTTCTGCGCCAGCTGCAACGCGCTCGTGCGGCTGGTGTCGGGAATCGGAATGACGACGTCGATGTCGTGCTCCGGCCGCTCACGGAGGATTTTCTCCGCGAGCTTGTCGCCCATGCGCATGCGCGCGCGGTACACCGAGATGTTGTCGATCTTGGAGTCCGGACGAGCGAAATAGACGTACTCGAAGATGCAGGGCGTGTGGCGCACGGTCGCCACGCACTGTTGCGAATGCAGGCGGCCCTGCTCATCGATGAATACCGCCTCGCCTGGCGCGACGTCGCGTACGAAGCGGAACGACTGCATATCCAGAGCGACGCTCTCGGATGCCAGCATCCATTCGGTGCCGCGCGGCGTCGTTCGCTGTCCCAACACCAGGGGACGAATGCCGTTCGGATCGCGGAACCCGAGAATGCCGTGCCCGATGACCATCGCCACGACCGCATAGCCGCCACGGCAGCGGCGGTAGACGGCGTTGACCGCAGCGAACACGTCGGCGGGAGTGACCCGCGGTGTTCCGATGCGTTGCAGCTCGGACGCGAACACGTTCAGGAGCACTTCCGAGTCGGAAGTGGTGTTCAGATGCCGGCGGTCCTCACGAATGATCACCTCGGCAAGCTCGGTGGCATTGGTCAGGTTGCCGTTGTGCGCCAGACAGATTCCATAGGGCGCGTTGACGTAGAACGGCTGGGCTTCTGAAGCGCTGTCGCACCCGGCCGTCGGATAACGGACGTGGCCAATCCCGGCGTTGCCTTTGAGCTCGAGCATGTGCTGCTGCTGGAACACGTCGCGCACCAGGCCACTGCCCTTGCGCACATACAGCTCGCCATCTCCGGAGGTCGCGATGCCTGCGGCGTCCTGCCCGCGGTGCTGCAGCACAGTCAGCGCATCATAGATCCGCTGATTGACCGCGCCGGTCCCGACGATGCCGACAATTCCACACATGCGTGAGCCGCCTTACGCTTTGAGAGCCGTCACTATAAACGCTGCGCTCCCCGATGCACCGGGTGCTCGCCGACCAGGGTGCGCAGGCCATTGGCGATCGACTCCCCATACGGGATCAATGTCGATTGCCGCCACCAGCGCTCGTCTTCCAGGCGCAGCAGCTGACCGAGAATGATGAGAACGCCGAACAGGATCAGTCCGCGCAAAGCACCGAACAGCAGGCCCAGGGCCCGGTCGGTGCCGCTGAAGATCGACACGCGCACGAAGTGGCTCAGAGCCGCGCCGAGGCCGGTGCCCACCAGCAGGATGACAACGACGAGAATGGTACGAGCGGCCCAGACACGCACGGCCGAGCCCGCCAGCAGGCCGCCCAGGTGCGGCTCGATCATGTCGCTGAAGTGCCAGGCGACGAACAGTGCGACCACCCAGGTGACGAGCGCCACCGCTTCGCGCAGAAAGCCACGCAGAGCGCCCACGACGGCGGAAATCACGATGCCGGCAATCACCAGGTAGTCGGTTACGTTCATCCGTCAGCCACGGCGGGTAGGCAAGCGGCGCGGATTGTACAAGAGCGCAGGCGCCACTGCTTGGACGGTGCCTGCATTCCGTGATGACCGTGCCAGTTGTCCGGCCGGAACCGTTCCGCCTGCTTGAAATGGAGCCGTTCCGGTGCTCGATTTGACCGAAACGGGGGCCATTCAGGTCCGTGGCACCACCGACCCGGGGGCTCCGGCGGCTCGCAGCTTCGCGGCCAGGTCCGAAGCGGCCGTGCGGTCGGCAACCGGTCCGGCGCGCACCCGGAAGAGCTTCCGGCCATTGCCGGCAATCTCCGCTACCGCGACCTTGAATCCCTTCTCCTTGAGCTCCTGAGCCAGTCGGTCGGCGTTGTCGCGGCTGGCGAAGACGCCGAGCTGAACCATCCAGCCGTGCCCCGAGGCGCCCTCGGTTGTCGCTCGCTCTGGATTGGCCTTGGATGGCGTAGTCGTGTGCGCTGATGAGGTGGCGTGCGTCTGTGCGCTGGGGTGCGGAGGGGCCGCTGAGTGCCGCTCTGGAGTCGGCGCACGATCTGGAACCGGTGCACGCTCCGGTTTCGCAGAGCCCGCTGGAGATGGAGTGCTGGCGCTCGAAGCCGCCGTCGTGGCTCCCTTCGGTGTGCTCGCAGCCTCGCCGGGGACCGCCGTGCCGGTACCACCTGATGCGCCCGTGCCCGGGCCGCTCGGCGTAGTGCCTGAGCCGCCGCTCGCGCTGCCCGAGCTCGGAGCAGGCTCGGTCGAGTCGCCAGGGGCTCCGTCCGTCACTGCGGAGGGATTGGCCTGAGGCGCCGGCTGTCCGGACGCTTCCTGCGCAGTCGCCCCGCTCACGCTCGCTGCCGAGCGCGGCGTCCGGGAGTCGTCTGCAAGATTGATCGTGTACGAGCGTAATGGCGGTTCCTCCGAAGAGGTGGCCGCAGTCTGCGGCGCCGTGCTCGAGCGGACAGGCCCCGTCAGCAGTTCCGGGACCAACAGCACCATGACAGCCACCAGGATAATCGCGCCTGTCAGCCGCTCTTTCACTAAATCGCTCGTGGGTTGTTGGGGCGGAGTTGCGCAGATTCAAGCTCGTCCGCGGGCTTGGAGGTCTGCGTGCTCACTCAGTATATCTTAAGCCACTGCAACGCCGGGCCCACCGTGTACACGGACCCGAAGATGAGCACACGATCCGCGGGGCCGGTGGCCGCTCGCGCCGCCTCGCAGGCCTGCGCCACAGAGTCAGCGAGCGTCACCCGGTCAGACGACACGCGTCCCAATCGCTGCGCCAGCTGGCTTGCCGAGCCACCGCGCGGACCGGGCAGCGAGCACAGGAACCAGTGATCGACCAGCGGCTGCAGTGCACTGACGATCTCCAGCGCGTCCTTGTCGCCGAGGATTCCAACCACTGCGACGGTGCGCCCGCGTGCCGCAGGCAGCGGTCGCTGTTTGACGTGCTCGGCAAAGATTTTTGCCGCCGGCTCGTTGTGCGCGATGTCCAGAATCCACTCGCCGGGCCCCGAGCCCGCGGAGCGGCCCGAGTCAGCTGAGTCGGCGGAGCCGGCTACGACCTGAAAGCGCCCTGCCAGCCGCACCATCCCCAACGCCCGAGTGACCGATCGCTCGTCCATGCCAAAGGCCGCCCCGAGTCGACGCGGATCGAGCGCTTCAACGGCCGCAAGGGCCGTCGAGGCGTTGCGGTACTGAATCGCGCCCGCGAGGGCCGAAGGCGGCAGACCTCGGAGCGTCTGCCGCAGCCCACGGTATTCCCACTGCTTTCCCTGGACCTGCCAGGTGAAATCCTTGCCGGCCACAATGGGCTGCGCGCCCACAGTCTCGATCGTTGCGAACACGCTGCGAGGCATCTCCGAGGTGCCCAGCACGGCCGGCCGCCCCGAGCGGAAGATGCCGGCCTTCTCCGCACCGATCAGCTCGAGGGTATCGCCAAGCCAGTCGCGATGATCGAATCCGATCGAGCAGACCACTCCGACATCCGCATCCACCAGATTGGCGGCATCCAGCCGGCCGCCCAGACCCACTTCCAGCACCATCGACTGGACGCTCCGATCGGCGAAGATCAACAAGGCCGCCAATGCGTTGAACTCGAAGAAGGTCAGCGTGGTGTTGCCGCGCGCGCCTTCTATCCGCTCGAATGCCGATACGAGCTCGGCATCGGCGACCTGCTCCCCGTTGACGCAGATACGCTCGTTGTAGCGGATGAAGTGCGGGGACGTGAACATGCCGGTGGTAACACCGCCCGCACGCAGGAACGCCTCGATATGGGTGACCGTCGAGCCCTTGCCGTTGGTGCCGCCGACGGTGATGACCGGACACGCAGGCTCATCTATGTGCAGAGCGCGCGCGACTGAAGAGACCCGCGCCAGTCCCAGATCGATCGTCTTGGGGTGAACCGACTCCTGCAGAGCCAGCCACTCTTCCAGCGTTTTTTTCACAGCCTCCTACGCGGCCTCGGCAGGAGTCATCTGCGGCAGCTGCAGCAGTATCCTCAGGATACTGGCGATGCGGTCGCGCATGTCGCGCCGGTCGACGATCATATCCAGTGCACCGTGCTCGAGGAGGAACTCGCTCCTCTGGAAGCCTTCCGGCAGAGTCTCGCGCACCGTCTGCTGAATCACGCGCGGCCCGGCGAAGCCGATCAGAGCGCGCGGCTCGGCAATATTCACATCGCCGAGCATCGCGAGGCTTGCAGATACGCCTCCAGTCGTCGGGTCCGTCATGACTGAGATGAAGGGCATGTGAGCTTGCGCGAGACGCGACAACGCGGCGGCGGTTTTGGCCATCTGCAAGAGGGAATAAAGGGCCTCCTGCATGCGCGCGCCGCCACTCGCGGTGAAGCACACGAACGGCTGCCGGTGCTCGATGCAATGATCGACTCCGCGCTTGAATCGCTCGCCCACCACCGATCCCATCGAACCACCGAGGAACTGGAACTCGAATGCCGAGGCGACGATGGGCAGCCCGTGGAGCTTACCCGCGAGCACAATGAGCGCGTCGTTCTCATGGGTGGCCTTCTGCGCCTGCACGAGCCGGTCCTTGTAGCGCTTGCTGTCCCGGAACTTCAGGGGATCCTCGGGCGTGATTTTCGGGCCGAGCTCTTCGCTTGCCTCCGGATCATCCAGGAAGCGCTCCAAACGCTCGCGCGCCCCGATGCGCATGTGATGGCTGCACTTCGGGCACACATACAGATTGCGCTCCAGCTCGGCGCGATACAGCACGGCGTCGCAGGCCGGGCACTTGATCCACAACCCTTCCGGGACCGACCGCGTACGGCGCTCGGTCTTGATGCGCGAGGGCATGATCTTTTCGAACCAGGACATGGGCAACCCCGTGAGGTGAGCCGAGCTCAGCTGCGGACCAATCAGCTGAGGATAATAGCGGCACCCGCCCCGTTCCAGAAAGGATCCTCGGGGGCGGGGTCGGGGAGCCCGAAAGCAGGGCTGTAACGCACCGCCCAGAAGTACAGCCCCTCCGCCGGAGCCGTGGCGGCGGCCGCGCGCCGGTCCCGGCCTTCGAGCACCTCCCTCGCCCAGGCAGGCGGCGCATCGCCGCGTCCCACGGCGATCAGCAACCCAGCGATGTTGCGGACCATGTGGTGCAGGAAGGCGTTGGCCGTCGCATCGATGATCACCCAGTCGCCGCGGCGCACGACAGTGAGCTGCTCCATGCGCCGCACGGGTGAGCGCGCCTGGCATTCCGAGGAACGGAAGGCGCTGAAGTCATGCTCGCCGCACAACGCGGCGGCGGCGGCGCTCATGCTTTGCTCGTCGAGCGGCCGGTGAATATGAGCCACCCGCTTCTCAGCCAGGGCTGAGCGCGCACTGCGGTTCAGGATGACGTAACGGTAAGTTCGCGCCTCGGCGGAATAGCGCGCGTGGAAATGCGAGGGCACCGGACGGCACCAGACGATGCTCACATCGCGCGGCAAGTCGGTGTTGGCACCCAGTATCCATCCGCGCGTAGTTCGCCGCGCCTGAGTGTCGAAGTGCGCCACCTGCCAGCGCGCGTGCACACCAGCGTCCGTACGGCCGGCGCAGACGACACTGACAGGCTCATCGGCAACGCCGCCGAGTGCGCTCTCGATGACAGCCTGAACCGATGGGGATGACGGCTGCGTCTGCCAACCGGCGTACGCAGTTCCGTCGTATTCGATACCTACCGCTATTCGCTGAAGGGCCATGCGACTGCGCAGCCGGCAAAAACCACGCTTTTTGCCGGCGGCAACGGAGCTGATGTCCGCAAAAGCGCCGTAGGCGACTTTTGCCAATAAACTAACCGGGCAAGGACTCCATCAGGCGCTGGGCTTCCTGCTTCTGCGTCGAGGAGCCTTCAGTGAGGACCTCTTCGAGAATGTTGCGAGCCCCATCCGGATCGCCCATGTCCATGTACGCACGTGCCAGATCCAGCTTCGTGCCCACTTCGCTCATCGTGACGGGCTCGAGGTCCGGCAACGCGAGATCGTCCGACGACAGCTTCTGCGTGGAGGTAAACGCCGTATCCGGCACCGTAGCCGAACCGATGTCCAGATCCACACCGGAGCCGTTCGCGGCGTGCGTGGCGCCGTTCATGTCCCCGAGGTCATAGTCGACGTCGCGCGCGCTGATCGCCTGCAGTCGCGATGTCGCTGCCGGATCGTGTGCCTCCTGGCCACCCGAGCCGTTGGCGCGGTCGGAAAGCGCCGCGTCGAGCTCGCTTTCATCCATGTGCCACGTGCCCGTCTCGGAGGGTTTGTCCTCCGTATGAGCGCGTCGCTGCGCATCTTCCATCACGCGCCGTGAGTGATCGTCCATGCCGGCCACCAGCGTCGGCGCGTCCGGAGAGTTGCCGAGTCCCGGCTGGTCCATGGTGTCGAGCGCACCCAGGTCCAGGCCCAGATCGTCTATCGCCAGCTCCGCGGTCTGCTCGGCGGAGTTCTGCCGCATGGCGGTCTCGACCTTCTGGCGAATGGTCGGATTGTCCGGGCTGCTGATCGCAGGCTGCTCGACAGTCGGGGCTTCCGGATCGAAATCCGGAATCAACGACGTGTCATCTGCCCGCGAGATCTTCTGCGTCATCTGCCGGGTGGTCCCGGTAGCGGCGCCCGTGAAGTTCTGGTCGATCGCGGCGTTACGGTCCGTGGCCGTGCCGAGTGTCGAGGAGGCAGCCGTGTCGCCCAGCGCGGAGCCGATGTCGAGGTCGACGTCGCCCGCGCCCTGCCCGGGAACCGGCTCGCCGAGCAGATCGAAGTCGACGCGGCTCTGACCGCCTTCGAGGTTGAGATCCACTCCACCGGCGGCCGCGCCGCTGAGGCCGCCACCGGCGGCAAACAGCGGATCCTCCGGAGCGAGCTGCTTGCCCATGATGACGATCTTTTCCCACTCGCCGGGCGCGGCCTGCTCGCGCGTCTCGGCCAGCTCGCGGGCGGTCTGCAGGAACTGATCCTTGTTGCCCCAGACGAAGAACACTTCCAGCAGCTTCAGCTTCAGGTCGCGCCGTGCGGGCTCGCGGCTGATGGCGATGCGAATCAGATCGGCGGCCTGATCGTACAGGCCGTAGGCCATGTGGAAGTCGGCCTCGGCCAGCGGATCGCCCTGATCGAGATTGATCGCGGTCTCGCTGCTGATGGTGTCATCGGATGCAACGTGCTTGGCCGCGGCCGCCGCGGGTGCCGGCCCGCCGGGGAATTTCGGCCGCTCGTGCGTGCCCGACTCCTCGACGAGGAAAGCATCCTCACGCGGCGTCGCGGCCTGCGAAGGGCGCACCTGGTTACCCGTCTCGCCCGAGGCGAAGCCACCACGGCTGGCGGATTCCGCACCGGCGGCTGCCAGGCGGCCCAGGGAGTCGTCGAAATCGTTCTGACGGCGCGAGCGCATCGTCTTGAGGCCCAGCCAGGCCAGGATCAGCACGACGACGCCAGCCAGCGCCCACCAGTAGTCCATCAGGATGTCGAGAATGCCCCCCGACTCCGAAGCCGCGGCAGGCGGCGGCGCCTTATGCGGCTTGGCGGCGGGCTTGGCCGCTGCGGCGGCCGGAGGTGCAGCTTCCGGCGGCGCTGTAACGGCGGCCTCCGGCTGAGGAGCGGGTGCCGGCGGCGGTGTTTCGGCGACCGGGGGTGCCGGCGGGGTCGCAGGGGGCGCTGCGGCTTCAGCAGGCGGCTGTGCGGCCGGGGGCGGGGCGGGAGCGGGGGTCGGCTCCGCAGCAGGCGCCTTGGCGCCCTGCTTGGCTGCCAGCTTCTGCTGCAGATCGGCCAGCTCGGCGTTACGCAGCTCCAGCAGGCGCTTCTGCTCGCTGAGCTGCCCCTCCAGGTCGTGCACCTGACCCTGGAGAGCCTTCACTTGAGCGGTGTCGGTGCCGGTTGCCGTACCACCGGGCTCGGTCGGTGAGACCAGCCTCAGATGGCCGGGCTCTCCGGCAGCCGGGGTCTCGGAAGCGCCAGTGCCGCCTCGCCACGCCGCGTACTGGCGGCGGATCTCGGCCGAAGCCTGAGTCGCCGACACAGCGGCAACGGCAGATGCATCGGGCATCCGCAGTACCGCGCCGGAGCGCATGAGGTTCATGTTCTGATCGAATGCGCGCGGGTTGGCCTGATAGATAGCCAACATCCACTCACGTGTCTGGGCAGAGCTCGGGCCGCTTCCGGAAGCGCCGGCGGCAATCTGAGAGAGAGTCTCGCCACGCTTGACGAGGTGAGTGCCGTCACCGGGGTTGTTGACGACAGGACTTGGCGACGTCGCGGCGGAGGCGCGCGTGCGTGACGGCGGTGCGCTGGTGTTGGCGGCAGGTGCGGCGGGAGGCGACGCCTGCGAAGCAGCCGGCACCGGCGCTGGCGGCGCAGGCCGCGAAATCTGCCCTTCATGCGCTCCCGCACCCGCGGCAGGTGCAGCCACCGGTGCGTTCGCCTGACCTTGATTCGGCGTATACACGGGAGGATCGAGCAACATCGTGTATTCGCGAGTGGAGTGCCCACGGGCCCAATCCACTTCGACCAGGAGCGTTACGAACGGCTCGGTGATCGTATCGCTGGATTTGAGCCTGATGACCTCACGACCGTCCGTGCCACGCTCGGCCTTTACCTGCACGCTGCTGAGGAAGACAGGCCAATCCAACCCGTGCTGCACGAAAACATCGCGCGGCGCGATCTGAACCTTGAGGCTCTGCAGCTCCTCAGGCGTAGCGTCCAGGTCGATGGTGGCATCGAGCGGAGCATTCAGCGAGGACAGAAGATGTATGTCTCCGAGACCGAGCGCGAACCCTGCTGAGGGCATCACCAACAGCAGTGCCAGCGCCCGGCTTGAGCGTTTGGCGACCATGTACGACACCCACGAAGGCATCAGTTATAAAAAAGCTTTTAGAAACAAGCGAGTGGACCGCTTTTCGCGATCTCCCCCGCAATGAACGGGGCAATATAACTTAATTCGTCCGCGCGGCCAAAGCCTCTGCGATCTGCACGCTGTTCGTAGCAGCCCCTTTGCGCACGTTGTCCGCGACGACCCATAAGTTAAGTCCCCTCTCTGCGGTCAGATCTTCACGTATTCTTCCCACATAAACTGTGTCGCGGTTCGCTGCCTCGGTAGCCGCCGTTGGGTACCCCCCTGCCCGGCGCTCATCCAGCACCTCTACTCCGGGAGCCCGTTTCAGCAGGGCCCTGACCTCCGCAACCGTGATCTTCGTCGCAGTCTCGATGCTGACCGCCTCGGAATGGCCGTAGAACACCGGCACACGCACGGCGGTGGCGCTCACCCGGATGTTCGGATCCTCCAGGATCTTGCGGGTCTCCCAGACGATCTTCATCTCCTCGCGCGTATAGCCGTTGTCCTCGAAACGGTCGATCTGCGGCACGCAGTTGAATGCGATCCGCTTCGGCACCACCCGGGCCGCAGGCGCCGCGCGGCCGCTCATCAGCGCGATGCTCTGCTCCGCCAGCTCCTCCACCGCCTCCCGCCCGGCGCCCGAGACCGACTGGTAGGTCGCCACGTTGATGCGCTCGATGCCCACCGCGTCGTAGATCGGCTTGAGCGC
>DATNEN010000223.1:0-23613 GCA_035552975.1 Steroidobacteraceae bacterium
ATGAAGATCTCCCGCGTACGCTCCGCAAGCTCCTTCAGGCGAGCCACCAGCGCCGTGTCACAACAGCAGCTGCCAGTAGGCGACATCCACCCATCTGCCGTGTTTGAAGCCGACCTGGCGAAAAGTCGCGACGCGCTCGAATCCCAGTTTCTCGTGCAGAGCGACGCTCGCATCGTTCGGGAGCGCTGCCCCGCCGATCGCAACGTGCAGGCCCCGAGCTCGCAAACCCGACAGCAACTCGGCATAGAGCCCCCTTCCGATACCGCGTCCTTCGCACCCATGCTCCAGATAGATCGTGGTTTCGACCGCGTATCGATAGGCGCTGCGCACCTTCCATTTGCTCGCATACGCGTAGCCCACCACCGCCCCCTCGAGCTCCGCAACCAGCCATGGCAGAGAGGCGTTCTGCACCTCCATCACTCGTGCCGCCATCGTTTGCGTCGCTACGGGTTCCTCTTCGAAGGTGATGACCGTGTGCCGGACGTAGTAGTTGTAGATGCGCGCGATGGCTTCGGCATCCGCCGCCGAGGCCGCACGGAAGTGGGGACTCATTGTGATGCCCTGCGTGTCGTGGGGACCATCCGATGCATGGTACCGCGTACTGCGGGCACCCCGGAGCCGCGGTTGGCCGGCTCTCGGGCGGTCTGGATCGCCGGCACTGCAGCGCCACTTACAATAAACCCCTGCGGGGTCTAAGCTCCTTGTCTATAAGACGGAGCCGGCGACAGCAGCCAACGACAAAGATCCTCAGCAGGGGAAACACCGCCATGAAGTACGCCTTGTGGTTTGTGCGGCTCGTGTTCGCAGCGTGGATGATTCCAGCCGGCCTGAACCATTTCGTCACGCTGTTTCCGCAGCCGATGGGCACCAAGCCGCTCAGCCACGAGCTGATCGTGGCCCTCCTGGACAGTCACCTGTTCGATATCGTGAAGTCCGTGGAGCTGATCGCCGGAATCAGTGTGCTGTTCGGCCTCTTCACCCCCCTCGGGCTCCTCCTGTGCATGCCGGTTTCCTTCTGCGTCTTCTTCTGGGATACGCCGCTGGAAGGGTGGGGGTCTCGCGCCTCGATCTTCGGCGAGGCAGCGCTGCTCTCCAATGTCCTGTTATGCCTTGCGTATGTCAGGAGCTATCGCTCGATGTTCGCGCTGCGCTCGCAGCCGCGCGCGCTCGGCACGTCTGCTGCGCCAAGCGGGGCCCAGCCCGCGGGGGGCCGGCCATGAAGGCGCTCGTCCTCGCGGGCCGGCTGCTGTTTGGCGCCTGGATGTTGCTCTACGGTGCTGCCCACTTTTTCGCGCTTGTGCATGCCCCGGCCGGCCATGAGCCGCTCGCCATCCAGCTCATGGCCGCCCTGGTCCACTCGAGGCTGTTCGATGTGGCCATGGCGATTCAGATGGTGACCGGGGCGCTGATTCTCATCGGCGTGCTGGTCCCGGTAGCCCTGTGCGTGGTGATGCCGATTTCGACCTGCGCGCTCTACTGGTCGGTGATCCTGGATCACCAACCCGCCGGCGCGGTGCTGGCTCTGGTGGCCTTCGCCTTGAACGGGCTGTTGATGCTGGCCTACATCGACTACTACAAAGGTGCCCTGCAGCGATACGCCCTGGCGCTCGGGGAATCCGGACGCAGCTCGTTTGATTCCATGTTCGTGAGCCCCAAAGGTCGCGCTTCCCGCGGCCAGTTCGTGCCTGCCTTGATCACGCTCGTTGCCGTAATCCTGTTCTACGCCTTTCTGGTAACGGGGCGCACCGCGCAATGGTGCCTGCTCATGCTGCTGTTCCCCGGAGTCATCCTCCATGCGCGGCGTCTGCACGACATGGGGCACAGCGCCTGGCTGTTGGCGGTGCCTGCAGTTCTGATGGTCGCAGCCTTCGCCATCTGGCTGCACATCCTCAGCCTCGGCACCCAGCTGGACGCCGCCGTTCCCGTGGTGGCGCTCGTGGTCTCCGCAGGCTTCGCACTGTGGGGCTGCATTGGCAGGGGGCAAGTAGAAGCCAACCGCTTCGGAGCGCCGGTTACCGTCTAGGCAGTCACTCGATCTGCGCGGCACCGGAGCCTGACCCTCTGAGGACGGGGTCCAATCGCAGCCCCCGGGGCGAAAATCTTAGCCTCGCTGCGTGTCCAATCGGAACAGGCTCGAGCATCTTGAGGTCTGAGAGCCCGCGGACCTTCCGGCGGGACCCGACCCGAAGAGGAATTTATGTCCACGACCAGAATCAAGTTTCTGTGCCTGTATCGTTTCGCCGCGGCTGGCTGGCCGGCGAAGCCCTCCTCACCCGAGCAGATGCAGGCGCAATATGCCGCCTGGAAAGCCTGGATGACGAAGTTCGAGAAGGAGCTGATTCCCGGGGATGGCCTGCTGCCTGCCGGGGCCGTCGTGCGCGGCGGCAACGTGACCGACGGCCCCTTCATCGAAGCCAAGGAAGTCCTCGCCAGCTACGGCCTCATCGAGACGGACTCGCTCGCGCGCGCGATCGAGATCATCAAGGCGTGTCCGGTCGGTATGGATCCCACGGCCAGCGTCGAGATCCGGCAGCTCGGCGGATACAGTGGCTGAGGCCGAATCGGCGCCCGCGCTCCCGGATCACTATTTCCGGCGCGAGTTCGGGCGCCTGGTTTCGGTCCTGTCTCGTCGCTTCGGCGTGCATCGCGTGCAGCTGTGCGAAGACGCCGTCCAGACGGCCTTGCTTCGCGCGATGCAGTCATGGCCGCAACGGGGGCCACCCGAGGACAAGAGTGCATGGCTCTATCGGGTGGCCCTGAATGAAGTGCTCGGCACGCTGCGCCGCCAGAGCCGCACCGAGGCCTCCAATGCCAGCACCGAGGAACTGGCCGCCGACTCCAGCACAGAGGATGAGGTCTACCTCGAGCAGGAGGTGAGCGACGACCAGCTCCGGATGCTGTTCGTCTGCGCCAATCCTGAGATTCCGCGCGAGTCCCAGATCGTCTTCGCGCTCAAGATTCTGTGCGGGTTCAGCACTGAGGAGATCGCGCTGCGGCTCTTCCATAGTCATGAAGCGATCTACAAGCGTTTGCAGCGGGCCCGCGCCGCGCTCCGAGAGCACATCGAGGACCTCGAGCCGCCTGGTCTGCAGCAGCTCGCGAACCGCCTGCCCGCCGTGCTGGAGATTCTTTACCTGCTGTTCACGGAAGGCTACAGCTCCGCCCAACCGGAGCAGGTGATCCGTCGCGAGCTGTGCGAGGAAGCGATCCGTCTGGGGCGGCTTCTGGATGAGCATCCGATGGGCGCCGTGCCGGAGACAGCCGCGTTAGTCGCGCTCATGTACCTGAACGCCGCGCGCTTCGACTCGCGTGTCGATGGCGCGGGCGGCCTGCTCGTCCTGGAGGAACAGGATCGCTCCCTCTGGGATCGCGAGTTGATCCGGATCGGAGTCTCGTACCTGCGCCGATCGGCGCGGGGAGAGCGTTTCACGCGATATCACGCCGAAGCAGCGATTGCTGCCGAGCACTGTCTGGCACCGACCTACAGGGAGACGCGATGGCAGGAGATCGCGCGCCTGTATCAGGCTCTCGATGCCCTCGCGCCGTCGCCCATCCATACGCTGAATCGCGCGATCGCCATCGCCGAGTGGCACGGGCCTGACGCCGGCCTGGCGCTGCTCGAGCCGCTCAACCCACCGAGCTGGCTCCTCGGGTACTACCTGTGGGACGCAACACTCGGCGAGCTCTACCGCCGCCGCGGCGATCGCGAGCGTGCCGTCGTACATCTAACACGTGCGCTCGCAGCAGCCCCGACTCACGCGGAGAGGGGGCTTCTGCAAAGGCGACTGCAGGCCTGCTCGATCGCCGGCGAGATCTAACGTTCGCGCGCTTTCGGCCTGCGCGCCCACAGGTGATTGAACATCCTGCGGGCCGGGCGGTCTAAGCAAGGGAACCGACGGGAACGCTTTCAGCCACAGGAGACACCCCCATGCGTACCCGACTCTGCATGCTCGTTACGGCCTTCGGCCTCGCCGCATCGGTGACAGCCGCTGTGGCCGAGTCGACCGACGCACCCGCAGCCTCGACAAGCGCGCACTGGGTGACGCGCAAGCTGCACTTCATGTACTCCCCCATAGCCCCCGGGTTCGTCACGACACACTATTCGTGCGATGGCTTGCAGGACCAGATGACATCGATTCTGCGGCAACTCGGGGCGAGCGCCGACCTGAGCGTGCGATCCGTCGGCTGCACCCGCGCTTCGGGACCGGAGCCGTTTCCCGGGGTAGATGCGCAGTTCTCGGTCCTCGAGCCGGCAGGGGATGCGCACCAGGGCGCGGCCAACTCCCCAGCCGTGGCGGCACGCTGGGAAAGCGTGACCTTCAAACCCGACACCTCGTGCCAGCTGTTGGATCAGGTGAAGCGCAACGTGCTGCCGCTGTTCGCGACGCGCAACGTCAGGGCCGATTGCCCCGTGGGTTTCACTCTGGAAGTGTTGCGGCCGGTGAAGCCTCCGCAGCCGCAACCGGCGCCTCATTGAGAAACGCTGCCTTGCGCAGCGCGTAACAGATGAGCGCCCCGCTGAGCGCAAGAGCCGCAAGGCCGGTGAAGGCGCCCGCGTCCCCACCGGTAGCCTGCTTGAGGATTCCGACGATGCTCGGCCCGAAGAATCCCCCGATGGTACCGATGGTGTTGATCAATGCGATTCCAGCTGCGGAGGAGGGACCCCGCAGAAACTTCGACGGCAGACACCAGAACGGGGCCATGAACAGCGGGAGTCCCATCGGGATGAGCGCCAGCGCGAGCACTCTCGGCAGTGAGCTGGGAAACAACGCGACGCCCACGCACCCAGCACACTGAAGAGCCAGGCCGAAGGCAGCCTGCCCGCAACGCTTGCCCCTGCGGTCGGACAGCCGTCCGGAAAGCGGATACAGCGCGCCGGCGACCACGGCGATGCCGGCAATGACGAGGCCGGTGGTCGTGTCACGGGTGCGGAGCGCATCGCGTACGAGCGTCGGCGCCCATGAGATGTACGCATTCGTGACGGAGAAGAGCGCGAAGTACGGAACAGTGAGTATCCACACGAATGGATTGGCGAGCGCTCGCAGTGGCGATGTTGGAGCGGCGCTGGCGCTCCGTGGCTCATCTTCCTGCAGTCGTGCAGTGAGCCAATCGCGCTGCTGCGCGGACATCCAGCCTGCCTCACGTGGCCGCTCGGTCAGGAAGCGCAGTATGGCGATTCCCAGCAGTACCGATGGAATGCCTTCGAGCAGGAACAACCATTGCCAACCGGACAGGCCGCCGTGTCCGCTCAAGCCGAGCAGCGCCCCCCCGAGCGCTCCGCCGAGCACTTGCGAAATCGGACTGCCGATGAGGACCGCCGCGAGCGCCCGGGCACGGTACGGAGCCGGAAACCAACAGCCGATATAGTAGACGATCCCTGGGAAGAATCCGGCTTCGGCCAGGCCGAGCAGCAGGCGGGCCGCGTAGAACTGAGCGGCGCTCTGCACCAGCATCGTGAGCCCGGCGATGATCCCCCAGGTGATGGCAATTCGCGCCATCCAGATGCGCGCACCAGTGCGCAGTAGAATCAGATTGCTCGGCACCTCGAATAGCGCGTAACCGAGAAAGAAGATGCCCGCGCCGAGCCCGAACACCGCGGGCGTGAAGCCCAGCTCCTGGTTCATTTGCAGGGCGGCGATGCCGACGTTGCTGCGATCCAGATACGCGAAGATGTACCCTAGAGACAGCAACGGCAAAATCCGCAGGCGAACCCGCCGCATGGTCGCGAGCTCGATCGTGGGGTCGCACATGGTCGGGGGCAATGGGGGCCTGTCGGACAATGGGCTCGTTGTTCGTCAGTCTGCCATACGGAGGGCTTCAAATCCGCACGCTGCGCGCTGCGCATTCTACCTCTATTCCAGTATATTGGAATCCATGTCTACCATGATAGAAGGCACCGTCATCCGCGCGGACGATCTTGCGGGGGAGGCCACTCGTGCCCTGCTGCGCCTGCATCTGCAGGGCATGCGGGCGCAGTCACCGCCGGGCAGCGTGTTTGCGCTCGATTACTCCGGCCTCACCGGCGCCGATGTGAAGCTCTGGACGGCCTGGGTCGGGGAAGAGATCGCGGGCATGGGCGCGCTCAGGGACCTGGGCGAGGCGAGCGGGGAGGTGAAATCGATGCGCACGCACCCGAAATTCCTGCGTCGTGGAATCGCGGCGGCGCTGCTGGAGCACATCATCGATTCAGCGCGGGCGGCGGGAATGGTCCGGCTGAGCCTGGAGACCGGGTCGGGGCCGGCATTCGAGCCCGCGCTGGCGCTCTACCGCCGTCGTGGATTCGTCGCAGGCGCACCGTTCGCGCAATACACGCGGAGTGAGTTCAACCAGTTCCTGCACCTGCAGCTCTAGAGCTACCACCAGAAGTACAGCTGCAACGCGTCGTTGCGCCGCGGGGGGATGTTCGCCAGCGCGGCGCGGTGATCGGGGAAGTTGCCGGTGCTGCGGTCGAGGAGATCGTCGATGGCGGCCATGCTGTAGCGGCCATCTGCGGCGTTGGGTGGGTGCAGCGTGTGCGCGTCCGGGAAGATGCCGACGCCGGCCATGATCGCGTACCACGAGACGATCGGATAACCCTTGCCGATGCTCTGCTCGCGCACCCCCGGCGCAATGCTCTTGCCTCGCGTCCACATGAAGTACAGGTGTTTGAGGGCATCGGAAATCCGCTCGTTGGCGGCATTCTCACGCCAGTAGTCGGTATCGCCGCGGGTGTTGGTCTTGTAGTGGGTGACCACGTAGTCGCGTGTGCCGTCGTATAGCTCGTTGAGCAACCTGTTGAAACGATCCTGCGCGGCAGGGCTCAGATCGCCTTGCTCGAGAGCCTCCGCAAACAGCGTCGCCGTGCGCTGGATGAACATGAGTGCCGTCGCCTCCAGCGGCTCGATAAAGCCCTGCGCGAGCCCATTGGCGAGGCAGTTGCGGTTCCAATGCCGGGTCACGTGCCCGACCTTCATCTTCAGGTGTCGCGCCGAGGTGTCGGACTCGAGCAGTCCGAGGTGCCGGCGCAACTCGCGCTCCGCATCGTCGGCAGAACAGAAACGGCTGCTGTACACGTACCCGTTGCCGTAGCGATTGGTGAGAGGGATCTTCCAGACCCAGCCGTTGCGCAGCGCCGTGGAGACGGTCTCGCAGGGAATGGCGCCATCGATCGCGGAGGGCAGGGCGACCGCTGCGTCGTTGAAGAGGACGTCGGCGTAGCTGATGAACGGTGTCTTGAGCGCCTGCTGAATCAGCAGACCGGAGAATCCACTGCAATCGACGAAGATGTCCGCCCTGATCGTCTCCCCGTCGCGCGTGCTTACGGAGGCGATCGCGCCTTTCTCATCGAGAGTGGCGTGCGTCACATGGCACGGGCGGTAGCGCACTCCGCGCTCCAGCGCCTTTTTGTACATGAACTGCCCGAGCAGCACGGCATCGAAGTGATAACCGTGCCAGACATCGAATGGAAAGCTCTCGACGGGCTTGGGTGCCAGGCGCTGCGTGGCGAGCCGCGCGGACAGAAAGAATCGGTCGGGGTGGGCATGGACGTCCGCGCCCCGCACCCGTGCCTCGGCGTTGTGGACGAACTGAGTCATCGTCAGGTTGTCCATCATCGAGACGAAGGGGTGGAAGTAGCGTTCGAAGCCGGGCTTGGTCGACCAGCCCTCGAAGCTGATGCCGCATTTGTAGGTGGCCTGACAGGTGGGCATCCACTCCGCTTCTTCGATGCCGAGCCTGTTGAAGAACCCACGCAGCCAAGGAGTCGAGCCCTCGCCGACACCGATGGAGGGCACCGTTGGGGACTCGAGCACCGTGATTTCGACACCGCGCGCAATCAGGGACCGGGCGAGGATGAGCGCGGTCATCCAACCCGCGGTGCCGCCGCCGACGATCACAACGCTGCGGACCGCTGCCGGCTCGGCTGGACGCGGCGGAGTGGGGGCAGCGCTGTCTGCGCTCCAGGAATAGTTCAGGGACAGGCTTGCCGTCATTGTTGCGAACTGTATCCGAACAGGATCGTCCGGCTAAAGCCCCAACGAGGAGCCGAACCCGCTCCCCTCACCAGGCGGATCGCCAGCACCCCAACAGGTTATTGATTCGCCTAAGGAAAATGCGTTGGTTGCCGAGGCAACCCCTGACGCCAGACAGGCCGTTCCCGAGCATGCCTGGCGCTCGGTCGGCTCAGTGTCCGCCGCTCGCGAGGGAGCCGACGTAGGCGGCGAGGGCCAGCATCTGCGGGTACGAGAGTCCCGTGACGATCGGCTTCATCTGCGCCGCGTTCATTCCATTACGCGTGCCCAGCTGAAAGGCATAGAGCTGGCGGAAAATGGCGGTAGGCGAACGCCCTGCGATCGGCGGCCCGATTGGCCCGCCTCGGAGGCCAACCCCGTGGCAGGTCACGCAGGCCTGCCGTGCCTTCCCGTCGCCCTTGGCGAGGGTGGCCCCACGCGCAATGGAGCCGACGGGTACATAGGCGGTGTAGCCGACGCGATTGTCCCGCTCCTCGAACCGGCTGAAGTCATCCGGGCCTTCGATGATGCGCTCGCCGAGTGGCTGCCGCGGTCCGCTCGAGTCGAACACATAGACAAAACCCTGCGCGGTGAACGACGGCACGGAAGAGCTCTCGAGCACCTTGACGCGCTTCTGGTAACGCAAGGCGGAGAAATAGTGCGCCACCTGCTCCGCGTCAGCTTCGCCGATCTGGCTGACGGTCTGCAGCATGAGTGCGCCCGGGGTGAAGTGGGGGTTGACGAGCCTGCGAGCCCCGGACTTCATGTCATTGATCTGCTGCAGAAGATACGTGTAGGGCAGACCCGCGAGGGAAGCGTTCTCGGGGCGTCCCTGACCCTCAGGCAAGTGACAGAAACCGCAGGCAGCCCCCCGACTGCCGCCACTCCGCACGGCTGCGGGCATGGCAGGGTGCTCAGACGGATACCAATCCACGGCAACCGTGCGATCGAGCAGCTGTGCCTGGGTGAATCGTCGGGTGCTGCCCGGGAGAGTGTGGCTCTCCTCAGGCCCCGGGGGCGCCTTCGACGCTGTAGTCAGGGGGAAGGCCCACATCGGCACCGCCGTGTCCTGTGCCATCGAGACGCTGAGGACGGTGCCGAGCATCGCCGGCAGAAGCAGGCGGACGGCCCGTCTCCATCGTGAGCTGCTCTTGGTTGCGCGGGTCGTCATGAATGCCGTGGTCGCCTTTCGCCCTGTCGAAGGGCGGCAACGCTACTCTCCCCGTTTCGGCAGCGCCAGAGCTAGCGGCGGCAATGGCCTGCGCTTACTCTTTCGAGCAGCGCGCCCGCGGCGCGCGTATCGGGGGCACGTCGATGATCACGAACAGCCAATCGCGCACGAACGTCCAAGAGATTGCCGACGGCATCTATCGCATCAACACGCCGATCTCGATCCCGGGCGGCCCCGGAGAGTTCAGCTTCAACCAGTACCTGATCGTGGACGATGAGCCCCTGTTGTTTCACACCGGGCAGCGCCAGCTCTTCCCGCTCGTGCAGGAAGCCATCGCGAGCGTGATGCCTCTGCAACGGCTCAGGTACCTCGCCCTGTCGCACTTCGAAGCCGATGAATGCGGCGCGCTCAATGCATTCCTCACTGCGAGTCCGCAAGCCGTGCCGTTGTGTGGTGCCATCGCGGCGATGACCTCGGTCGGGGATTTTGCCGATCGGCCGCCCGTCGTACTTGCGGACTCTCAGGAGCTCAAACTGGGGCGGCACACGGTGAAATGGTTCGACACCCCGCACGTGCCTCATGCCTGGGAGTGTGGGTTGATGATGGAGTCGAGCACGCGCACTTTTTTCTGCGGCGATCTGTTCACCCAGGGTGGCCCCGGAGAGGTGGCGCTGACGGAGGCGGACATCCTGGGTCCCAGCGAAGCGTTCCGCAAGCCGATGGACTATTTCGCACACGCGCCGCAGACGCGTGGGATTCTCGAGAGGCTCGCGACCGAAGGACCGAAGACTCTGGCCTGCATGCACGGCAGCGCATGGCGCGGAGAGGGTGGCGCACTGCTGAGATCGCTCGCCGCCCAGCTCGCCTGAACACCTCGCCTCGCCTGAGCTCTGCGCCCGGCCGGGAACGCTGATTCACCGCTGCGCCGAAACGGGCGGGCGTCCCGCGACATCCAATGTCATGTGGGGAGAAACACCAGCGGAGAATTCTCATGAAACGTTCCCGGTCGCGAATCGTGTGCGCGCTGCTGTTGGGTTTCTCTTTCGCAGTGACCTGCGTGAGCGCATCCGCCGATGAATACGGACGCCGGGATCAGCAGGGACAGAACGAGCGCGCCGAGCGGCACGATCACGATACCCTGTCGCAGGGCAGGCAGACGTTTCGCTTCGACACCTTCGGAGACGAGGACTTCTGGGGCGGCACGCTGAAGCTCCATCAGGCGATCGAGGGGAGCGCCTTCGGCGGAGTCGGTGCCGGCGTCAGTCCCAAGACCGCACTCGCGGTCGGGTTGAAGGTCGACGTCGACGCGCTTCCGGCTAGCGTGCTCAATGCATTGCGCAGCGGCAAGGTCAATCTGGATGACCCGGCGGTCACGCTGACGTTGCTCAAACTCAATGCGGTCGTTGGGGTCACGGGCTTCTTCCAGTCGGGGCTGTCGCTGAAGTCCATCGGTATCCAGTGCGCGCTGTGCCATTCCACCGTGGACAACTCCTTTGCGCCGGGTATCGGTCATCGGCTCGATGGCTGGGCCAACCGCGATTTGAACGTCGGCGCCATCGTCAGTCTCGCTCCCGACTTGAGTGCCGTGGCGGACCTGCTGCGAGTGGACCAGAACACCGTGCGCACCGTGCTGGGCGCGTGGGGCCCGGGCAAGTTCGATGCCGAGCTGCTGCTCGACGGCGTGGGCTTCCGACCGGACGGGAAGACCGCGGCGACGCTCATTCCTCCTGCTTTCGGCCTCGCGGGCGTGAACCTGCACACCTGGACGGCATGGGGATCCATTCCCTACTGGAACGCCTTCGTCGCAACCCTGGAAATGCACGGCAAGGGCAGCTTCTCGGATTCGCGGTTGAGCGATCCGACGCAGTTCCCCGTTGCCGCGCGCGCGGGCTTCGATAACGTGCGCTCCGATCCTGACCTGGTGAGCTCAAAGCTTCCAGGGCTTCACCAGTATCAGCTCGCTCTAGAGGCACCGCCTGCGCCGCGCGACAGCTTCAACCCCTTGGCGGCCGCACGCGGCAGCAAGGTTTTCGAGAGCGCGAAATGCAACTCCTGCCACGTGGCGCCGACCTTCAGTGAGCCGGGCTGGAATCTGCACGCGGCAAGCGAGCTGGGGATCGATGATTTCCAGGCCAATCGTGCGCCCGCCAAGGGATATCGCACCGCGCCGCTGCGAGGCCTGTGGACTCACATGAAGGGTGGTTTCTATCACGATGGCCGCTATGCGACGCTGCTGGAGGTCGTCGATCACTACGACGCTCTCTTCCAACTCCATTTGAGCGCGCAGCAGAAGAGCGACCTGGTGGAGTACCTGAAGTCGCTGTAAGGAGCGTTGTTTCGCTACTGCGAGAGCAACGTTCCGTATCCCGGTACGCGGCCGCTCAATCCCAGGAGCCGCACGCCGGCACGCAGGGCATGCGGCATGCTGGAGACCACTGGCACTTTGCAGCGTCCTTCCAGCGGTGCTAGCAACTCCAGTGTGTGCAATCCGCCGCAAGATACGAGGAGGGAGTCAGCGTTGCGGGCCGACTCGAACACTTCGACGCCGAATTTGAGCAGGCCGTCCTGGGTTACCTTGTAGATGTCTTCGACCTTCTCCACGCCCAGTCCCCGGATCGTGAGCACTTCAAAGCCTTCTTCATGCAGGAAGGTCTGCAGCCGATTGTTCACTGTCTCGTCGTAGGCGGTGGCGACAGCCACCCGTTTGCCGCCGACACTGCGCAACCCTTCGATCACCGCAGTGCTCATGGTGACTGCGGGACGCCCGCTAGCCTCGGCCACTCGTCGAGTGAGCTCGCGGTTGAATTCGGCGCCCTTGTAGAAGCTCAAGGAGGTGCCCAGCAGGGCGATTGCCTGAGCGCCTCGTCGCGCCAGCGCCGCAGCCGTGGGTCCGATACGGTCGAGGACGGCGTCATACCCGGCGGGCGTCATCTTCTTCAGACCGATACTCTGGGCCACGAAACGCACGCCGGCAGGATAGAGCTTGGTCGCCTCAGGAGGCACTGCAGCCTCCACGGGCGCTAGCAAGCCAAGCGTCGGAGGACTCGACGCGCCCTCTGCTGTAGCTGCCGCACCGACAATAGCTGCCTTGAGCACATCACGACGCGAGATCACGGCTAAGACCTCTTGGACGGGCGAGATACGGGAGTCTAGCGCTTCTCGCGCCCGCCGTACGCACGCGGGCGGCCGAACGTGGCCCGCCGAACGTACGCGGCCCCGCCGAGCACACAGGTCCGCCGGACCTGCGCGGTCCCCCCGGGGGGCCAGAACTTCCCGATGACCGGTCTCTGGTCCATTGAGCTCGATGGATGTTCAACCATAGGCGGTGGAGTCGATAATTGCGGCAGCGAACGCTCACCGCAGTCTCTCGGCATGAAGACCCCAAGGCCGAGGCGTCGAGGTTAACCATGCTGCTGCGAAATGCCGTGCTGTGCCTGGTCCTGCTTGCCGGAGGCGCTGTGTCCCTCGCGGACGCGCAGGAAAACGCGCTGTCCTACACACGGCAACAGAGCGAGCAGGGGCGTACCGCATACCTGGCCAACTGCGTGGCTTGCCACGGACCCCACTTGAGCGATGGCCCGCTGGGCAAGCCGCTCAAGGGGCCGGAATTCATGCACAAGTACGGCGGGCACAGCGTACGCGCTCTCTACGACGTGCTGCGAACCACCATGCCGAGCGGCAAGCCCGGATCGCTCGACTCCGCCACCTACGCCTCCCTCGTGGCCTACCTGTTGCAGGAGAATGCGATCGTTGCCGGCAAGGAGCCGCTGCCGTCCGACCCACGGGCGCTGGCTGGCATGATGGTTCCCGGAGGCGGGTTCAGCATCATGGACTACTCGCCCTACACACCGAAGAAGGTAGTCGCGCTACCCAATCCCCTGGATCACTACACGCCGGTCGGCAAGGCCGATCTCGCCAATCCGCCGCCGCAGGACTGGCTGACCTGGCGGCGCGGATGGGACGCGCACGGTTTCAGTCCCCTGGCGCAAATCACTCCCGCCAACGCCTCCTCACTGCGCATGGTGTGGAGCTGGACACTGCCGGCGGGCTCGGTCGAAGCGGTTCCCCTGGTTCGCAACGGCACGCTGTTCGTGCTGAGCTACGGTGAGATCGTGCAGGCGATCAACGCCGAGACCGGCGATCTGCTGTGGCAGTACACGCACTCGCTGGAGCCGGGCGCGGCTTCCTTCGTCAAGCGCGGCATCGCTCTCTGGGGCGATATGCTCTACTTCGGGACCTCCGATGTGCACGTGGTCGCACTGAACGCTCGCACCGGAGCCCTCGTGTGGGACACGAAGATCGGCGATTTCAAGCGCCATGAGGGCCTGAGCGGTGGCCCGTTGGTTGCCGAGGGCAAGGTGATGGTCGGGACGACCGGCACGGGCGTCGCCGCGCGCTTCGGCGGACCGCAGCTGGTCGGCCTGGATGCGAAGACGGGCAAGGAGTTGTGGCGCATCGGGACCATCGCCAAGCCGGGCGCGCCGGGCGGGGACAGCTGGAACGGCATCCCGTTCGCCGAGCGCAACGGCGCTTCGCTCTGGACGCCCGGTAGCTACGATCCCGGGACGGGCCTTGCGTATTTCGGCACCGGCAACACCTACGACACCGGCCCGCTGCTGCCGCTGAAGAAGCAGCCGGGCATCACCAACGATGCGCTCTACACCAACTCGACGCTGGCGGTGGATCCGAACAGCGGGCGCCTGGTGTGGTATTTCCAGCATTTTCCGGATGACCAGTGGGACCTGGATTGGGCGTTCGAGCGCCAACTGGTGAATCTGGACATCGACGGCGCGCCGCGGCGCGTCGTCATCACCTCCGGCAAGAGCGGCATCTATGACGCTCTGGATGCCCGCAGCGGGAAATTCCTCTTTTCGATCGATCTGGGCCTGCAGAACATCGTCAAGAGCATCGACCCGCTCACTGGCCGCAAGCACGTCAACACGGATCTGTATCCGATCGACGGCAAGATCAAGATGGTGTGCCCGCACGGGGCCGGGGCGAAGAGCTACCTGCCCGCCTCCTGGAACCAGCAGTCCGGGGTGCTGGTGATGCCGCTCAACGAGGCCTGCATGGACCTGTACCCGGTGCCTGGCGGGGGCAGTGTCAGCGCGCTCTCCTCAGGGGTCAATTGGGGAATCCGGCCCCGACCTGACAGCGATGGCAACTACGGCCGCCTGGAGGCCATGGATGTGGCCACCCGCAAACCGATCTGGACAGTGCGCGAGCACGCCCCGGTGACTTCCGGAGTGCTGACCACGGCCGGGGGACTTGCCATGGACGCGACCTATGACCGCCTGTTCCATATCTACGACAGCGCGAGCGGCAAGGAGCTCTGGCACGCCCGTCTGAACGATGTCTCGAGCTCCAGCCCGATCACCTTCGCGGTGAACGGCAGACAGTACATCGCGCTGGTGGTCGGGGAGGGCGGGTTCCATGCCCGCAGCTTCGCGCCGCTCGTGCCGGAATTGCGCAGCCCCCCGAACCGCGGCTCGGCGGTGTGGGTATTCGCCTTACCTTGAGGAGGAACGATGAATAAGTACACAGTCGCCGCCGCCGGGGTTCTGATCGCCGCAAGCGTGTTGATGGCAGTGGCGCCCGCGGCAACGCCGACGGCTACGTCGCTTCCGCCCAATGTCGGGACGGGCGATTGCGATCGCGCCTGTCTGCAAGGGCTTGCCGAGCAGTTCATTGCCGCGCTCGTCGCTCACGACCCGAGCAAGGTCCCGCTCGCCAAGGGTGTGCGCTACTCGGAGAATAGCGTGCCTCTGCCGATCCCGGACGGCTTCTGGAAGAACGCAACGGGTGTGCGCCCTTATCGCCTCTACATTGCCGATCCCGAGTGGGGCACCATCGGTTTCTATGCGCGGATGTATCAGAACGGCGATCCGGTCATCGTCAGTACGCGGCTCAGGGTCTACAACCACCAGATCACCGAGATTGAGACGGTCGTGACGACGGAACGACTGCGCATCGCGGGGCGGGAGGACAACACCGACTACCTCGGTGAGAAGCCGCGGCCGGAATATACGCAGGTGGTGCCGCCCGCGCAGCGCCGCACGCGCGAAGAGCTCATGAAGATCGTCAACACCTACTTCACGGGCATCGAAAACAACGCCGGAGACAAGCCGCCGATCTTCTCCTCTCACTGCCAGCGTCTGGAGGACGGGCATCCGACGTCCAATGTTCCGGTGGCCCCCGGCAAGGAGCGCGGCGGCCTCAACATGAGCTGCGCCGAAGATCTGGCCATGGGCTACCACCGCAATGACAACCGCATCCGCAGCCGGCGGATCATGGCCGTCGATCTGGAGCACCAGGTGGTGATGACGAGCGTCTATTTCGATCATGAGAACGACGCGCCGATCCGCAGCTACCAGCTCAAGAACGGCAAGACGGTCACGGTGACCGAAACGGGCCCCTCCACGTTGCAGGCGCACGAGACCTTTTCGATCGATCGTGAGGGGATCAGCCAGGTGGAAGCCGTGTTCACCAACGTCACCTACGGCACCCGGCCCTATTTCAGCACCGGTTTCCACATGGACAGCCCCGAATCGGTGAAGGACGGGTTCAACGAATACGAGCGCTAGGGAAGCCTGAGGAGGAATCGCATGAGCAAGAGCATCAGCTATCGCCGTCCGGACGGAGCGAGTGTCAACGGCTACCTGGCAGGAGAGAGCGCGACTGCACCCGGGGTGGTGGTGATCCAGGAGTGGTGGGGCATCAACGACCAGATCAAGGGCGTGGCCGACAGGCTTGCTGCGGCGGGCTATCGCGCCCTCGTGCCCGATCTGTATCGCGGCAAGACCGCACTCGATGCTCACGAGGCCGATCACCTGATGAAGGGCCTGGACTTCGGGTCGGCCGCGGGCCAGGACGTGCGTGGCGCCGTGCAGCACCTGAAAGCTACTGGCAGTGCCAAGGTCGGAGTGACCGGGTTCTGCATGGGCGGTGCACTGACGCTGCTCGCTGCTGTCAACGTGCCGGAAGCGGATGCCTTCGTTGCCTGGTATGGGTACCCGCCGCTGCAGTACATCGATGCCCGTAAGATTCGCGCTCCCGTGATGGGGCACTGGGCGAGCCAGGACACGGCGTTTCCGTTCGACAACGTGCCGAAACTGGAGACCCAGCTGCGCGAGGCGGGCGTTGCGTTCGAGTTCCACCGCTACGAGGCGAAGCACGCCTTTGCCAACGAGACGGCCGACTCGAAAAAGCTCGACTTCCTCAAATACGACGCGCGCGCCGCGGAGCTGGCGTGGGGGCGCACGCTCGAGTTCTTCGCCAAGCACCTGAAGGGCGCCTGATCGAAGTCGGCGCCTGCGTTCGGGCGGTGCCTGCGTTCGGGCGGTGCCCGGTCGAAGTCAGTGGCGGAGCAGGGCGGCCACGAGCAGGCCGACGATGATCAGCGCCACCAGGCCGAGCAGTACCCACACAACCGCGGAAGTGCGGTACTTGATGTGGGGGGTGGCGGCGACGATCTCGGGATAGTCGGCTGCGAAAATACGCTGTCCTTTGTGCGAGAGCAGCAGGTACAGGATATAGCCGTTGATCAGCGTTCCGAACGGGACTCCCAACAGCCCGATTGCGGCCAGCACTATCGAGGTGGTGCGTGCCCAGGGACGCAGGGCTCTGACGCCTCTCCCCACGAAAATCAGCAGCACGCCGATGGCGATATAGGCAATACCGATCGCCCCTGCGAACGGCACCCCGCCGCTCTTTCCCGAGGCCCCCGCGGCGAGGAGCCCGATGGCCGCGAAGCACAGGCCGCCGCCACCGAGGTAGTCGAGGACTCCGATCGAGCGGATCGAGGCCTCGTGTTTGATGTGCTCGCGACGGATCGCCTCCGCCTCCGAGCTCCCCTGGACGACGTCCTCGACGCGCGCTTTGGGAGGCGCATACGGGTTGACTGCTGCAGGCATGAGTCTGCTCCTTGTCCGGTGCCGTCGTTGTCCGCGGCTACTGGCGAGCTGGATTCTCGCCGGATGACACGGGGCCGCGCGTGATGGATGTCGCAGAACGCATGGCGACGAGTGTCCGTTGTGTCACGCGGGCGGGCGTATATGCTGCATTTCGGGCCGTATTCACCGCATTTGAGTCATTCCATGAACGGCAGACATCCGCCAGACTGGCCTCTATTGAGCACTTGCGATTTGTTTCGCCGACGGCAAGAAACGCCCATGGGTCTGGTGTACGCAGATTTCAAACTGGTCAACCACTACACGAGGCAGAGCGTCGACATCCGCGCGCTAGTGGATACCGGCACGACGGGGGCCTTCGTCACGTGGGAGGTCGCGCGTCAGTTGGGTTTCGATCCGGAAGAGGTTTCGGTGCAGCACGTGACTGTCGCAGACGGACGCCGGGTCGCCGTCCCCATGCTGGTACCGGTTGAGATTCACTTTCAGGACCGGCACTACACTACCGAGGTGTGCGTACTCGGGGATGAGTGCCTGGTCGGTGCGGTGCCGCTGGAAATGATGGACCTGGTTGTGCATCCCGGGCGCCTGGCGGTCGTCCCCAACCCCGCGCACCCGGCCGGTCCCAGTTTGCGGGCCGGAAGCGCCTGGCCGGCGCCCCCGAGGGACCGCGGCGCCTGAAGGCCGGGCGCAGCCTGGAGGTCACCGGGGCGGCGCGAAGGCCGGCAAGGGCGCGCATGCGGGCCGGGCGCTGCATGCTGGCCGCGCCACGCGTGAGTTGACCGCGCCGGCTACTTCTTCTTTTTGTTGGTCAGTTCCGAAGCATCCCAACCGCCTCCCAGGTCCTGAATCAACGCCACACTCGCCGTGAGGCGATTGCTGAGCACGTTGAGGGCGGTCTGCTCCGCGTTCAGCCGCGCCGTCTGCGCGGAGATGACGCTGCTGTAGGGGACTGTGCCGGCCTTGTACTGGTTCAGGGTCAGGGTCTCTGCTTCTCGCGCTGCCTTGACCGCATCGTTCTCGACGGACGACTGCTTCTCCAGCACGCGCAGCGTGACGAGCTCATCCTCGACGTTCTGGAAGCCGGTCAGGACGGTCTGGCGGTAGGTATCCACGCTTTCCTGGTAGGCCGCCTTCGCCTGCCGGACCTGCGCGTGCCGCAGGCCGCCATCGAAAATCGTCGCCGCGAGCTCCGGGCCGATCGACCAGACGCGGTTGGATGCGCGGATCAGCCTGCTGAGCGTGTTGCCGGTGTAGTCATCGGACCCGGTCAACGTGAGCGTGGGGAAGAACGCAGTCTCTGCCACACCGATCTGCGCATTAGCGGCCGCGACCTTGCGCTCCGCTTCGGCGACGTCCGGCCGGCGCTCGAGCAGCTCCGAGGGCACCCCGGGAGGGACCGTCGGTACGTCGGACCGAATGGGCGCGGGAGCTGCAGAGAACGCAGCCGGCTCCTTGCCGATCAGCACGGCGATGGCGTGCTCGAGGGTGGCCCGGGGAATCTGCGCGTTGATCTGCTCGGATTGGCTGGTCAGCAGCTGAGTTTGTGCGGTGACGACGTCAGCCCGTGCCGCGACGCCCACCTTGTAGCGATTCTCCGTGATCTTCAGCGACGCTTCCTGCGCTGCGACGATGTCGTTGAGAATGATGTTGAGCTGGTCCTGGGTGCGCAGCTCGAAGTAGGCAGTCGCGAGCGCCGCCTGCTCGGACAGTTTGGCGCTCGCGAGCGCTGCCTGGCTGGCCAGCGCGCTGGCGCGGCTGCTCTCGACATTGCGGCGGATCTCGCCCCATACGTCGATCGTCCAGTCACCCCTGATGCCGACGCTGTTGGTGGTCTGGGGACGTCCGAACACCGTGCCGAAGCTGGACGCTCCGCCCACAGGACCGGCGCCGCCACTGCTGCTACCGGTGACGGTACGCAGCCGTGAGGCACTTGCGGAGACCGTCGGCCAGTAGCCGGCGCGCGCCTGGCTCAGCAAGGCCAGCCCCTGTTCGTACGCGGCGGCGGCGGCCTTGACGTTCTCGTTGGAGACCTCCACCTGGGCTTCGAGCTGATTCAGCACGTCATCGTGGAAGATCTCCCACCAGGGCCCCCGGGTGAGCGCATCGGCGGGCTCACTGGGCTTCCAGTCGCCGAGCTCCTTGAAGCCGGCGGCAGGAGTGATCCGTGGCCGGTGATAATTGGGGCCCACCGCGCACGCGCTCAGCAGCGCGCACGCACAAGCATAGAGAAGTCCGCGGGCGATGGGGGTCATACGGTCTGGTTCGCTTGGCCGGCATCGAGCATGGGTGGGGGACTTTCCTTGGGCTTCCTGTGACGTTTCCAGTAACGGTGAATGTACAGATAGACGACCGGAGTCGTGTAGACGGTGAGCAGCTGGCTCACGATCAGGCCGCCGACGATCGAGATACCCAGCGGGCGGCGCATTTCGGTGCCGTCACCGTGAGAAAGCGCAAGCGGCATGGCACCGGCGATGGCTGCACAGGTCGTCATCATGATCGGCCGGAAGCGCAATGAGCAAGCGCGCTTGATGGCCTGGAACGGGTCCAGTCCGAGCGTGCGCTCCGCATCCAGCGCGAAATCCACCATCATGATGGCGTTCTTCTTGACGATGCCGATCAGCAGCAGAATGCCGAGGAAGGCGATGATGCTCAGCTCGGTGTTGGTCGCCAGCAGCGCGACCAGGGCCCCGAGGCCGGCTGAGGGCAATGTGGAGAGGATCGTGAGGGGCTGACTGTAGCTCTCGTAGAGCATTCCCAGCACGATGTAGATCGCCAGAATGCCCGAGAGCAGCAGCAGGGGCGTGGTGCTGGTGCTTTGCTGGAAGAGGCGTGCGGTGCCGTAGGCGCTCCCGTGAATCGTCGCCGGCATGTGGATTTCGTTCATGGTGCGCTCGATGGCCGCTTGCGCGGCACCGATCGACACCCCCTCGGGCAGGTTGTACGAGATGGAAGTGGAGACCGAGGTTCCGGTATGGGCGACACCGAGGGGTGTCGTCGCCCCCAGAAAGTGACTGAACGCAGAGAAGGGTACGACCGTCTCTTTTGCCGTGCTCACCGCGGAGCCAGTAGAGGTATTGCCGCGCCCGCTGTTCGCGAGGGAGTTGGCGGCGAGATTGCGTGCGACATCGTTCGCAACGCTCGCCGCGGAGCTGGCAGCGTTGGAAGAGGTGCGCGCCGAGGACTTGAATACCGTCGTGCCGGCAACCGCTTGCGTCGCCTGAGTGCCGCTCACTGCGCCACCGGAAGTGCTCACATAGAGCTTGTCCAACACTTCAGGGTGCATCATGAACTGGGGCTGCAGGCCCATCACGACGTGATACTGCTGTGGGCTGTCGGGGTTGTAGATCGTCGACACCTGGGACTGCGCGAAGGAGTTTCCAAGCGAGCTGTCGATCTGGCTCTCGGTCAGTCCCAGCCGCGAGGCGGCATCGCGATCGACGACCAGGTCGGTCTCGAGCCCACCGGGCTGCAGGTCGGTGTCGACATCGGTGACTTCCGGCACATCCTGCAGAGCGACGCGCAGCTTCTGCGACCAGGTGCGCAGCTCGCTCAGGTCATCGCCCAGCAAGGTGTACTGATATTCGGAGTTGGCACCGCGGCCGCCCCCGCCGTTGCCGAGATCCTGCTGGGCCTGAAGGAATACGCGCACGCCGCTCACTTTATCCAGCTGGGGCCGCAGCCGGTTGATCACATCGTCCGCCGAGGCTTTGCGCTGGGAGAGAGGCTTCAGGGTGATGCTGACGTTGGCGCTGGCGCCGGCGCCGGGGCCGAACCCCGCGCCACCCACCGACCCCATGACACTGGCCACGGCAGGGTCGGCGTTGAGCATCTTGGCAACCTGGATCAGCTTGTCCTTGATGAGCAGAAAGGACGCCGCGGCATCGCCACGAATGCCGCCCTGCAGCTGGCCGGTATCCTGCTGAGGCATGAAGCCCTTGGGCACGACGATGTACAGGTACACGTTCAGCACGATGGTCGCCAGCAGCGAGAGCATCATCAGCCGGCGATGGCGTAGGGCCCAGTCGAGGGATCTCTCGTAGTCGGCGCGCAGAGACTGAAAGCCCCGCTCGAAGGCTGCGGCGAACCGCGAGGAGCGCTGCGCCTCGCGGTTCTTGTCGAGAACCCAGGCACACAGCATGGGTGTGGTGGTGAGCGAGATGACCAGCGAGATCAGGATCGATACCGACAGGGTGACGGTGAACTCGCGGAACAGCCTGCCCAGGATCCCACCCAGGACCATGAACGGAATGAACACGGCCACCAGCGACAGGCTCATCGAGACGACTGTGAAGCCCACTTCCTGCGCACCCCTGAGGGCCGCGCGCATGCGGGGCATGCCTGCCTCGATGTGTCGGGTGGTGTTCTCCATCACCACGATGGCGTCATCGACCACGAACCCGGTCGCGATGGTCAGCGCCATCAGGGAGAAGTTATCCAGCGTGTAGCCGAGCAGGTACATCGCGCCGAACGTGCCGACCAGGGAGACCGGAACGACCACCGCCGGAATCAGTGCCGCGCGCGAGCTGCGCAGGAACAGGTATACGACGAAGATGACCATCGCGATGGCGACCACGAGCGTCTGCTCCACCTGATGCAGCGAGCCACGGATGGTGAGGGAGCGGTCCGAGGTCACCACCAGGTCGATCTTCGGATCGATCTGTGTCTTCAGGATCGGGATCTCCGCCCGCACCGCGTCCACGATGTCGATGATGTTGGCCCCGGGCTGCTGCACGACCTGCACGCCGATGGCCGCCTTGCCGTTGTAGAGCCCGTAGGTACGGCTGTTCTCGGTGGCCCCGTCCTGCATGTCGGTGACCGTAGCGACATCCCCGAGACGCACGATGTTGTTGTTGCGGTTGGCGATGATCAGATTGCGGTAGGTATCCGCATCGCGTGCGTTGTCGTTCGTGTAGATCTGGTAGCGCAGCTTGTCGGTCTCGATGGCCCCCTTGGGCGCATTGGCATTGGCGTTGGAGATTGCCGCCCGGATGTCCTGCAGGCCGATGCCGTACTTCGACAGGGCCAGCGGATTGACGTCCACGCGCACTGCCGGCAGGGCGGAGCCGCTCACGTTCACCGCCCCGACCCCTTTGATCTGCGACAGGCGCTGGGAGATGACCGCATCGGCGGCGTCGTAGATCTGCCCCTGGGTGAGCACATCCGAGGTCATGGCCAGCTGCAAAACGGGGAAGTTCGAGCTGTTGATCTTGCGATAGGACGGATTGTGCGTCAGCGCCGAGGGCAGGTCCGCATGTGCGGCGACGATCGCCGCCTGGACGTCGCGCGCGGCGCCTTCGATGTCGCGATCCACGCCGAAGGTGAGCTGGATGCGGCTGTTGCCGACGGTGCTGTTGGACGTCATGTCGTCGACGTCCGCGATCGCCCCCAGGTGGCGCTCCAGAGGCGTGGCGACCGTGGCCGCCATGCTCTCCGGGCTCGCCCCCGGTAGTGAGGCCTGCACGAAGATCGCCGGCACGTCGATCTTCGGGAGCGGCGCCACCGGGAGCAGGGTGAAGGCGGCGGTACCGCTCAAAGCGACGCCGAAGGTGAGCAGTATGGTCGCTACCGGTCGCTTGATGAACGGCGCGGAAATATTCATGCGGGATTATCCGCAAGGTCCGCGCTGCCGGACTCCGGATCCAGCCGCCGCTGGGTGCGCTTGGAGAGCCGGTCGAAGGCCAGGTAGATCACCGGCGTGGTGAACAGCGTCAGCACCTGGCTCAGCAACAGGCCGCCCACGATGCTCACTCCCAGGGGATGGCGCAGCTCCGAGCCCGTGCCGGTGCCGAACATGAGCGGCAGAGCGCCGAAGATCGCCGCCACCGTGGTCATGAGAATCGGCCGGAAACGCAGCAGACACGCCTGGTAGATGGCTTCGCGTGGCGGCAGGCCCTGGTTGCGCTCCGCGTCGATGGCGAAGTCGATCATCAGGATGGCGTTTTTCTTGACGATGCCGATCAGCAGGATGATGCCGATCAGCGCGATGATGGTCAGATCGTCGCCCGCCATGATGAGTGCGAGCAGGGCGCCGATACCGGCGGAGGGGAGCGTGGAGAGAATCGTGACCGGGTGGATGAAGCTCTCGTACAGCACGCCCAGCACGATGTACATCACGAGCACGGCTGCCAGCAGCAGCAGCAGCTCGTTGGTGAGATTGTTGCGGAAGGCCAGCGCCGCACCCTGGAAGGTCGTGTGAATGCTGCTGGGCAGCCCCATCTGAGCCTCGGTCGTCTCGATCGCCTTGACAGCGGCGCCGAGCGAGGCGCCCTCGGCCAGGTTGAACGACACGGTGGTCGCCGGGAACTGGGCGATGTGATTGATGAGCAGCGGGCGAGTCTGGACGGACACCTTGGCAATCGCCGACAGCGGCACCTGGCCGCCGGCCGCCGAAGGCACATACAGGGAAGCCAGCGAGTCGATCGAGTTGTAGTGTTGCGGATTGGCCTCGAGTATCACGCGGTACTGGTTGGCCTGGGTGAAGATGGTAGACACGATGCGCTGGCCGAACGCGTCGTACAGCGCGTTATCGACAGTGCCGACGCTC
>DATNEN010000224.1:0-11425 GCA_035552975.1 Steroidobacteraceae bacterium
TAACATCCGCGGCAAGCTGCTCCCAGGCGGGGCCGATTGGCAGGTGGTGCGCGCCGACGGAGCCGCGGAGCTGCACGCGCTGTATCTTCTGGAAACGGACGATGGCGTCCGTATTCAGGTCGAGAACCACGGGTTGCGCCATGGACCGGACGCCGTCATGCGGCGTCTCGCCGCTGGCGAGCCGGTCGATCCGTCGGAGTACTACTTCCGTGCCGCTCCGAAGCTCTCCGTGCCTGCTGGCAAATACGATTGGCTGAATCGCAGCCTGTTTCTGTGCACCGGCACGCGCGCACCGTTGGGAATCCACCTCTGGTTCTATTGCGTCAAGTAGCGCCCGGGCGATTGTGCTGAGCTCACCCCGAGCCGTCGAGATGGGGGTCTACGTCGTGCGGACCTTCGTGAAGCAGCGTCCCACACCTGCCGCCCGTGTCGCTAGCTGCCGTGCCGCCGCCGATACTCGCGCGGCGTCGCGCCATAGCGGGCGCGAAACACGCGGCCGAAATGAGTGGGGCTGTTGAACCCGTAGTCGAACGCGATGGAGGTGACGGTCCGGTTGCCCTGCGCCGGTAGCGTCAGTGCACGGGAGCACTCCTCGAGCCGCCGCCGGAGAATGTAGCGAGCCACCGTCTCGGACTCATTCGAGAACAGATGATGCAGGTAGCGCGGCGTCATCTTGCAGGCCTCGGCCACGCGCATGGGGGTCAGATCCGGATCTCCCAGGTGGGCTTCGATGAAGTTGACGATGCGCAGCCGATGCGCGGTCGCCAGCGACGAGCGGTCGGGCTGAGCCTCGGGAATGCCGGTATAGGCGCTCGCGAGCAAGTCCAGGATCGCGCGCGTCACCCGTGGGGCCACGGTGGGCTCCAGATCCTCATGGCAGCGCATCCAGAAATCGCGCAGGAAGTGGGACACCAGGCCGCTGAGCCCCGAGTTCCCCGACATGGGCACGGCAACGACGCTCTCCGGAGAGGCGATGTGCCGCCGCAGCAGCGTCTCAGGTATGCCGACGACGAACATGCGGTTGGGGTTCTTGAAGAGAATCTCGTACGCGCGCGTCGTGTCGCACAGCGTGAAGTCGCCGGGTCCGAGCTGCGCTTCGCGTCCATCCTGGCGGCTGACACTTGCGCCTTCGAGCATCATGTGAACGAAGAACATCGCCACACGCGAGCGCGCCACGTGCAGGCGCGAGTGGCGAACGGTCTGGGCGTCGGAGTACACCTCGGCGACGGTCATGTCCCCGAGGCGCGTGCGGCTCAGGCGGCCGGAGAAGTTGCGTACGTCGACAGGGTCGGAGACGAGCGGTGTGAACGAGGCGGCGGCGGTGTCGTTCCAGAATTCGATCTTGCGCCGCGGCTCCAGGCCGTCGGTCGAGAAGGTCTCAAGCTGAATCATGTTCGTGCCTGTTGCGCACTGCTCACTTCAACTTGCGGGCCACCAGTAGTTATATATCATAACCGTATCCCCGGGGATCGCAAGGCAGCGCCATGCAAGGCTCGAACCGCCGCAAGCTGAGGCTGGGACCGCTTCCGGAGTACGTCGGCTATGCGCTGCGGCGCGCCCAGATGTCGACGGTCACGCAGTTCGTGGGAGCGCTCAAGGACGTCGATCTGCGGCCGACGCAGTTTGCGGTGCTGACGGTGATTCGCGAGAACCCCGGGGTGCGCCAGAGCGAGGTCTGCGCGGCACTGGGAATCAAGAAGGCCAACTTCGTTCCGCTCCTGAACGAGCTGCAACGCAGGGGACTTGCGGTGCGCCGCGCCGGCGTCGCCGACCGGCGCTCCTCGGCGCTTCATCTGACAGCCCAGGGGGAGGCTGTTCTGCAGCGTGCGCGTACACTCCACGATGTCTATGAAGCCGGGCTCGCGGGACGTCTGGGAATGCGCGGCCGCAGTCAGTTGCTGAGCTTGCTCGGCCGCTTGATCGAGTCCTGAGGGCGCGCTGCCCGGCAGCGAGCGGCTATTCGCGCTGATGTCGGACGTGCGCTCCGTGCCGCCCAGGCACCGAACGGCGATCCGTGTTCACCTCGGGCGCGCTTCCTTCTAGAGCTCGGACGTGGGAACGGCCTCGACGGGTTGCGATCCATGCGCAATCGCCGCTGCGTATGTGCGCGTGCGCGGCAAAATCCGTGCTGCGTAGAACGATGCGGTGGCGATGATGCCTTGCGCCTCGGCCGAACCGCTGCGTTCGAGGGCCTCGGCTGCCGAGAGCGCCCATTGCCACCCGCCGGCGAGAACGCCGAGCCAGCTCAGAAACTCGTACGCCACCGTCCCGATGAGCTGCGGGTCCGCGGGGGAGGCGGCAACGATCCTGGCGGCGGTGGCGCGCAGTTCCGCACAGCTCTCGAGGAGTGCGCTGCGCAGTCCCTCGAGGCTGGCGCCCGACGGCAGTGCCCGGGCCGTACTCTCGATGTCATCGAGCAGCTCAGCCAACGCCGCGCCGTGGTCTCGAACGATCTTGCGTCCGAGCAGGTCCTGGGCCTGAATGTAGTTGGTGCCTTCGAAGATCGAGCCGATACGGGCATCCCGGAATACCTGGGAGATCTCCGCATCGTCGATATAGCCGGTCCCGCCATGGACCTGCACACCGAGCGAGGCGATCTCGAACCCGATGTCCGATACCCACGCTTTGATGACGGGCGTGAGCAGATCCGCACGGCGCATGGCGGCCGCACGCGTCTGCGGCTCCTTTGCCGCGTGAGCGACGTCGACCGTTGCGGCGGCGGTGTATGTGAGGCAGCGCGCTGCGTGCAACAACGATTTCATGGTCAGCAGCATTCTGCGCACGTCGGCGTGCTCGATGATCGGACGCTGCGTACCGGCTGCATCGCGCCCTTGCACGCGCTCACGTGCATGAAGACGCGCGAGTTGCAGACTGCGCTCGGCGAGGCCGAGCGAGTGCATTCCAACTCCGATGCGCATGTGGTTCATGATCGTAAACATGCAGGCGAGGCCTTCGTGGCGCCGGCCGATGAGCCACCCCCGGGCACCGGCACGCTCGCCAATGGCCATCACGCAGGTAGGGCTCGCACGAATGCCCACCTTGTGCTCGACAGAGACGGCGTGGATGTCGTTGTCGGCCGGTGTGCCGTCCGCTGCAGAGAGCTTCTTCGGGACCAGGAAGAGGGAGATTCCTTTCAGACCCGCGGGCGCGTCCGGTGTCCGCGCCAGCACGAAGTGCACGATGTTGTCCGTAAGGTCGTGATCGCCCCATGAGATGTAGATCTTCCGGCCGAAAAGCCGCCATGTATCCCCGTCCGGCTCGGCGCGAGTGCGCAACGTCGAGAGGTCCGATCCCGCCTGCGGCTCGGTGAGGCACATCGTGCAGGTCCATTCCCCGCTGGCAATGCGCGGCATGTACTCCTCGCGGAGCTCGGTCGGGGCGTGCACTCGCAGCGCTTCGAGCGCAGCGACCGCGAGCTCCGGACACATCGCGAACGCCATGTTGGCTCCGGCCCACATTTCTGAAACGGCGACTGCGAGGACCCCGGGCAAGCCTTGGCCGCCGTATTCGGCCGGAGCCCCGAGCGAGGTCCAGCCGGCGTCACGGAACTGGCGGTAGGCGTCCGGGAATCCCGGCGCAGTGACGACTCCCTGAGCTTCACAGCGACTGCCCGCTCGATCGCCAATCGGATTCAGCGGCGAGAGCACCTCGGCGGCGAAGCGAGCGGCGGTCTCGAGTATCTGGGTGGTCAGCTCGGCGGGAACTTCAGCGTAACTCTCCAGGTGGATGGCCCCGCTCACACGGGCGGCTTGCGCCATCGCGAGGCGCAGGGATGTTAGAGGGGCCTGGTAAGGTTGCGACACAGTGTTCCGCTTTTCGATCTGCAGCTCGAGGCTGCGAAGCATAGGGGTTTATCCATTGCAGCGCAGCTGCGTGCCGTCGACAATGCAGCCTGCTTACCCGGAGTGAGTCAATGACAGACAAGCCCTTTGAGGTGATCAGCCAGAATCGGTGCTTCGAGGGCACCGTCGGCTTCTACCGGCACGAGGCCGTGAGCACCGCCTGCGCGATGAGATTCTCGGTGTACATGCCGCCGCAGGCCTCTTCCGGCGGCTCCGGAGCGGGGCGCCGCGTACCGGTGTTGTACTACCTCGCGGGCCTGACGTGCACCGAAGAGACTTTCATGATCAAGGCCGGCGCGCAGCGCGTCGCCGCCGAGCTGGGGATTGCGCTCGTCGCTCCCGATACGAGCCCGCGTGGCGTGAAGCTGCCCGGTGACAGCGATGCGTGGGACTTCGGGGTCGGGGCGGGGTTTTATGTGGATGCGACCGTCGATCCGTGGTCGCGGCACTATCACATGTACACCTACGTCACGCAGGAGCTGCGTGGCCTGATCGAGGCGCACTTTCCTGTCGACCCATCGCGGACCGGAATATTCGGTCACTCCATGGGTGGCCACGGGGCGTTGACTCTCGCGTTGCGCAATCCTGACCTCTACAAGTCCGTCTCGGCGTTCGCACCGATCTCGGCGCCGCGGCAGTGCCCGTGGGGACAGAAGGCCTTCACCGGTTATCTCGGCCCGGATCGTGGGCAGTGGAGCGAATACGATGCGACGGAGCTGGTGGCACGCGTGGCGAACGGCGCCGCCCGCCCGCCGATCCTGATCGATCAGGGATCAGCCGATCAGTTCCTCGAGCGCGAGCTGCATCCGCATCTGTTTGAAGCCGCGGCGAAAAAGGTCGGCTATCCGCTCACGCTGCGGCGCCAGGCGGGATACGACCACGGCTACTACTTCATCTCGACGTTCATGGAGGACCATTTGCGCCATCACGCGAAAATACTTGGTTGATCGGCAAAAGTTTGCTGCGCCGATTTTCGCAAAGTCGAGGGCCTCAGCCAGCCCACGCGGCCACCCAAAGCGTGGTTTTTTGCCTGGCCCATCGCGGGTGGCGTGCTCGGGCCCCAGCGCCGGCTCAAGGGATGCGCGCGGCCTCGATGATGATGTCGCGCATCCAGGCGTGGCCGGGGTCGGGCTCGTTGCGCTTGTGCCAGATGACCACTTCGCGCGTCTCCGGAGTCTCGAACGGCAACGGCACCACCTTCACCGGCGCCAGTCTCTCCAGCGCCATCGCCAGGTGCTCGGGCAGGGTGGCGATGAGCTCGGTGCCGGCGATGAGGGAGGGGATTTCCAATAACCCTTGTGTCGTCGCGCGCACGTCGATGTCCGCGTTGGTGAGCCGGCGCACCATCTCCTCCAGCGGGATCGTGTGTCCGCTGGGCCAGCCGAACACATGGGGCAGAGCCAGGTACTGCGCTTCAGTGATCGTGTCCTGCACGCTTGGGTGATCGCGCGAAGCGATGCATACCCACCGGACCGGCCGCAGATCGATGATCCGCAGTGTCTCCGGAAAGGCTTTCAGCCCGAACAGGCGCAGGCTGTTGAGGCCGAGATACAGATCCGCATCGCCGTACTCGAGCCGAGAGAGGGTGGTCTCGGAGAAGTGCTCGACGTGGCACTGGATCCCCGGTGCTTCCCGGGAAATGCGGCGGAACACCGCAGGCATCACCCTCAGGATGGCATCGGCCGACACGATCAGCGTGAAGGTTCTCTGGACGGTCGCCGGGTCGAACGTGGGCTGAGTCCCCAGGGTGGCCTGAATGCGCAGCAAGGCCTCTCGGACCGGCTCCACCAGGGACAGGCCCCGCGGGGTCAGCTCCATGTCCCGGCCTACCCTGACCAGCAACTGGTCATTGAAATATTCCCTGAGCTTCTGCAGCGCCGCGCTCATGGCGGGCTGGGAGACGAACACCCGCTCGGCGGCGCGCGTGACGTTCTTCTCGTGCAGCAGCGCGTCCAGGGCGATCAGCAGATTCAGGTCGAACCGGTTCAGTTGCATGTGGTTGTAACTTGTTGTTCCGACAATCGAAGGGTCCAGGGCGTTCGTCCCGCCCCCTGCCGCAGCCCCCGCATACCCGGAACGTATACTCGAGTCGAATAGTCCGGATTAGCAAAAGTGATTGGTTTCACCCAGTGCGGGACCGTAACGTTTTCGCCCGCTCCATGAACACCCCTCTCAGGCCCGAGACCCGGCGCCGCATCGTCTCGCACAAGCTGCTGCTCGCCCATGATCTGAAAGAACGGCCCGGCCCGCTCCTGGAGGTCCGGCACGCGATCGGCTACTTTCGTCGCACGGGGCCCGGCAAGCATACCGTGAGCCTGTGCCGGGCAGAGGCATCAAGGCTGGAGGTTGTGCGGGTGAGCCAGAAAGACGCCTGGAAGAAGCGAACGGCGGACGAGTGCGCACCGCCGCGCCCGGCCCGCGAGCCGCGCGAGAGCCGCGATCCGGCTCCTGCCTGTTGATCAAGTCCCATGGCAGGCACGGATTACGTCACGCCCGGTGATTCAAGCCCGCAGGCTGCACCTGAGAAGGGAGCGGCCGAGTCGAAACCTGTCAGCGCGCAAGTAGATATCGAGCGCTGGGTCGGCGGAGTCACCACGCGCACGACCGATCTGGTCGCGGAAGAGTCGCCTGTCGCGCTCGTCTATCACGGCGTGCCGCATGTGGTGATGCTGGCGACACCGGCCAACCTCGAGGACTTTGCAGTCGGCTTCACGCTCAGCGAGGGCCTGGTCGCACGGCCGGAGGAGATTCGTGCGGTGGAAGTGGTGCAGGGAGCCGAGGCCACCGACGTCAAGGTGACCGTGGCATGGGAGCGCTTTTCCGAGCTGTTGAACCGACGGCGCAACCTGACCGGGCGGACCGGCTGTGGACTATGCGGAGCGGAAACTGCGGAGGATGCGATTCGCGAGCCGGCGGTCGTCGGCCCGGGGCCGACCGTCACAGCCGAGCAGTTGCACGCGGCGATCGAGCAGCTCGGGTCGATGCAGCCGATCAACGCCAAAACCGGAAGCGTCCACGGCGCGGCGTGGGTGGTCCCCGGCAAGGGTATTCAGCTGGTGCGCGAGGATGTCGGCAGACACAACGCCCTCGATAAAGCGATCGGCGCACTGGTGAGAGAAGGGGCAGACCTGTCGAGCGGCTACATGCTGATCACCAGCCGGGCCAGCTATGAAATGGTATTGAAGAGCGCCACGGTCGGAATCTCTTTCCTTTGCGCGCTGTCCGCGCCTACGGCTTTTGCAGTGCGCCTCGCCCAGAGGACCGGGCTGACGCTGGTGGCCTTTGCGCGCCGCGACAAGCATGTGGTCTACGCTCATCCCGGACGATTGAAATGAGCATCGATCGCACCCGGTCCCCAGGTCCCCGGGCGCAGCGGTAGAGGTTCCACAACCCGCTGCGGCTGACCCGCTGCGGCCCCGCACGGACGTGCGCCAACGCCCCCCACGGTCCCAGCCCCACCGTCCTACAGGCGCCGCCCATGGCATTAAGGGCCATCCGCCCCGGCTATAGCTCCCATCCCAACTACCGATTTCCGCTCTCCGTGGTGAGCCGTTACCTTGCGGGTCCCACCGCTGAGGGGGCGGGAGCATGAACGTCGCAGGAAAACAAGCACTTACGGAGCATTCCGCGCCGGTGGCCGGCAACACCCCGGAATCCTCTACGCCATTCCGCTTCTACGACAACCGTCAGAAGTACCTGGCGTTCGTCAACACTTGCAACGAGAAGTCGGCCATCGCGCGGCGCGCCACGCAGGAGCTGGCTCATGTGAAGCCCAGTCCGCCGGCGCTGCGGTTCTTCGACGCGGGCATGGGCGACGCGACCGTGCTGTCGCGTCTCATGCGCAGCACCCACCGGATGTTTCCACACGTGCCGCTGATGGCGGTGGCGAAGGAAATCAGCCTGGAGGATGTGCGGCTGGGTCTGGAGAAGATGCCGGACCGCTTCTATGAGCATCCCGCGACCGTGTTGGTCGTCACGAACCTGAATTACGCCGAGGCGCCGCGGCTGATGCCGCGCGACATGTCCTCTGCCGCCGCTCTCAACTGGCAGGAAGTGCGCCTCACCGGGAGCTCCTCGCACGAGTATGCCGAGCAGATCGAGGAGCTCGAGCGGACGCTCGACTACGGTTGGGCGACCAAGCCCAGCCCGCGCTCGGGCAATCCCGTCTACGCACGTCCTTCGGTGCTCGTGATCTACCGCGAGGATCAGAAATTTCTGCTCGACTCGATCATTCCCAAGCCGGGACGGATCTTCGAGAGCTACGACCTGATCCTCGCCTCGCAGCCTTGGCGCGCGCGCATGTCGGCGGAATTCAAGGCGCAAAAAGTGCTCGCACCGCTGGCACGCAGCTTGAGCCCGGGCGGCCGGCTGCTCGCCATTCAGTCGTGCGGCCACGATCCGGGGGTGGAGATCATCCAGAAGCTGTGGCCGAACGAGAATCCGTTTCAGGTCGACCGCCATGCGCTGCTGGCAGCGCTGAAGACCGAGCTCGGCCGCGATGCGCGCGATTTCACCCTTACGGCCCTTGCGGACGAGAAGGCGATCTTCCGTTACGACATGCACACCTTGCCGTCGGAGATCTCCGATCGCATCGGCACCTCGACGCTGTATGCGGCCTGGAATGCCGCCATCTATGTCAACCAGATCGAGGACGAGCGCCTCGACTCCGTCATGAAAAGCGGGGCGTACCTGAACGCCACGCAGACCGTCCTGCAGAAACACAACGGACTGTGGTTCAACGACGAAACCTTCGTCGTGGCCCGCCGCAAGCCTTGAATGAGTCGCACTTCATGAATGCCAACCAGCAAATCAGTGAGCCCACGAGCATGAGCGACCTGGCGGAGCTGAAGCGGCGCGTCGTGGAGTTTGCGCGCGGCGCGTCCACCGAAATTTCCACGATGGACGAGGAACTGCTGACCACCCTCGCCACCAAAATCCCCGCCGGCACATCCGTATTCATCGCGCATACGCCGAAGGCATCCCTGGACGACGTCGTGCGGGTGGCACTGAAGGTTCAGGCGCTGGGCTTCCGCGCTTCGCCGCACATCGTTGCGCGCCGCATCGAGAGCGAGAGCGCCCTGCGTGCCGGCCTGCGCGAGCTGGTGGATGGGGGTGTGGAGCAGGTGCTGCTGGTCGCCGGTGACCTCGAGAAGCCCGTAGGCAAGTTCAGCAGCACCCTGGAGATCATCGACTCCGGCGCGATCGTAGATGCGGGGCTGAGGCGCGTCGCGGTGGCCGGGCACCCCGAGGGCCACAAAGCGGTCGGTCCGACGACCCTCTGGGCCGCCCTGAAGCACAAGCAGGCATTTGCCGACCGCACCGGCATCAAGGTGCAGATCAATACCCAGTTCGGCTTCAACCCCCAGTCCATCGTGGAGTGGGGCAAGCATCTGGGAGAGCATGGAATTTCGCTCCCGGTCTACGTAGGCGTCGCCGGTCCCACGCCCTTGCCGAAGCTCATCAAGTTCGCCATGGCCTGCGGGGTGGGCGCCTCGCTGCACTCGCTTATGAAAAATATGAGCGCCATGACCAACCTGGCTCGACTCGCGACCTCTCCAGATGAGATGCTAGTGGGCCTCATCCAGGGGGGCGCCGGAACGGCTGCCAGCCCCCTGGTGCACCCGCACTTCTATGCGTTCGGCGGCACGGTGGCCACGGCGCGGTGGCTGCGCGCGGTCGTCGACGGCAATTTCGAACTGCCCGCCGGCGGCGGCAAGTTCGTGATGGACGCCTGAGGTTTGCGAAACATCATCTCGAGGGGATAGAGAATTGTCGATGGCCGAATGCAGCGCACTCATCTGCGGCTCGATGGCGTTCGACACCATCATGGTGTTCGGCGACCGCTTCCGTAATCACATTCTCCCCGACAAGCTGCACATGCTGAACGTGTCGTTCCTGGTGCCGCAGCTGCGCCGGGAATTCGGCGGCTGTGCCGGCAACATCGCTTACAACCTGAAGCTGTTGGGCGACATCGGATATCCGATGGCCACCGTCGGACGCGATTTCGCTCCCTACCGCGACTGGTTGCAGCAAACCGGCGTTCCCGCGGACCACGTGCGTGTCATCGACTCCGAGCACACCGCACAGGCTTTCATCACGACGGATCTGGAAGACAACCAGATCACGGCGTTTCATCCCGGCGCGATGCAGCAGTCGCATGTGAACCGGGTCGGCGATGCTCGTGACATCGCCCTGGGGATCGTGGCACCGGACGGGCGTGATGGGATGATCCAGCATGCGGAGCAGTTCGCCGCCGCGGGCATTCCCTTCATCTTCGACCCGGGCCAGGGCCTGCCGATGTTCGGCGGCGAGGACCTGACGCGCTTCCTCTCGCAGGCGACCTGGGTTGCCGTCAACGAGTACGAGTGGCAGCTCGTCCAGCAGAAAACGGGCTGGACGGTGCGGGACGTCACCCAACGGGTGAAGGCGCTGATCGTGACCCTGGGATCGGGCGGGTCGGTCATCCATACCCCTGATGGCGCGGAGCTGTCGATTCCCTGCGCCAAGCCGGCGGCGGTCGTCGATCCGACGGGCTGTGGCGATGCCTATCGGGCAGGCCTGATCCACGGCCTGCTGCATGGCCTGGACTGGAGGACCACGGGGCGGATCGCTTCCCTGATGGGCGCCATCAAGATCGAGTCACGCGGAACGCAGAATCACCGCTTCACACGCGCTGAGTTCGACAAGCGGCTGGCGGAGAATTTCAAGTGAGGCGGCCATCGCCTCGAACGTTCAACCCCCATTGAGTACTACGCAAATGGCCAATAACTATCTGTTTACGTCCGAGTCCGTGTCCGAAGGACACCCGGACAAGATGGCGGACGCCATCTCTGATGCGGTCGTGGATGCCGTCATCGCGCAGGACAAGCGTGCTCGCGTGGCGGTCGAGACCCTGGTGAAAACGGGGGTGGCCATCGTGGCAGGCGAGCTCACGACCACTGCCACGGTCGAGTTCGAGGCGCTCATCAGAAAGACGATCCTGGATATCGGCTACAACTCCTCCGAGATGGGCTATGACGGCGCCAGCGTCGGCGTGATCAACATCATCGGCAAGCAGTCCCCGGATATCGCGCAGGGCGTCGATCGCAAGGACGAGAAGAAGCAGGGCGCGGGCGACCAGGGCCTGATGTTCGGCTACGCGAGCAACGAGACCGATGTGCTCATGCCCGCGCCGATCACGCTCGCACATCGCCTGGTGAAGAAGCAGGCTGAAGTCCGCAAGAAGGGCAAGCTGCCCTGGCTGCGTCCGGATGCGAAGAGCCAGGTGACGCTGCGCTACGAGGACGACCGTCCCGTGGGGCTGGAGGCCGTCGTGCTGTCTACCCAGCACAGCGACGACATCTCCACGAAAGCGCTGCGCGAGGCGGTCATCGAGGAGATCCTGAAGCCGGTGTTGCCGGTCAAGTGGATCGACAAGCGGACCAAGTACCACATCAATCCGACCGGCCGGTTCGTGGTCGGCGGTCCGGTGGGCGATTGCGGACTCACGGGCCGCAAGATCATCGTCGACACCTACGGCGGTTATGCACGCCATGGCGGCGGTGCGTTCTCGGGCAAGGACCCTTCCAAGGTCGACCGTTCTG
>DATNEN010000225.1:0-6915 GCA_035552975.1 Steroidobacteraceae bacterium
CGTCGTTCCCCAACCGTGCGAACGGCTGAACCGCCCGCTCCCGATCCTCGGGCGCAATGCCCGGGCCGTTGTCACTAACGACCAGACGCACGCCTTGATCCAGGCGTGAGGCGCTCAGCTCGATCCAGCCGCCGGAGGGAATGTACTTCAGTGCGTTCTCGATCAGATTCGTCATCAGCTGCGCAAGCAACTGGCGGTTGCCATGCACCATGGTGTTGCCACTGTGCCTGCTGGACAGCGTGAGGCCCTGCGCGCGCGCAACCGGCTCGAACAGCTCCACCAGCTCATCGGCGAGCTCACCGACATCGATCGCCATCGGCGCCGCGAGTGGCGCGCCGGACTCCGCCAGCGCGATCTGCAGGAGGATCGCGAGCGTACGCTGCAGCCGATCGACCTCACGAAGCGCCGACTCGACCGATTCGTGAACGGCAGGCTCCAGCGAGGGGGAGCGCCGCAGCAGCGAGTCCATCCGCGCCCGCAGGCGATGCAGGGGTGCCCGCAGATCGTGTGCTGCGCTGTCGAAGGTCGCACGCACAGTGCGCGTTTGATCCTCCAGTCGATCGAGTACCCGATTGACCTGGATGGCCAGCGCGTCGAACTCATCGTTGGCGCCCGCGACCGGGAGGCGTCGGCCGAGCTCACCCTCCATGATCCGCCTGCAGGTTTCTGTCACGTCCTCGACACGGCGTGCCAACTTGCGACTGAACCAGAATCCCGCCAGAGCGGCCGCAAGCGTCGACAGGCCTATGCCCCAGAGGGTGGCGACCCGGAATTTCTCCGAGAAGCGCTGGCCCTGGGAGATGTCGGTGCCGACCAGAAGTCGGTTTCCGTCGGGGAGCGTGCGCACCTCCGCGCGCACCGGGTGGGAGGAGCGCCGTCCCGGCTCGATCGTCTCGATGGTGAATTCCGGGCGCCGCTCGGCGGGCATGCCCTTGAACGGCCATTGCTCCACGTTGCCGGCGATCTGGTCGTACTTCTTGTCCACCAGCAGGTACACCGCGCCGACGCGGCCCCAGCTGTCGATACGCAGATTGATCTCGTCAGTGAGACCGCTCAGGCCGCTGCGATTGAACTTGTCGTTGAGACCCTTCATCTCGGTGTCGATGATCAGGTCGACGTCCTCGGTGATGAGGCTCTGGGTCAGCAGATACGCGCTGCCCAGCGTCACCGCCACTGCCAACGTAACCAACAGCGTGTAGCCGACCGACAGCCGAAATGCCGTGGTGTTGAAGGGATCGGGCTTGCCGCGCGCGCCGGCTGGCCTGGTGCTGCGAGCGAGGTTGGCGGGGGCCAGAGGAGCCGACACCTCAGGATGTGCGCTCATGGATCACTGTCCCGCAGTACGTAGCCTGAGCCGCGGATGGTGTGGATCAGGGGGTTCACCGAGCCTTTGTCGACCGCCTGGCGCAGTCGGCTGATGTGCACGTCGATGAGATTGCTCTGCGGGTCGAAGTGCAGGTCCCATACCCCCTCCAGCAACATGGTGCGGGTCACGACCTGGCCTACGCGCCGCATGAGAAATTCCAGCAGCTTCAACTCGCGCGCCGTGAGCTCGATCTCACGACCGCCGCGCACTACACGGCGTGCCAGCAGATCCAGCTCCAGATCGGCCACCTTCAGCTTCGTCGCCTCCGCCCCGCTCGAGCTGCGCCGCAGCAGTGCCTCGATGCGCGCGAGCAGCTCCGCGAAAGCAAAGGGCTTGGTGAGATAGTCGTCCCCGCCGGCCTTCAGGCCGCGAATCCGGTCGTCCACCGTCCCCAGCGCGCTCAAGACCAGCACGGGGGTGGCGATGCCCTGCTGGCGCATCTGGTGGATGATCGACAGCCCATCCACGTGCGGCAGCATCCGATCCGTCACGACGAGATCGAATGAGCCTTCCGTGGCGTGCTGCAGGCCGTCGTGCCCGTCGTGGGCGTGATGGACCTCGTAGCCGCTCTCGCGCAGCCCTTTGACGAGGAACTCCGCTGCCTCGGCGTCATCTTCGATGAGCAGGATGTGCACGGCGAATCAGGATAGCACGGGCTCATTTGCAAGACGGCTGCGTCGCACGGCGCGGGGTGCGGAAGCGGACGCGCCGAGGACCCTGCGCGATGCACATCTCCGCGCAGCACCCCTGACACACCCTCGCCGCGGCAAGGGCATCCCTCGCGCCCCAGCTGCGCGTGGGCTAGTTGTTGCCGCCGCGCTCGGCGTTCTGCAAGCGGCCGATGAGATTGCGCAGGAACACGCGGTTGAAGCGCAACTGGCAGGAAGCGGACACCTGCTCCAGCAGCGTCGAGCTCACCTTCAGCACCGTCACGCCGCTGGTGGCACGAATGGTCGCCGTTCGCTTGGCTCCGGGCACATAGCTCGCCTCGCCGAAGCAATCGCCAGTCTCCAGCCCACCGATGGGTTGGCCGTGGCGCTCGACTGCGCAGCCCCCGGTGACGAGGATGTAGAAGCGATCGTCCATCTCGCCTTCCTTGACGATCTCCTCGCCCTCGATGTAGTTCTGCCAGCTGCTCGCGCGCAGCACTTCCCAGATTTCCGCGTGCGAGAACTCGTGGAAGAACTTCAGTCGTCGCAGGACTCCGAACTGCTCCTGCTGGTCGATGCGCGAGTTCGCTTCGCGCAATCGCTGGTGAACCCGGGTCAGCTCCGCGGCCAGGTCCAGGCCGCTCTTGTAGCGCTTCTCAGGATCTTTTTGCAGCGCCACTGCGACGACATTCTCCAGCTCCTCCGGAATGTCGCGGCGCAGGGTGTGAATCGGCGGCGGCGTCGCGTATACGATCTGATGCAACAACTTCTGCAGGTTGCCGGCCCGGAACGGGCGCGACCCCGTCAGCAGCTCGTACATGACGGCGCCGAGGGAATACAGGTCCGAGCGGTTGGTCAGGTCGAGACTCTGCACCTGCTCGGGGGACATGTAGGAAGGGCTGCCGGCAATGCCCTCGATCCGCGAGATGTCGGAGTCCGACACCAGCGCGATGCCGAAATCGATGATGCGGACGTCGCTGTCCTGCGTGAGCATGATGTTGGAGGGCTTGATGTCACGATGAATGACACCGCGCGAATGCGCGTAGTGCAGCGCCTTCGCGCATTTGAAAATGATCTCGACGGTATCATCGATCCGCAGCAGGTTATCCGGCCGGCAGTAGGCAGCCAGCGTACGCGCTCCGTGCACGTGCTCGGTCACGATGTAGCAGTGGCCGTTTTCCTCGCCAGCGTCGTAGATCGGCAGAATGTGCGGGTGCTGGAGCATCCCGACCAGGTGAGCCTCGGACAGGAACATCTTGCGCGCGATGCGCGCCCGCTCCTCATCGCCGCCGGAGTCCATGTTGTAGACCTTGATCGCGACGTCGCGCCCGTAGTACGCATCGTGCGAGAGGTACACGATTCCGGTGCTTCCGCGGCCGACCTCCTTGATCACCACGTACTTGCCGATCTTCTCGGGGATGCGGCGCTGTGGGACCGGCCTGGGAGATGGAGTCGACAGTGCTGACATGGGCTCGCGGAACCGCCAAAAACGCGGCACAGCATACGGTCGGGAGCAGCGGCCCTACTGTGACGCAAGCCGCAGGGTCCTTTGCGCCTGCGGCCACCCGCGACCATCGGTCCGGGGAGTCCTAGGGGTCGAAGTGACGGAATCCCGAATGCGAGAAGTCCATCACACTCGCATCGCCAGCCAGCACGCGGGCACCTGGGGTCGCGACCAGAACGCCGATCCTGCGATAGCCCCACTGTTCCGGCGGCATCTCTCGACGCAGGCGTGCGATGGCGTCCGGATGCGCAGTGAAACACAACTCGTAGTCCTCACCGCCGGTCAACGCCAGGGTATGAGCAGTTGTGTCACCGACCGCTTCCACGAGAGCGTCGGAGACCGGAACGCTGTCGAACTCGATATCGACTCCGCAGCCGCTGGCCTGCGCGAGCTTCCCTGCGTCCCCGAGCAAGCCGTCGGAAACGTCGATGCAGGCGCTGGCAAACTCCCTCAAGCGCTCGCCGAGGGCCACACGCGGCGTTGGGAAAAGGAAGCGCTCGCGCAGGTATTTGGCGGCATCCCCCGTTGCGCTCAGTCGGCCCTGCTCCAAGGCCAGTCCGGCCGTCGAGTCGCCGGGAGTTCCGGACACGAACACGATGTGCCCGGGCTTGCCTCCGCTGCGCAGCAGAGCCCCACCTCGCGGAACGTGGCCGAGCAGCTGCACCGAGATGCACAATGGGCCCGCAGTTGTGTTGCCGCCGACGAGCGCAACCGAATGAGCAAGCGCGAGCGCGGTGAATCCCGAGGCAAACTCTCCGAGCCAGGCCTCGTCCGCCGCTGGCAACGTCAGTGAAAGCAGCGCCCACGCAGGCCGCGCACCCATCGCCCCCAGGTCGCTCAGATTCACAGCAAGGGCACGGTGGCCGATGGAGGCAGCCGGCGAGCCCTCCGGAAAGTGCACTCCCGCCACCAGCGTATCGACGGTGGCGACGAGCTCAGCGTCCGGCGGACACTCCAGAAGCGCCGCGTCATCTCCGATTCCCAATCGCACGTCGCTCCGCTTCGCGCCGCAGTCGCGGAAGTACCGCTCGATCAGCGTGAACTCGGAAACGGCCATCGCGTCTCAGTGCTCGTTCGGCCGCAGCGTGCGCGCGGCGCGATCGAGAATGGCGTTGACGAACTTGTGCCCGTCAGTAGCGCCGAATCGCTTCGTGAGATTGACCGCTTCATTGATGGCGACCCGATATGGGACATCCGGCCGCGACCCCAGCTCGAACAGGCCGATCAGCAGCGCCGCGTGCTCGATCGGGTCCAGATGCTCGGGCTTGCGCTCCATCAGCCCGGCGAGGCGGGCATCCAGATCCGCGTGCGCTCGCCACACTCCCTCGACCAGCTCGCGGAAATACTCCGGATCGGCCTTCGGCATGTCATCGGCAGCACCGAACTCCTGGATGAGGTCCTGCCAGGGACACGCGTTGAGTTGCCATCGATACAGCGCCTGCAGAGCGAGCTTGCGGGCGACCGAGCGCGTCGAGGACAGATGATAGGGAGACTGGGACATGCGCCGTCTCTACAGATGCGCCATGAGCGAGGCCATCTCGAGCGCCGTGTCCATCGACTCGCCGCCTTTGTTGCCGGCACCGATCGCGGCGCGCTCGAGCGCCTGCTCCACCGTCTCTACTGTCAGCACCCCGAACACAATGGGGATTCCAGTCTCCAGGCTTGCCAGCTGCAGGCCGCGGGCGCACTCGCCCGCCACGTAGTCGAAGTGTGGCGTATCGCCGCGAATCACGCAGCCCAGTGCAACCACGGCGTCGTAGCGGCCGCCGACGGCAAGCTTGCGGGCGGCCACTGGCAGCTCGAAGGCGCCCGGGACCCGGGCGATGAGCAGATCTTTTTGGTTGCCGCCTCGCTCCATCCAGGCGCCGATCGCGCCCTTCAACAGGCTGGAGACAATGAAGTCGTTGAAGCGTGCCGCCACGATCGCAACCTTGCGGTCGCGCGCGGTGATTTCACCTTCCACGATGCGGGGGGAATCCATGGTTTCTCGTCACGAGGGGCGGAGGACGCAAGTATAGCGCGTCGGACTCCCACCGCCGGAGCCGCAACGGCGGCGACGAGCCTCGCGCGGCGCCTCAGCCTTCTTCGCCGACGTAGCCCTCGATTTCCAGGTCAAAAGCGGAGATGCCGTGGATCTGCTTAGGGGCCGACAGCACGCGCATCCTGCGAACGCCGAGGTCCTTCAGAATCTGCGCGCCCACGCCATAGGTCCGGAGAACCTCGCGGACCTCCTGCTGCGGCTCCGCTGCGCCGGCCGCCGCAGCGGCTGCGCCTGTGGCCGCGACGCTCGTCGACCCGCGTGCAGAAGCAGGCACGTCCGAGGCTCCGAGTGCCTTCACGGCGTCCGCGAGATCGTGGGGCGACTCGTTATCGCGCAGAATGACAACAACACCGTTGCCTGCCTGTGCAACACGACTCATGGCGGCGCGTAGAGTCCACGCGCGCGCGTGACCTCGAACGCCCAGAAGATCCCGAAGAGTGTCGCCTACATGCACGCGCACGAGCGGCACCACAGACCCGTCCAGTCGGCCGCGCGCCAAAGCGAGATGGACATCGTTGTTGACGCGGTCCTCATAGGCATACAGGCGGAACTCGCCCACCTCGGTCTGCACGGTCTGTTCCGAGATGCGCTCGATCGAGCGCTCATTACGCAGGCGGTAGCGGATCAGGTCCGCAATGGTCCCGATCTTGAGATTATGTCGCTTCGCAAACGCCTCCAGATCGGCGCGCCGCGCCATCGTCCCGTCATCATTCATCACTTCGCACAGCACTCCGACCGGCTTCAGTCCGGCGAGGCGGCACAGGTCGACGGCGGCCTCGGTGTGGCCTGCCCTGACGAGAACTCCGCCCTTACGCGGGCGCAACGGGAAAATGTGACCCGGACGAGCGAACTGCTGCGCGGTAGCCGTCGGGTCCGCCAGGGCACGAATCGTCGCCGCGCGATCACTCGAGGAGACGCCCGTCGTCGTGCCGAAGCGCAGGTCCACAGACACCGTGAACGCCGTCCTGTGTGACTCGCTGTTCGCCTGCACCATTTGCGGAAGATCCAGGCGCGCCAACAGCTCCTCTTCCATCGGCACACAGATGATGCCGCTGGTGTGTCGGATCATGAACGCGACTGCCTCTGAAGTGGCCCGCTCCGCGGCCATGATCAGATCGCCTTCGTTCTCGCGATCCTCGTCGTCGATGATGATCACCATCCGCCCGGCTTTGAGATCCGCGACGATCTCATCCACCGAATTGAGCCCGGCGCCGGGGCTGGAAGCGCTCTTGCCGCCCAGCGGAATGACATTGGCCATGGGATACCCCAGGGGTCTTCGGAAATGACGTTATCGCTAGTATACGGCTTTGGGCTTGCGCCGCGACTTGGGGACCGTTCCCTTGCGGCCGGCTGC